>URBJ01000146.1 GCA_900546005.1 uncultured Alistipes sp. | reverse complement strand
AAACGGAGCATGGAAAGTAGCAGTATCAACCCCAACGGCCGGAGGCCCCTACTCGATCACGATCAGCGACGGCGAAAAAGTCGAACTGAACAACGTCATGATCGGCGAGGTGTGGATCTGTTCCGGACAGTCGAACATGCAGATGCCCGTAGCCGGATTCGGAGGTCAACCGGTAGCCGGTTCAAATGATGCGATTCTTGGGGGAGCCAAAGACAAAAACATCCGGATGTTTACCGTAAAACGCGAAGTCAGCCAGACTCCGCTCGACGACTGCCACACCGATACCGGATGGAGAGAAGCCTCTACACAAAGCATCGCGGAGTTCAGTGCAACGGGCTACTTCTTCGGGAAAAATCTGTACGACGTGTTGAACGTGCCGATCGGACTGATCGAAGCCGACTGGGGCGGAACCTGCATCGAGGCATGGATGTCGGAAGAGTCGGCCAAAAAGGTAAACCCGGACCAGACCCGAGACATGCAGTGGGGAGAGGCCAACCAGACGGCCCGGCTTTTTAATGCCATGATTCACCCGCTGATCAACTATACGGCAAAAGGGTTTATCTGGTATCAGGGCGAATCCAATCTGCACATGAGGACCATTCCCTATTATTCGCAATTCATGCAGGAGATGGTTTCGCTGTGGCGCAGCCTGTGGGGCGATGACACGATGCCTTTTTACTTCGTTCAGATCGCTCCTCACCAATATTGGGGAACCGATCAGATCGATGTTCCTCTGATCGTTGAGCAGCAACTCGACGCAATGGATAAGATTCCATACACGGGAATGGCTGCAACCACCGACATCGGCGACAAGGTCTGCATCCACCCCTCGGACAAACCCACTGTCGGCAAACGGCTTGCCCTGCTCGCCCTGAAAGAGACCTACAAACAGGGAGGGATCGTAGCTCACAGTCCCCGTTTCAAAGAGGCCCGTTTCGAAAACGGAAAAGCTTATGTCACCTTTACCAGCGATGCAACTCTGGGACCCGACTACACCGGACGCATCCTCGGATTTGAAATCGCCGGTGCGGACAAGGTTTTCATTCCGGCCCATGCCGAATTCGTCCCCGGCAAGCAGGAGATCGTCGTCAGCTCGGAGATTGTAGCAGAACCCGTAGCCGTACGTTACGCCTTCCGCAACGTACCCAAAGCTGCCGAACTCTACAACTGCGGCGGACTGCCCGCATTCCCGTTCAGAACGGATTCGTGGGACGACGCACGATAAACCGTCCTCGAAAACACAAAAAAGAAGAGAACGCCGTTTACTCAGCGTTCTCTTCTTTTTATTTCAAAAAGTTTCCGAGATCCTATTTCCGTTTCGAAATATCGCGATACTCAACCTCAAGACCTTTTTCATAGAGCTTCATGGCCCGACGGCTCATACCCATACTCGAAAAACCTCCGTCGTGGAACAGATTCTGCATCGTCACCTTGCGGGTCAAATCCGAGAAGAGCGTCAGCACATAACCGGCACAGTCATCCGCCGTAGCATTTCCCAGCGGTGAGGTCCGATCCGCGAAATCCATCAAATCGCTCATACCCAATACGCCTTTCCCTGCGGTTGTCGGAGTCGGCGACTGCGACACGGTATTGATCCGGACATGTTTTTCCCGACCGTAGATATAGCCGAAGCTGCGGGCAATAGACTCCAACAGCGCTTTGGCATCAGCCATGTCGTTATAACCGTACAGCGTACGTTGTGCTGCGATATAGGAGAGTGCCACAATAGAGGCCCAATCGTTCAGGGCATCCTTCTTACGGGCAACCTGAATCACTTTGTGAAACGAAATTGCAGATATGTCGAGCGTTTTGGCCAAATAATCGTAATCCAGATCGTCGTACGTACGTCCTTTGCGAACATTCAACGACATCCCGATCGAATGCAGAATAAAGTCGAACTTACCACCGAAATGCTCCATCGTCTTGTCGATCAGATTTTCGAGATCGGAAACGCTCGTTGCATCGGCCGGAACGACAATCGCATGGCAGGCTTCGGCCAAACGATCGATGGTTCCCATACGAATAGATACCGGGGTATTGGTCAATACGATCT
>URBJ01000145.1 GCA_900546005.1 uncultured Alistipes sp. | reverse complement strand
CATGGCCATATTACGATTCAGGGCACTCGACGAAATGTCGAGGAGAGAACCGGTTAAAACCAACTTGCCGCAAGAAAAAATATCGGAAATTTTCGGCACCGACGTTTTCGACCGAGAAAAGATGAGACAATACATCTCAAAAGAAGCTTACGAAAGCTTGTGTACCGCTATAGACGGGGGAAAACGTATCGACCGGAAAATCGCCAATCAGGTCGCCCAAGGCATGAAAACTTGGGCCATGGAGAAAGGTGCAACGCACTATTCGCACTGGTTCCAACCGCTCAACGACTCGACAGCCGAAAAACACGACGCTTTCTTCGAACCCATGTTCGGTGGCGGTTCGTTCGAAACGTTCAAGGGCGAACTTCTCGTCCAACAGGAACCCGATGCCTCAAGCTTCCCTACCGGAGGTCTTCGCAACACGTTCGAGGCCCGAGGATATTCGGCATGGGACCCGAGCTCTCCCGCCTTCATTCTCGACAAGACACTCTGTATCCCCAGCATTTTCGTCGCCTACACAGGTGAAGCGCTCGACTTCAAGACCCCGCTGCTCAAATCGCTGCTTGCCCTCGACAAAGCCGCTGTCGACGTGTGTCAGCTCTTCGACAAGGATGTCACAAAGGTCAACGTGACGCTGGGATGGGAACAAGAGTATTTTCTCGTGGACGAAGCTCTGTTCCAAGCCCGCCCCGATCTGGCCCAGACCGGCAGGACCCTCATGGGACACATCGCCGCAAAAGACCAACAGCTCGACGACCACTACTTCGGAGCCATCCCAAGCCGTGTACTGGAGTTCATGAAAGATTTCGAATGGCATGCCTACCGGCTCGGCATTCCGATCAAGACCCGACACAACGAAGTGGCTCCCAACCAGTTTGAGTGCGCTCCGGTTTTCGAAGAGGCCAACATTGCCGTCGACCACAATACCCTGTTGATGACCCTAATGCGCCGTTTGGCACAAAAGCATAAACTCCGCGTCCTGTTCCACGAAAAGCCGTTCGCCGGAGTCAACGGATCGGGTAAGCACTGCAACTGGTCGCTGCTCACCAATACAGGAGTCAATCTGCTGGCTCCGGGGAAAACCCCAAAGAACAACATACAGTTTCTTGCGTTCTTCGTCAACACGATCATGGCCGCCCACAACTACGGTCCGCTCTTCATGGCCTCTATCGCCACACAATCGAACTCCCTGCGCATGGGATCGCACGAGGCTCCGCCCACCGTACTCTCCGTCTTCACAGGGTCTACCCTGTCGGCTATACTGGACTCACTCGAAGAGCGCTTGAGCGAACGTAAAATGACCCCCGACGAAAAAACCGAGATCAAACTCGACATCGGAAAGATTCCCGAAATCCTGCTCGACAACACCGACCGTAATCGGACTTCACCGTTCGCGTTCACCGGAAATCGGTTCGAGTTCCGTGCAACGGGCTCTTCGAACAACTGTGCGGCTCCACTGATTGCGATCAATACGGCCGTTGCCGAACAACTCACCCAATTCAAGGGAGAGGTCGACAAACTGATCAACAAGGGTGTAAAAAAAGACGAGGCCATTCTTCAGATCATACGTAAATACATCATCGCCTCGAAAAAGATTCGTTTCGAGGGCAACGGCTACAGCAAGGAGTGGTTGGAAGAGGCCCAAAAACGGGGATTGGAGAGCATCCAAAGTGTCCCCGACGCCTTCCGCATCTTTAGCCGCCAAGAGTACATCAAGCTGTTCGAAAAGCACAACGTCTTCAACGAAACGGAGATCCATGCCCGATATGAGATCAATATGGAGAACCTGATCAAAAAGATCCAGATCGAATCGCGCGTTCTGGCCGACATGGCAGCGAATCACATCGTACCCACGGCCATCCGTTACCAGAATGTGCTGATCAAGAATGTCGAGGGTCTCAAGGAGATTCTGCCCGACGAATACCGTGATCTGGCTGCAGAGGAGATCCGGACCATTCAGACCATCGCCAAACATGTCAAGGCGATCCGCGAAAACACCTACCAGATGGTCGAGGCCCGCAAACGGTACAACCACGTGGACAACGTCGTCGATCGGGCTATCGGATATTCTCAAGACGTTCAAACCTACCTTGACCGCATCCGGTACGACATCGACAAACTCGAACTGATCGTCGACGACGAACTCTGGCCGCTGCCCAAGTATCGTGAAATCATGACCATCAGTTAAACGGTAGCCGCAACCACAAATAAAAAGGAGCGCCGAAATTTCGGCGCTCCTTTTATTACTACGGCTCACAGCATATACCCTTATTAAAAATAATACGATCCCCCCCCGATCTTCAGTTCCTCATAGAAAAAGTACAAC
>URBJ01000144.1 GCA_900546005.1 uncultured Alistipes sp. | reverse complement strand
TGACAATCCAGTATCGTATCTGCTTTGAACGGGATCAAACATCAGGAGAAACGAGGTTTTTTGTTTGCAGCCGGATACGTCTCAAAAAGTTTTCGAACGGACACTCTTGTTATGTGAAATAATTTACTATTTTTGTTACATGTGTTTATAAACGGCACGTTCGTGTCGGGCAGTAAATCGATTCATGTTACTTTTAGCTTAATTTTTTTGATAAAGAGAGAAAATATGGTGAGAAAAATTCTTCTTGGGATCGTGTGTTGTGTTTTCGCCGGATCCTTGAGCGCCGCTCAAAAACAACTGTCGCTGGCCTCCCCCGACGGAAAGTTGAAAGCGACGATCGACATAGGTGAAAAGTTGACCTATAACGTCATCTATGACGGGAAAGAGGTTATTGCTCCATCGGCAATATCCATGACTTTGGATAACGGAACCGTGTGGGGCGATAACGCCCGGTTGCAGAAAAGTACCGAAAAGCAGATCGATACCAAAATCGCGTCGCCTTTCTATCGGGCCGACAGCGTGAGGGATCAGTGCAATGAATTGACCCTGAAATTCAAGGGCGATTACAGCGTAGTGTTCCGTGCGTATAATGACGGAATTGCCTATCGTTTTGTCAATCACGCGAAAGATCCGTTCTGCATCGTTCGGGAAGAGGTGGACTATCGGTTTCCGGCCGATGCCGTCGCTACGGTCCCCTATGTGAATCGGGGTAATGACGGAGATTTCAATTCCCAGTTCCCCAACTCGTTCGAAAATGTCTACAAGTCTGAAAAACTATCCGATCAACAAAGATTGATGTTCCTGCCCTTGTTCGTTAAAACCGATGACGGGGTTTCGGTGTGTCTGACAGAAACCGATTTGTATGATTATCCCGGTCTCTATCTGGTCGCAGACGATGGGCTCCGTTTGGCTGGTGTGCATGCCGGCTATCCAAAAAACGTCGAGGGCGGTGGATACAACAACTTGCAGCTGCTGGTCAATGAACGTGAAGATTTTATCGCGAAAGTCGAGGCTCCAAGAAACTTCCCGTGGAGAATCGCTGTAATCTCGGATAACGACAAGGATATTGCTGCGTCGAATCTGAGTTACCTGCTGGCCGAACCCTCAAAATTGTCCGATATATCGTGGATCAAGCCCGGTAAGGTGGCTTGGGAGTGGTGGAACGCTTGGAACTTGGATGGAGTCGATTTCGAAACCGGCGTGAACAACGATACCTACAAGGCCTATATCGATTTCGCTTCGAAAAACGGAATCGAATATGTGATCCTCGATGAGGGGTGGGCCGTTAATATGAAGGCCGATTTGATGCAGGTGGTCGATGCAATCGATATCAAAGAGTTGGTCGATTATGCGGCTGAACGGAATGTCGGAATTATTCTTTGGGCCGGTTGCTACGCTTTCGAACGAAATATGGATGAGGTATGTAAATACTACTCCGATCTGGGTGTGAAAGGGTTCAAGGTCGACTTCATGGATCGAGATGACCAGCTGATGACCGAATTCAACCATCGCGCCGCTGCCACGGCTGCAAAATACAAGCTGATCCTCGATCTGCACGGTACGCACAAACCCGCGGGTATCCACAGAACATACCCCAATGTACTCAACTGTGAGGGCGTCTTCGGGTTGGAGCAGGTGAAGTGGATTACGGCTGATGTCGATCAGGTGACCTATGACGTGATGATTCCCTTTATCCGTCAGGTGGCCGGTCCGCTGGATTATACGCAAGGTGCAATGCGTAATGCCTCGAAAGGAAACTATTATCCCTGTTACAGTGAACCGATGAGTCAAGGTACGCGTTGCCACCAAATCGCTATGTATGTCGTATATGACTCACCCGTCAATATGATGTGTGACACCCCGAGCAATTATGAGCGCGAACAGACCTGTACGGACTTCATTGCCGATGTGCCAACCGTATGGGACGAAACCAGAATCTTGGATGGTGAATTGGGTGAATACATCGTTACGGCACGTCGCAAAGGCGATGTGTGGTATGTCGGGGGAATTAACAACTGGACTCCTCGTGAGGTTGAGGTCGATCTCTCCTTCCTGAACGACGGTTCGCATCAGGTGGAGCTGTTTAAAGATGGAGTGAATGCCCATCGTGCCGGTCGCGATTACGCCTCCGAGTCGCTTGCGGTGGATGGAAAAACGAAATTGAAACTGCGCATGGCTCCGGGCGGTGGATTCGCTATGCGGATTGAGTAGTTCGCAGCAGCTGATCCGGGGGCTGAAGAGCAGATTATTTAGGTAGATTCGAGGGACTGATCCGAAAAAAGGGTCGGTCCCTCAGTTTTTTAGCAGGGAGTGGGTGTAAAATGCGAGGAAAAGGGCGGCTTCGGTTTTGTAGTTGACCGTACGGTACGGAGGTATCAGCTATCGGGATGTGTTGTAGCTGATGGCTGAGTAAGATAGAATGTGCTGGCTCGGTAAAGAAAAGGAGGCTTGGAGAGTGGCCCGTGGGGTACTATCGGAATATGCGGTGATAGAATC
>URBJ01000143.1 GCA_900546005.1 uncultured Alistipes sp. | reverse complement strand
ACGTTTGGATCCTAAAACAGGGCGTCTACGTAACTTTAGCGAAGCTGACGGGCTTTCAAACACACAATTTTTCGAACAGGCAATTTTGACCGCAACAGACGGAACCATTTACCTTGGCGGAAATTCCGGAGTCGACCAATTCAATCCTGCAGACATCAAACAAAACGGGTACCAACCCTCTGTCGTTTTAGAAGACTTCAAAATACAGAACCGGAGTATCTCTCCGGATGAGAAAGGGGCTCCCATCGATAAAACCATCGCATTCGCAAAGAAAATCGTTCTGAAACATAAACAAAACACTTTTAGCATAGATTACGTGGGTATTGACTATACCTATATGGATAAATTACGCTATGCATACAAACTGGAGGGATTCGACAAGGAATGGATTGAAACTGATGGAAATAAACGTGCCTATTTCACTAATTTACCCGCTGGAGATTACCGCTTTCTTGTCAAAGCTCAAAATAGCGATGGAGAGTGGTCTCCTGAAGTCGGAATTGACATTACGGTAAAAGCCTCTCCGTGGCTAACGGGATGGGCTTACCTGATCTATTTCATCGTGATCGTCGGAGGAATCATCCTTGCCACAAAACTATATTTCCGAAAAAAATACACGAAGAAGACACAAGAGCTGGCAGAGCAACAACGCAAACACGAACAGGAGATCAATCAGCAGAAGATCGACTTCTACGGAAACATCTCTCATGAATTAAGGACCCCTTTGACACTGATCAACGGTAATATCGAACTTTTGGCTCAAAATGCTCGTACAGGGATTCACGATATGAAATTAATCTCAATCCTATCCTACAATTCAGGGAGATTACTAAAACTCGTCAATCAATTGCTTGATTTCAGTCGTATGGAGAGTGGAACAGCTCCCCTGCGCGTCTCGAAACTCGATTTCAACCCGATTCTTCACAATGTTATCAACTCTTTTCAATTTAGCGTTCGGGCTAAAGAGATCGAATACGAAGTAAACATCTGCTCAAGCCTGCCGATGATATATACCGACGATGACCTTCTGGAGAAGATCATCACCAATTTGCTGTCAAACGCCGTAAAATACACACCGCGTAAAGGACGAATAGGTATAACCGTTGACTACACGACAACGAGAACCAACAGTGCCACACAAAATACGGAGACATTAACAATCAGCATCGCAAATACTTGCGACAAGATCGAACCGGATGAATTAGCACAACTCTTCGATCGCTTCACCCGATTGACTGGCAACGAAGATATTCCCGGCAGTGGCATCGGTCTACACTACACAAAAACCCTGATTTCACGCCTACACGGAAAAATAGAAGCCTCATGGAATGAAACAGATGGACTAACCATGGCATTTTCAATTCCAGTAAACAGAGAAGCTTTCCCCGACGAGGAGATCCTCGAAACAAATACCGTCTCTGAAGCCGAGTCTACGGAGTTCAACTTAAAATCCACAGAAGATACAGGCCCCATCGAAATAATAGACGATAGTACAGGACCGCAACACCCTCAAAAACTCCGCTCTTTGTTAATTGTCGAAGACGATCCGCAAATTCACACACTACTTCATGAGATTTTGCATCTCGAGTATAACGTTCTGCATGCCTACGATGGAGCGGAAGGACTCCAGATGATCCGTTCACAAATGCCGGAAATTGTCATCAGCGACATCCGTATGCCCGAGATGGACGGCATCGCACTGTGCAAGACCGTCAAGAACGACCCGCAGCTTTGTCACGTTATCTTTATTCTCCTGACCGCGAAAAATCGAATCGAGGAACGAATCGAGGGTTACAACTGTGGGGCCGATGCCTACATCAACAAGCCTTTCCGCGCCGATCACCTGATCTCGATCATACACAACCAACAAGCCAACCGCGATCGAATGAAGGCCTTCTTCCACAGCCAGAATCCGAACACCGAACAAAACGACGACGATAACGACAACCGGATTCCCGACTCGTTATCAGAGATTGACCGTCGTTTTCTGGAGAAGCTCCATCAATTCATCGATAAAAGTATCGAGAATCCCGATATCAACATCAACGTCATCGCCGTCGAACTGGGCTTCAGTCGAACCAGTTTCTACCGAAAGATGAAGGGATTGACGGGCTTGGCACCCAACGACTACGTCCGAAACTTCAAGATGAAGAAGGCCGCGAAGTTGATCCTCGAGGGGAACCTGAGTATCGCCGAAATTTCAGACCAAACCGGATTCGGAACACAATCCCACTTCTCTACCGCATTCAAGAAATACTTTGGCGTCAGCCCCAAAGACTACAAAGTGGAAAACGGAACAACAAAAGAGCCGAACGAAATAAAATTATAACAAAACCGTGCTTTTTTTATCAAATCTCGAAAAAAATCATTTACTTTGTCTTATGGGGTAGAAGTTTGCTTTATCCTCGTTCCGAATGCTTTCCGAGCAGACAAATGAGCGTTCCGCTACTGCATTTCTTCCGTACGGCGAACGGGGTCAAGACAACTAAAAACGACGAACCTAAACTGATTAATTGACAAGACGAGCAAATCCCGTCCGAT
>URBJ01000142.1 GCA_900546005.1 uncultured Alistipes sp. | reverse complement strand
AAAAAAGCGCTATCTTTGCACTGCATTTGAGAGAGACAGGTGCTACTAAAAAAAACGGTGTGGTAGTTCAGCTGGTTAGAATGCCTGCCTGTCACGCAGGAGGTCGCGAGTTCGAGTCTCGTCCATACCGCAAAACGATAAGCGTTGAAAATCAAAAATGGTTTTCAACGCTTTTTTCTTACTACCTCCACCGCAACTACTTTTGTGCCCCGATATCCTCGCCCCACCGAAAAAACAGAATAAACAGACACTCCATCCGCCAACAAGAAATACCAAAAGATTTGTTTAAATTTGCCCGAATAGTGAGAAGCTCTTTGAAGGCCACCTCCGGAGACCGATTTTGCAACCAATCACACAGCTAAATATCTCCCCAAAAGTGACGTGCTTCTCCTAAAAGACTTTAGGAGATCGTTCGGGACAAACGCTGAAAACATCGAATCTGTACATATGAACACCAAGGCCAAAGGTTACATCTACGGTGCCGTAGCGGCTGCCACCTACGGAATGAACCCCCTTTTCGCTCTTCCGCTCTACGAAAACGGAATGAACGCCAATTCGGTGCTGTTTTTCCGCTATCTGTTCGCCATCCCGATACTGGCCATCATGATCAAGTCACGGGGCCGGAGCTTTGCGATACACAAGGCAGACATATTTCCCCTTGCCGTCATGGGACTGCTCGTTGCGATCTCCTCTCTGGCCCTCTTCCTGAGTTACAATTACATGGATGCCGGAGTCGCCTCTACCATACTGTTCGTCTACCCAATCATGGTAGCCGTCATCATGGCCCTCTTCTTCAAAGAGAAAATCTCGTGGTTCACCGTACTCTGCATCCTCATCGCATTGGGCGGTATAGCCATGCTCTACCAAGGAGACAACGGTGTTACACTCGACCCGATCGGTATTCTGTTCGTCATGACCTCCTCCCTCTCCTACGCATGCTACATCGTCGGGGTCAACCAGACCCGACTCAAGGAGATGGCTACCGTACAGGTTACCTTCTATGTACTGATATTCGGACTCTCCGTATTCGTCGCCATGATTCTGGCCGGAAACCAACTGATCGTTCCCTCCAAATGGTTCCTGTGGGGAAACATCGTAGCGCTTGCCCTCTTCCCGACCGCCATATCCTTCGTGTCGACAACCAAAGCCATCCAGTATATCGGCTCCACTCCGACAGCAATCCTCGGAGCTTTGGAACCCGTTACTGCCGTCATTTTCGGGGTTACGATTTTCGGAGAAGCGTTCACCCCGAAACTTGCCACGGGAATCGTCATGATCATCGTCTCGGTTACCATGATCATCGCCAAAGGCAACATCACGACACAAATGCTACGATTCCGCAAGCTCTTTCCCAAACTCATCCACAGGCATAAATAGTTCCCCCGAACCGTACGACACATGTTTTCCTACCATGCCGTACCGACACACTCAGAACTCAGAGTTCAGAACTCATCGTTCACTTCTCATCCTTTCTATTTAACCCGGTTCGGTAAAGGACTGGAGTGCCCGATGGAGTAACTCCCTCTATCGTGATCTCGAGTTCTGCGTCTTCCCGGTCATCGGTATAGAACTCCACAAAACCTTTACCGGTCGTATCGGTTTGTACGTAAGGATTCCAATACAGGGTGGTTCGGTTGTCCGGTCGAGGATTGTCCGCTCGTTCCGGTGTATCGTATACCGGTGAGTAGAATTCCATACACTCGGAATACCCCAAACTCCTATATGTCACATAATTCTTCTTTGTATTTCTATCTTCTTTCAAATAGATTTCAATCCGATAGGGATAATCAAGATTATACTTTATACCCTCTAATCTTCCTCCTGTCGTTTTGACAATATTAAGATACTCGACATCGTCAACATGATAAGACCTGACTTCATTGATATTGGTAACAATTCTATTGTCAATTTTTAATTGAGCCGGACTAAAACCGGGTCCATCAAATCTTTTTAATTTGAAGCATTGGATATTCTCTTCGTCTTCAGTAGTTCCTGTGGTGACACCGGGTAAAGTCAATAAATACATAGATAAAGGCACTTTTTTATATGGAGCCAAATCGGCTGTATCATACAAATTTCCCATCAGAGAAGTCTGGGGTTTCCGAAGATTTGTTGCTTCGACAACTATTTCATCTAGACCATATCCATTGAAAAAATGAGATTGTTCATAATTTTTTTTGCGTTGATTAACATAACTGTTAATGATGACTGAATCTTCAGATGAATCGATCAAATTGTATAAATTTTGTTGTTTGACCACTGGTCGTGGATAAAGCGTGTCAAATTCAATAGATGGGATTGTTTTTCCTTTCCCTCGCGCGGTTTTTGCTGTTACCATAAATAATGTGGGTCCTTTATAATCCAAGCCGTCAAGTATAAAATACCCAGAAGAATCGGCAACAGTCATTCCCAATACATTTTCTCCGGTAAGTGCTATGGCATCGATTTGAGCATTTTTAGCCGACAGCCCGATCGAGCTGACGACTTGGCCTGAGATATATTGCCCCTGTTCAATAAAGTGTTTGGGGGCGAATGGTGCGGGACGAAACAGGT
>URBJ01000141.1 GCA_900546005.1 uncultured Alistipes sp. | reverse complement strand
CTGTTTGCCAATAAAATAGTGAAACACAGCAAGTCCAATGCTATCGTTCTTGCTAAGGGAAAACAACTTTATGCCAGCGGCGTAGGACAAACCTCCCGGGTAGATTCTTTGCGCCACGCCATTGAAAAAGCCAAATCGTTTAATTTCGATTTGAAAGGGGCTGTCATGGCATCAGATGCTTTCTTCCCCTTCCCCGATTGCGTGGAAATCGCTCACAAAGAGGGTATCGATACGGTGATTCAACCCGGCGGTTCGGTACGCGACGACTTGACGATCGACTATTGCAACAAGAACGGTATCGCGATGGTATTCACCGGTATCCGCCACTTCAAACACTAATCATTTTTACAACGAAGAACAATGGGATTTTTCTCTTTCAACCAAGAAATAGCCATCGATTTGGGTACGGCCAATACGATTATTCTTTACAACGATAAAATTGTGGTCGATGCTCCCTCTATGGTTGCTCTCGACAATCGTACGGGCAAACTCAAAGCGGTAGGGCATGAGGCGCAGGCCATGTACGGGCGTGCTCCCGAAAATATTCGTGTGATACGTCCGTTGCAAAACGGTGTGATCGCCGACTTCAATGCTGCGGAGATCATGCTCCGAGGAATGATCAAAATGGTCAAAAGCAACAGCCGACTGTTCAGTCCCTCGCTGAAGATGGTGATCTGCATTCCGTCGGGTTCGACTAATGTGGAGATCCGTGCCGTCCGTGACTCGGCAGAACACGCCGGAGGTCGCGAAGTGTACATGATCTACGAGCCGATGGCCGCAGCCTTGGGGGCAGGTCTCGATGTGGAGGCGCCGGAAGGCAACATGGTGGTCGACATCGGAGGTGGAACAACCGAAATCGCCTGCATCTCATTAGGAGGTATTGTCTGCAGCGAAAGCATCAACGTAGCCGGTGATGTCTTTACGGAGGATATCCAGACCTACATCCGCCAACAGCACAACATGAGAATCGGAGAGCGTACGGCCGAAGACATCAAGATCGCCGTCGGTGCCGCGTTGTCCGAACTGGATGAGGAGCCGGAAGATTTCGAAGTAACCGGCCCGAATATTCTGACCTCGCTGCCTTCGGTTCTGAGCATCTCCTATAACGAGATGGCCTATGCTCTGGAAAAATCGTTGGTCAAGATCGATGCGGCCATCATGAAGGTACTGGAGATGGTTCCACCCGAACTGTATGCCGACATCGCCCGAAACGGTATCTATCTGGCCGGTGGCGGAGCCCTGCTCAAAGGTCTCGACCGTCGTCTCTCGGAAAAGACCAACATTCCGTTCCATATCGCGGACGATCCGCTGCGGGCCGTCGCACGGGGAACCGGAATTGCGCTGAAAAACATCAACCGCTTCTCTTTCCTGATGCGATAATCGGGCAAGCAGCGGCACATGAAAATAGATTCGGAACAACACGATAAAAGGGAATGTTCAAATTCTTTCTGTTCATAAAGAAGATCCATTTCGTTTTGATCTTTATTGTTCTCGAAGGGTTCGCTTTGCACTACTACGCAAACAGTACGAGCTATACCAAAGCGAAATTGATTACCGCCTCGAACTATGTCGTAGGCGGTATTTATTCGCAGCTATCGGGACTGAACAGCTATTTTCATCTGAGGAAAGAGAACGTTTCGCTCACCGAAAAGATCGCCGAACTGGAGAACGAATTGGAACGGTACCGTCATCCGGTCTATACGGCAGATGTCGATTCAACCGCTCTGAGCACTATGTTTGCTGATACATCGGCCCAGCAGGAAAACCGGCCGCAGTATGCCTACTCTCAGGCTCGGGTCATCAACAACTCGATCATCCGGCAGGAAAATTACATTACATTGGACAAGGGCGTCGATGCAGGACTGCAACCTGACATGGCCCTGATCTCCGACGGCGGCATTGCCGGATACGTGATCGGATGTTCGGAACACTTCTCGGTGTGCATGTCGATTCTGAACCGGGAATTCAAGACGAGTGGCAAGATCAAGGGAACCGACTATTTCGGTTCGGTCACGTGGGACGGAACCAGTTACGAATATCTTAAGCTGTCTGAGGTTGCGAAATACGCTACGCTGCAGAAGGGAGATACGATCGTAACGACGAGCCACTCATCGCGTTTCCCGCCTGACATCATGATCGGGACCGTCGAAAGCTTCGAGCTGAACAACGCGACCTACTACGACGTCCGGGTAAAAATCCACACCGATATGGCAGCCCTGAACAACGTACTTGTCGTGAAATATTTAGATGCAGAGGAGCGTGAAACACTCGAAAACAGCATGACCATTGATACCGAAGACAATTCATAACTCGCGAGGGACTTGTGAGCATCCCGGTCTGCTGCCGAACGAAATACGGAGGGGAAGTTAAAAAAGAGAACCAGAAGGGCCGGAAACATAGAAACCGGTCGAGAGGGAAAAATTTATGTATAGGACTTTACAATATGCGATCTTATTTGTCGTCTTGGTTCTGCTGCAAGTCTTTTTGTTCAGCAGAATCGGGATCAGCATTTATGTCCACCCTTTAGTCTATATCGCCTTCATCCTCCTGCTCCCGATCGAAATCGCACCGCTGAGCGGTCTGCTGTTGGGACTGCTGATGGGGGTGACGATGGACCTCTTCATGGCTACGGCCGGAGTGAATACGATCGCAACACTCTTTGCCGCCTTTTGCCGCCCGACTCTGCTGCTGCTGACCCTCGGGAAAGACGAGGTTAAGGACGGTGGCGTTCCGAACGTCAATCGTTTGGGCCTGAAAAAATTCATCAAATATGCCTACACACTAATTC
>URBJ01000140.1 GCA_900546005.1 uncultured Alistipes sp. | reverse complement strand
AGGTCTATAAGACGTTGCATCAGTTCGAAAATACATTCGTCGAACGTCACGGAATCACGATTAACGAAGCCATGCTGCTCTGCTGCCTCAAAAACGGAGAGGTCAAGACAGCAGGTGAACTCTGCGAATATATAGGTCTGTCGGGGCCTCGGGTGTCCAAAATCATTACCACCGTGGAAAACAAAGGATATATCCGTCGTGGAATCAGCTCCCATGACCGGAGGCAGATGTTGTTTTCGCTTACGGAAGAGGGCGTGGCTAAGATCCGTCAGATGCAGACAGCTCCTGTGGGACTTGAAGAGCTGTTCGCCCAATTGAAAAACTCGATGGAGGAACAAGAGTAAATGATAACCCTATTATATTGATTGTTACAAGATGAAAATTCTGATTGTCGGAGGTGTGGCCGGAGGTGCCACCGTGGCGGCCCGTGTGCGCCGTTTGGATGAGAAGGCCGAGGTCATTCTCTTCGAAAGAGGAAAGTATGTTTCGTATGCAAACTGCGGTTTGCCCTATTACATTGGAGGAACCATTGCCCAACGTCCGAAACTCTTCGTGCAGACGGTCAAAGGATTCACGGATCGTTTCCGTATCGATATCCGTGTCGAACAGGAGGTGATCGCTGTCGATCGTGTCCGCAAGCAGGTCGAAGTGCGTAACCTCGCAACCGGTGAAGTCTATATCGAGACGTATGACAAGCTGGTCCTTTCTCCGGGGGCCGAACCGTTGCGTCCGAAGATCGAGGGTGTCGATAGCCGGAAGATCTTTACGCTGCGAAGTGTGCCGGATACGGATGCGATCAAGCAGTATATTGATTCACAACGTCCCGAACGTGCCGTTGTCGTGGGCGGCGGATTCATCGGTCTGGAGATGGCCGAAAACCTGCACCATCTTGGGCTGCGGGTCGATGTGGTCGAAATGGCCAATCAGGTGATGGCTCCGCTCGATTTCTCGATGGCCTCCATGGTTCACCGCCACTTGACCGACAAAGGGGTGGGATTGTACCTCGAAGATGGAGTCGTGCGTTTCGAAGAAACGTCCGAAGGTCGTGTCGTCGTATATTTGCGAAGCGGTCGAAAGATTACGAGTGATATGGTGTTGCTGAGTATCGGTGTGCGTCCCGAGGTCGGTCTGGCCCAAGAAGCGGGACTGACGATCGGAGCGTGCCGGGGTATTGCCATTGACGAGTATATGCAAACCTCGGATCCGGATATTTATGCTCTGGGAGATGCCGTTGAGGTGATGCATCGGGTGACCGGAAAACCGGCCTTGATTCCTCTCGCCGGTCCTGCCAACAAACAGGGGCGCATCGTGGCGGATAACCTTGTGCTCGGCAACAAACGGAAATACCGCGGATCGATCGGTACTTCGGTGGCCAAAGTTTTCGATCTGACCGTTGCGACGGCAGGAGCCAATGCCAAGTTGTTGCGGGCAAATCATATCGATTATGTTTCGTCCTATACGCATGGCGCTTCTCATGCCGGATACTATCCGAACGCTCTTCCGCTTTCGATCAAAATTCTGTTTGCCCCCGGAACAGGACGTCTGCTCGGTGCACAGGTGGTCGGTTGTGATGGAGCGGATAAACGCATCGAGATGTTCGAACAGATCATTCGCGAAGGAGGTACAGTCTATGACCTGACCGAACTGGAGCATGCCTATGCGCCGCCATACTCCTCGGCCAAGGATCCGGTGAATATGGCCGGATACGTCGCCGAGAATATTCTCAAGGGACAAGTTCGCATTATCCACTGGCGAGAGATCGCTTCGCTGTCGGACGAGACGCTGCGGATTGATGTGCGTACGCAGGATGAATTTGCGATGGGGTCTATTCCCGGCTTTGTGAACATTCCGCTCGATGAATTGCGCGAACACCTCGATGAGTTGCCGCGGGAACGACCGATTGTTGTTACGTGTGCCGTGGGATTGCGGGGCTATCTTGCATGCCGTATTTTGACTCAACACGGTTTTACGGATGTGCGGAATCTGTCGGGCGGATATACTACGTGGCGGAGTGCAACCGCTCCGGTTGCTGAACCCCGAGAGGGAGGGGCATGTTCCTGCGATTGCGGAAGCGCCCAACCGCAGCAAAAGAGCTGTTCGGAAGTGTCGGCACATACGTTGGAGGTCGACGCCTGCGGACTGATGTGTCCGGGACCGGTGATGCAGTTGAAAAAGAGTTACGAGGGACTGAAGCCGGGGGAACAGCTCTGTATTACGGCGACGGACCAAGCCTTCGGTCGGGATGTAGCCTCGTGGTGTCGGATGACCGGAGCCGAGTTGCTTTCGTTGGATACGAGCAACGGTAAGGTGAAGGCACTGATCCGTAAACAGGCTTCCGAAGGAACGCCCTGCAGACCTGCACAGCGCGTAGCGGACAACAAAACGATCGTTGTGTTTAGCGATGACCTCGATAAGGCGTTGGCCTCATTCGTGATAGCGAACGGTGCTGCGTCTACGGGGAAGAAGGTGACGATGTTCTTTACCTTCTGGGGACTCAACATCATCAAGAAGCGGCAAAAACCGGTCGTTGAAAAGGATCTTTTCGGTCGTATGTTCAGTTGGATGCTTCCGGCGCATAGTGGGGAGCTTCGCCTTTCGAAGATGAATATGGGTGGGCTCGGGAGCCGCATGATGCGTTGGATTATGCGCAGCAAGAAGATCGATAGTCTGGAAGAGTTGATCCGTCAGGCACAGGAGAATGGTGTGGAAATGATAGCCTGTACGATGAGTATGGATGTGATGGGGGTACGGCAAGAGGAGCTGATGGATAACGTTACGTTGGGTGGTGTTGCCTCCTATCTCGACCGGACGGAAGAGGCCAATTTAAACCTTTTCATTTAACGCCCGGAAGACCGAAGTAAAAAACGAAGAAGGCTCGTGCAAGGGTCTTCTTCGTTTTTTTTGTTTTGGATCTTTAGAAGAGAAGTAGACTTGAGCGATAATGAGGCGAGTGTTGGATTGTTTAAAGTAAAAGGGGGTGTCATACTAAGAAATAGAGCGATGCCCTTTTTGTTAAAAAAAATAAATCCCAAGTTCAAAAGATCTTGGAATTTTTTGTATAATAATTGTATG
>URBJ01000139.1 GCA_900546005.1 uncultured Alistipes sp. | reverse complement strand
AAGGTTGGGGTCGCGAGTTCGAGTCTCGTTTTCCGCTCTCGAAGGCAGTCTAAAATGACTGCCTTTTTCTTTTGTATTTCAACCTGTTGCAAGATTTCCGCAACTCTCTTTCAACAAAACGGGATGCTCAACCGCCCCTCTGCAATTCCGAAAAATTCCCCGAAAAAGGCTGTTTCGAACCCAGATGTTTTACAGAATGTTTTACACAAATGTAAGATTGGTGTTTGCGCAACACGCCACGCATCATGAACATCAAAGTCGTGTGCCGCAAAGATGCACGCAACAGTCAGGGGGAAGTTCCGCTGATCATCCGGTTCACCCACCGAAGACAAACCAAAACCCTCTCCACCGGAATCGTCGTCGATCCTTCGGTTTGGGACAAGAAATCACAACGGTTAACAGACCGCAGTCCGCAGTACCGTGAAATGCAACTGCGGTTAGATTCTCTTCTGAACGAATATCACAAAAAGATCCGTCGGCTCGAGGCATTGGATATCGATGTCAATTTCGAAACGCTATTTGAACCCACAGAAGAGCGGATCGACTGTACCGTAGACAGCTACTTTCGTCGAGTGATCGAACAGCTGGAATCCATCGACAAATATGGGACTGCCTCGAAATATCGAGTTACATGTTCCTTATGGCATCAGTTCCATCCTCAGAAAATGCGATTTGAAGAGATCTCCCTATCCCATCTGCGCGATTTCGAACTTTTCTTACGCCGTCGAGGAAATAAAGACAACAGCATCGCTACGAAATTCAGCGTATTGAGAGCCGTTTACAATCGTGCTGCAGAAGAACATGTTTTCAAAATGGAAGAGAATCCGTTTCTACGATTCAAACTCGGAAGGTTATGGAGTTCCACACGTAAACGAGCCATCTCGAAAAACGAGATACACCGTTTAATAGCCATCGATCTGAACAACGATAAGCTTTCATATCGTAGATTCGCACGGGATATCTTTCTGTTCAGCTACTTTATGGCGGGTATTAACTTTCGGGATATCGCCTGTTTGAAATATTCAGACATCCAAAACGGACGATTAATGTATGCCCGGCACAAGACTCGTAAAGCGATGAACTGCAGAATCTGCGAGGAAGCCCAAACAATCATGGGACGCTATTCAAAATCAAGCAATACAGATGATTATATATTTCCAATCTTAAACAAACAGATCCATAAAACCGAACGACAACGTAACGACCGCATCCGGAAAGTGCTGAAAATCGTCAATCGAGAGTTAAAAAAGTTAGGTCAAGAACTCAATCTGAATATTCCACTAACGACATACGTAGCCAGACACTCGTATGCTTCAGTTTTGAAACATGCAGGCGTCGACATCTCTTTGATATCCCAATCGCTCGGACATTCCGACATTACAACGACACAAATCTATCTGGACTCGTTCGGAAACAGCCGTATTGACGAAGCAATGACAAACTTGATTTAGAAAAAAGTGAGTGCATAGATATGCACTCACTTTTTCTTCTTTTCTTCATTTTACCTAACTCCGTATCGCTCGGCTATCGACACAAGTTTATCGATAGACATACGGTATCCTCTTTTCTGAATGTTACAGAAAAGTTTTTCACACTCATCCGAATCATATCTCGGATAAAATTGCGAGATACGATGAAAGAATACGGAGCCTTCAGATCCAAACAAAGTCGAGACTACACAGCCTATCGAAAACCAATCTTGATACAAGACAGTAATATCGATCCGGTTTGCCTCTATTTTCTTCAGCAAGTCGAGAAAATGACGTGTTGCAGATTTAGAAATCTCCAAAACAGACAAAACACGAGACAAATCGGTAGGCTGCAATAGACGCTGTATAGGAATCAGCGCCTCAACGTTCCGAACTTCATCCGTTTTTCCATCCGGACCTCATACAACAGGCCGAACAGACGTAATACAAAGCGGTTTTTCCGCTTCTTGAACCACTTTTTCATACGGTTTTGCTCCGAAATTTACGTATGCTGCGGGATCATGAGAGAAACCTCGCAAACGCGGTATGTCTTTACATGCCGGATCAAGTACAATACCAGCTTCCTTAAAATCTCGTTCCAAGGCAAGAAAGTGTTGAAGATGTTGTTTCACGTCAGCAATCGGCACCAGACAAAACAGACCTCGTCCACTTGCTGACAATCCGGCATACAGAATATGTTCGGAAACAGGTAAATTTTGTTTTAAGACATTCCAATCCTCTATTGCTGGATTCTCTTTGGCATCGATATCCAGGCAAATCAGACCGGAATGAGCAATCAGTCCCTCTTTTTTCCGAACTGAAAACAGACCGCTCGGTGTAATGGCAGGCAAACGAGCTTTTATAAAGTTACGGGCCTCTTTATCATCTGTTTTGCGAATGAAATCGAGGGCATTTAGCATTTCACTCGAGGGTTCTAACAACCAATGTAAGACATCTACCTCTCCGATCGGATGTGAATCGGTGAAGTTTTTGAAAAGAGAGACCCATATCGAGGGTCTCTCTTGTTCACACCTAATTGTCTTCATCGTTC
Organism: uncultured Alistipes sp.; assembly: GCA_900546005.1. Taxonomy (GTDB): domain Bacteria; phylum Bacteroidota; class Bacteroidia; order Bacteroidales; family Rikenellaceae; genus Alistipes_A; species Alistipes_A pullicola. The sequence continues at coordinate 746 of URBJ01000139.1, read as the reverse complement.
GGATGATTTCAATTTAAATACATCTCCGACAAAATCCAGATCTGGATTTTGAGTAGTTTCACAACAGACATAAGTCCTGTTGCCCGTACCCGATACGACATCGAATCCGGCGGATCTCAAACGTTGACTGAACATTTTGTATCCCACTTGACGACAATTGTTCAACTTGCAGAACTCATTATACTCCTCCCGAAGCGTTTTCAACAGAGTTCGTTTATCCGTCGACGGTTTATAACCAGTTTCGGTCATAAAAGTCGCCACGCTATCCAGATCACGTCTGATTTGTTCCTTGACAGCTTCCATTTTCGGAGAAACGGTAAACTTTCGGTTAACCAACAATCGTTTCAAACCGACAAGCACCCATTGAAGCACTCCATCTTGTTCTGTATCGATAATTTTCTTCGCCAATTCCGGATCTTGTTCAGATTTCGGTATCGTCACATCGAACTGCATGAAATTCATTCGTCGAAAATAAGCGTCTGAAATTTCAACAGATGTCGGAAGCGAATTCGTATTGAACATGAATTTTCCGTAACGATGTACTGTGAACGGTTCTCCGTAAGGTAATCTGGCATCAATCGGCTCATTGCTGATTAATTTTTTGACCATGTCTACATCAGCTAAGCCCGTTCCAAGTTCAGAAGAGTAATTCAACAACTTTCCAGAACCAGAAAGAGTCGCTCGACGATATTTGTGCTATAACAACAGATTCGCTACATTATCTTGCCGTATTTTTACGCTCGTCG
>URBJ01000138.1 GCA_900546005.1 uncultured Alistipes sp. | reverse complement strand
AGTATATTTCGTCACCGGAATCGACACCGATGCCGGTAAAAGCGTCGTTACCGGAATTCTGGCCCGCGAGTGGAATGCACGCGGAAACCGGACCATCACCCAGAAATTTATCCAGACCGGCTGTACCGAACGCTCCGAGGACATCGAAGTACACCGCAGAATCATGGGATGCGGTTTGTTGCCCGAAGACCTCGACGGAACGACCTGTCCGATTTTGTTTACCTATCCGGCATCGCCCCATTTAGCCGCACGGATCGATCATCGGACGATCGACCTCTCGCTCGTCGGAAAAAGTACCGAAAAGCTGCTACAACACTACGACACGGTTCTGCTCGAAGGTGCCGGAGGGTTGTTCGTCCCCATCGACGGGCTCTATAACACGATCGACTACATTGCCGAGCACCGTCTGCCGGTTATTTTAGTTACCACTCCCCGATTGGGAAGTATCAACCACACGATACTCAGTCTGGAGGCCTGTCGCACCCGGAACATCGAGGTCGCTGCCGTTGTCTACAACCTCTACCCCGAAAAGGATGGCCCCATAGCTGAAGACACGCGTGAATACCTGAAAATGTACCTGAAGGCCTTCCATCCCGACACGGCATGGCTCGAAACGAACGATCGGCTCGAACTTTTTGAGTAAAGCGCCGTGTTGCATCGGAAGCTAATTGCCACATTCCCGGTCCAACCGCAGATTTACCAGAAAGAAGCCCACCCGCAGATTCGTCGGCAACACGATTTTTCAGAAAGTAATAAGAAGAGGCGGAAACTCCCAATCGAGTGTTCCGCCTCTTTCTTATTTTGGTTTCAAGCAAACCGAGCCTTTCGACCCGCTGCCCTCCTCCGACCGTTCGTTAGAACAGACTTCCCCAAACGGTCAGTCCGGCTACGACGATCGAAACCATACTCATCAGTTTGATCAAAATATTCAGTGAAGGTCCGGAGGTATCCTTGAACGGATCACCTACCGTGTCGCCCACGACGGTCGCCTTGTGGTTGTCAGACCCTTTTCCACCGAAGTTACCCTCTTCGATATACTTCTTGGCATTATCCCAAGCTCCTCCCGAGTTGGCCATAAAGACCGCCAAAACGAAACCTGCACTCAAACTACCGATCAGCAGTCCCATCACACCGGCAACACCGAAAATGAAACCGACTGCAATCGGAACCACAATCGCCAGCAGCGACGGGAACAGCATCTCCCGTTGGGCCCCTTTCGTCGATATCTCCACGCAACGTGCATAATCGGGAGTCGCCTCACCCTGCAGGATTCCTTTGATCTCACGGAACTGACGGCGCACCTCGTTCACCATGCTCTGAGCAGCACGTCCCACGGCATTCATCGTCAATCCGCAGAACAGGAAGGCCATCATGGCCCCGATAAACGCCCCGACCAGAACGTTTGGATTCATCAGTGTCACCTGGAAGTAATCCATCATATCCAGAATATTGGCCTGCTCAACCGCCTTTACGGTTCCATCGGCCAGCTCCATCGTCGTCTGCCCGATATGCTGCATTCCGATCTTCACCTCCTCGATGTATGATGCCAACAGCGCCAACGCCGTCAACGCCGCCGAACCGATAGCAAATCCCTTACCGGTCGCAGCCGTTGTATTACCCAGCGCATCGAGAGCATCGGTACGTTTGCGCACCTCGGGATTAAGACCGCTCATCTCGGCATTTCCACCGGCATTGTCGGCAATCGGCCCGTAAGCATCCGTTGCCAACGTAATACCCAGCGTCGACAGCATACCAACCGCTGCGATACCGATTCCATAGAGTCCCTTGCTGATGTTGCCGGCCGAGATCATGTTCTCCACATCGAATCCTGTCGCACACAGATAAGAGAGAATGATCGCTACGGCGATCGTCACCACCGGAATGGCAGTCGAGATCATACCCATACCGATTCCCGAAATGATCACCGTCGCAGGTCCGGTTTCGGCACTCTGTGCGATTTTTCGGGTCGGTTTATAGGAGTGAGAGGTATAGTATTCGGTCGACTGTCCGATAATGATTCCGGCAACCAATCCGACGATCACCGAGAACGAAATACCCAACCAGTTATCGATCTGAAGCGCATACATGATCACGAACGTGAAGATCGCGATCAGGATAGAACTGCCGTTGACCCCTACTCCGAGCGCCCCGAGCAGCTGCTTCATCGTTGCCCCCTCTTTGGTCCGCACGAAGAAGATTCCGAGTACGGAAAGCAGGATTCCCACCGCAGCGATCAACATCGGAGCAAGAACCGCCTCCATCTGCATTCCACCGGCATAGGCCGCAGCACCGAGTGCCGCCGTTGCCAGAATCGAACCGCAATAGCTTTCATACAGGTCGGCACCCATACCGGCCACGTCACCGACGTTGTCGCCCACGTTATCGGCAATCGTTGCCGGGTTACGCGGGTCGTCTTCCGGAATGCCGGCTTCGACCTTACCGACCAGATCGGCTCCCACATCGGCAGCCTTCGTATAGATACCACCACCTACACGGGCAAAGAGCGCCTGCGTCGAAGCCCCCATTCCGAAGGTCAACATCGTAGTGGTGATGATCATCAGTTTCTGATCGCCCGTAGCATCGATAAAGTGATCGAGCACCAGATACCAAACCGAAATATCGAGCAGACCGAGGCCTACCACAACAAGTCCCATCACCGCGCCACTACGGAAAGCGACTTTCAACCCCTTATTGAGGGATTTGCTGGCGGCATGGGCCGTCCGGGCCGAAGCATAGGTTGCCGTATGCATTCCGATAAAACCGGCCAATCCGGAGAAGAAACCTCCTGTCAGGAACGCGAAAGGTACCCAAGGATTCTGCACACCCAATCCGTAGGCTAAAAATGCAAAGAACAGAACCAAAATCACGAATACGATCGCCACGACCCGATACTGTTGTTTCAGGTAGGCCATCGCCCCTTTCCTTACGTGCGAAGCGATCTCCTGCATACGCGGAGTTCCTTCGCTCTCGCGCATCATGGCGCGGAAGAAGTACCACGCGAATCCCAGCGCCACCACGGCAGCGACCGGAACCAGCCAAAAAATAAGCGGAATGTTACTCATAACGACAAAAAAGATTAAGTTATAGTTTTAAGGTTATTCCCCACATACAGCAGCTCGACCATCCCATCCCTTCAAAAAAACATCACCCTCTTCGATCGAAAATTATAGGTTGTAAAGTTATAAAATATTGTACGATAAACCTATCTTTGCATTATAAATATTTCTTAAAAATTATGAAAAAAATTCCGAATGACGCATTGGGCCGCATCTCACCCGAAGAGTTTGTCCGTATGAAGCGGTGCCCGGTGGTCGTCGTACTGGACAATATACGGAGCATGAACAACGTAGGATCGTTTTTCCGAACAGGCGACGCGTTCGCCATCGAACGGATCATCCTTTGCGGCATCACCGGAACCCCTCCGAACCGG
>URBJ01000137.1 GCA_900546005.1 uncultured Alistipes sp. | reverse complement strand
GATGGGAGGTGCCGATTTCGTGAATATCCTCTACTCGGAATACCTGAACTACAATCCGGATGATCCCCGTTATCCCTTCAGAGACCGGTTCTTCCTCGATCCGGGTCATATGTCACCGATGCTTTACTCGGTGCTCGCATTGGCCGGTTACTTCAATATGGATGAAATAGCAGCCTTCCGTCAATGGGGCAGCCCTACGCCCGGACACCCGGAGGTCGATCTCGACCGGGGAATCGAAAATACTTCGGGTCCCCTCGGACAGGGTCATGCCATGGCGCTGGGAGCTGCGATTGCAGAACGCTTTATGGCGGCACATTTCGGTGAGTGGGTAGCTCACAAAACATACGCTTTCATCTCGGATGGTGGTATTCAGGAGGAGGTTTCTCAGGGTGTAGGCCGGATTGCCGGACACCTCGGACTGAGCAACTTCATCATGTTCTACGACTCGAACAACATTCAGCTCTCGACGAAGGTTGAAGAGGTGTCGACCGAAGATATCGTAGCCAAGTATGAAGCTTGGGGCTGGAACGTGATCAGCATCGACGGAAACAATGCGGCCGAGATTCGTCAGGCCTTGAACCGTGCGATCGCAGAGACGGAAAAACCGACCCTGATCGTAGGCCATACGCTGATGGGAAAAGGCGCTTTGGGAAAAGAGGGCGAAGATTTTTCGAACAAGGTTTCGACTCACGGACAACCGCTTTCTGCAGCAGGAGGTGACATTGCGAAAACCGTAGCAGCTTTGGGTGGTGATCCAGAGAATCCTTTTGTAATCTTCGATGACGTGAAGGAGCTCTATGCAAAACGTCGCGAGGCATTGAAAAAATGGTATGCTCTGCGCAAAGAGGAGGAGTCGATCTGGAGAGCATCCAACAAAGAGTTGGCCGCAAAGCTCGATCTGTTCCTGTCGGGGGAAGCGCCCGAAATCGACTATTCGAAGATCGCATGTGGCGATAATGTAGCAACCCGTGCCGCTTCCGCAGCGGTTCTCTCCTATCTGGCAGATCATGTAGAGAATATGATCGTTGCCTCGGCCGACTTGAGCAACTCGGACAAGACCGACGGTTTCCTCAAGAAAACGCATGCCATGACCAAAGGTGACTTTACGGGACGTTTCCTGCAACCCGGTGTGGCTGAGTTTACGATGGCTTGTATCATGAACGGTATGGCTCTGCACGGCGGTGTCATTCCTGCCTGCGGTACGTTCTTCGTATTCTCTGACTATATGAAACCGGTTCTGCGTATCGCCGCTCTGCAACGTCTCCCGGTAAAATATGTGTGGACGCACGACTCTTTCCGTGTAGGAGAGGATGGTCCCACGCATCAACCCGTGGAACACGAGGCTCAGTTGCGTCTGATGGAGCAGCTGCGTAACCATAAAGGTGAACGTTCGATCGTTGTGCTGCGTCCGGCGGACAGCTACGAGACCGTTGCAGCATGGAAAATTGCCATGGAGAACGAACGTCCGACGGCGTTGATCTTGTCGCGTCAGAACATCAAGAATCTGCCGGCAGCGAGCGGTGATCGGGCCAAAGAGGCTATGCAGGCCGTTAAGGGTGCCTATATCGTAGAGGATTGCGAGGGAACACCCGATGTAATCCTGTTGGCCAGCGGATCGGAAGTTGCTACTTTGGTAGAGGGTGCCGAGATGTTGAAAGCCGACGGACTGAAGGTACGTGTCGTATCGGTTCCGTCTGAAGGACTGTTCCGCGATCAACCGAAAGAGTATCAGCAAAGCGTCCTGCCTTGCGGAGTGCCCAAATTCGGTATGACCTCTGGACTGCCTGTAACCCTTGCCGGTTTGGTCGGTGGAGACGGTGTCGTATTCGGTCTCGATCATTTCGGATACTCGGCTCCTGCCAGTGTACTCGATAAGAAGTTCGGCTTCTATGGTGAGAACGTCTACAATCAAGTGAAAGAGATGCTTAAAACCATATCTTACCGCAATAATCGGACGGGTCGGCTTGTTTAAGTCGACCCGTTTCTTTTCCCTGTTTTTTCATCGGCACAAAAATTGAGTTCGAAATGTCAGAGGTATAAACTTTTCGAAAATCAATAAATGTGCGGAAACATGAAAGTAGGAAAATACGTTTGGGTGGTGTTGGCTCTTTTCGTGGGGAAAGAAGCCTCGTCTCAAATTCTGAAAAACAACATCCGACCCGATGTTATCGTGATCGACCGCAGGAGCGATGTGGACTCTCTGTTTGCATCCGAGGTGATCTCGAAATATTATGCGACGCTGGAGAAGGGATTTCGTCAAGTCGGGTTGCCTCGGTTTATTATTGCGAGCCGTGAGCAAAAGATGATCTTCGGTCTTGGCGGCAATGTGAACATGCGGCTTTCGTATGATTTTGATGGCATAGCCCGAAGTCTCGATTTTGTTACGTCGACGATCCCCGTTCCCAATACTCCTGTCGCTGCCCGACAAACGCAGTTTGATGCCACTACGTCTACCCTGTTTTTTAAAGCGATTGCCCGTGCCGGACGCTTGGGAAACATTGTGGGGTATATTCAGAGTAATTTCAGAGGACCCGATAACTCTTTCTCTCTTCAAATGGCCTATATCGAATTGGCCGGGTTCTCCGTAGGACGACGATTCACTACTTTTTGTGATTTGGAGGCATCTCCCTCAACGGTCGACTATGAAGGGCCCAATAGCTATCAGACATTTTGTAATACCATGATTCGCTATACTCACAAATTTAATGAACACTGGTCGATGGCTGTTGCGGCCGAGATGCCCGAAGTAAGTGCGTCATGGACTTCCGAGACAGAGTCTTTGCCCCAACGGGTACCTGATTTTCCGGTCTATTTTCAATATTCGTGGAACGGAGGACAAAGTCATTTAAGAGCCTCTGCCGTATTCCGCGATATGTATTATTACAATAGACAGAGTCAGCAAACTCATTCTGTCTTTGGGTGGGGAACTCAAATGAGCGGATCGTTCTGTGTAGGAAAGCCGTTGACGCTTTACATGCAGATGCTTTATGGAGAGGGAATAGCTGCGTACATTCAGGATATAGCCGATACGGGTTTGGATCTTGTGCCCGATCCACGTCAGGTTAATACGTTGCAGGCACTTCCGATGATGGGATGGATTGGAGGCTTACAGTGGCAATTTTCGCCTAAGTTTGTATCGACTCTCGTGTACAGCGGGGTAAAACTCTTTGGAAAGAATGCTTACAAGGTTGCTGATACATATGATTTATCGCATTACCTTTCAGCCAATCTGTTTTTTAATTTGACCGGAAGTTGTCAGATTGGGGCGGCTTATTTATATGGGACAAGACGTAATATGAATCATGAACAGGGTCATGCCAATAGAGTACAGGCTATCGTGCAGTATAATTTTTGATATGTGTTGAAGGATATAAAAAGAGAGGCTGTAATAACACAGCCTCTCTTTTTTTATAGATAGGGGATACCCTTTGTTGTCGATTATTTTACGAAACGAACATCGC
>URBJ01000136.1 GCA_900546005.1 uncultured Alistipes sp. | reverse complement strand
CCTACCCGCCTGTTGGTCTACACATACAAAAAAGCAGACCCTGTCACTTGTACAGGGTCTGCCTAAAATCGCATCCAATATTTTTACTTCTGACCGATCACAAAGCGAACGGGCAGGTTAAAATATACAGATACATTATTACCGTTCTGTTTAGCTGGCTGCCAATCAGGCATTTTCGATACCACGCGAACAGCCTCTTCATCCAAAGCACGGTCTACAGAATTCAACACCTTGATATCAGTAATCTTTCCTGTCTTGGAAACCACAAATTCCAGAACCACGGTTCCTGAAACGCCGTTTTCCAAAGCAATCATAGGATACTGAATATTATCGTTCAGGTATTTCATCAAGGCCTCCATACCACCGGGGAACATAGGAGGTTGCTCGGCCGCCCTAAAGATCTCCTCTTCAACCTCTTCCTGCGGCGTATCAAGAGCGATCTCGCCTACATCGGCAATATCCATACCGAACTCATCGTCATTACCTTTCACATCGGCAACGGAGATTGCAGTAGATGAAGCCAACAACTCATCCTGAGTCTTCACATCCTCTTCACCGACCTCTTCATCTTTCACGATCTTCGGTGCGGTAAATTTGATGGTACTCTTCAAGGGTGGAGGTGGTGCAGCCTCTGCTTTCTTGATTACATCGTTATTCTTCACTTCGGGGGGTGGTAATTTTTCAAGCTGAACCGTTTGGGTCATCTCAATCTTTACCTCCTTCTCTGGTACGACATAGCGAATCAACTTGGGCACGGTCATAATAAGTATCAAAGCGACAAATACTATGATCATTGCCTTGTTGTGACGGGAAGTAGACGACTCACGCATCGTATACGCACCGAAGTCGTGGTTTTTCCCTTCAAAAACTAATTCGCACCACTGTTTCGAATTCAAATCAAAGTCACTCATTGTTTTTCGATTTAATGTGTACTAATTAGTTTGTTGTCCAAAATCACTATTTTTACCGAGGTCTCCGCCCGATTTGAGGTTTTCGATCAACCACGAATGGCCTTCAGACAGGGGAACGATAGCATAACGACTGATGTCGCAAATCTGCATTTCGTCCAATGCATCGACCAGATTCTTGTAGCTTGCTGCATCCGTACCTTTGATGGAAACTACCGGAGCACTCTCGTCCTTTTTAATTTCGGTCGATTGAGCTTTGAACTCCTCTTCGGTAATTTCATGGTTCTGCAGCTTTTTCTTAAGTTCTCTTACTTGTGCCACGACATTACTGTTCCGCGCTAAAAGTACGGCTCGCAAACCATCAGGTTCATAAGTAGTCTCTTTCAGCGAGGTATAGTCTGCGTAATTGGGCTCTCCGAAGTAGTAATATACCTTATCGTCTTCGCCCAGCAGCAATGTAACGGCACGGGATGCAGCCAATTTGGTTTGTTCCTCCTCTGTCGCATCCTTGGACGGCATACTGATCTCCATCGTCTGAGGCTTACTCAGAGACGTACAAAGCATAAAGAAGGTGATCAGCAACATGTTCATGTCGACCATCGGAGTAAAATCGACCCGGATGGTCATCTTCTTCTGTTTGCCCTTCTTGCCGTCGTCTTTTCCGCTGTTATTTTCTTGAATTTCAGCCATATTATTTAGATTGTGCCGACATTAATTATTATCACTTACCACTTTCAGGGTCGTAATCAGGTTATAACGGTTTTCACGAATATCCTGAAGCGACGTCATGATCGTATTGATTATAGGGAACGGTGTCTTCTGATCGGCTTTAATTGCAATACACAACTCTTTGTTTTGCGAACGGGCATTTTTAACCCATGCTTTCAGCTGGTTGTCTGCGCTGTCGATCGGAATTCCGTAATCTTTCAGAACCGCATCCTGCTGTTCAGTAGGAAGATCAAGAAATGCTTTCATCTGACTGATCGATACCCCGAACGAGGGAGACAAACGGAATTTGTTGATCTCCTCATCCGTGAATGATATACCGTACTCTTCGCCCATCTTTTTCAACACGGCAACCCGATCTTCCTGCTTATCCAGACTCATGAACACTTTTCCGTCATCGTCCACCAAAATTTGGAGGATATTGATTTCCGGAATTTTCGTCTCCATGACCGAAGACGGTGTGCTCACCTGAATCGGTTCTTTCTGGATAAAGGTCGAGGTCAACATGAAGAAGGTAAGCAAAAGCACAGTGACATCACTCATCGCCGTCATGTCGATGAAGGTGCTCTGTTTTTTTACTTTTACTCTAGCCATAACGAAAAACTGTTATTTTTAATTGTTAGGCTTTGTGAGTTGCAGCATAAGTCTGAACAATGGTAAATCCTACTTCGTCGATGCTGTAAGTAAGTTTATCGATTTTACTCGAGAAGAAGTTGTAAGAGATAACGGCCATAGCACCGGTTGCGATACCGAATGCGGTATTGATAAGGGCCTCAGAAATACCGGCTGACAGAGCGACTGAGTCAGGAGCACCGGCGTTAGACAGTGCGGCGAATGCACGGATCATACCGATCACAGTTCCCAACAGTCCGACCAGAGTTCCCAGCGTCGTCATGGTTGCGATAACCACCAGATTCTGTTGCAAAGACGGCATCTCAAGAGCGGTTGCTTCGTCCAATTCCTTTTGGATGTTCATCAGCTTTTGATCCTTGGCCAACGTCGTGTCTTTTTCCATCTCTTCGTATTTACCGAGCGTAGAGTAGATCACACTGGCTACACAACCTTTTTGTTTTACGCACAGTTCGCGAGCTTTTTGCGTATCGTTCGCATCCAACGCTGCTTTTACGTTTTTCACGAATTTTACGACATTGCCTTTACCTTTGGCCTGAACCAGTGCGAATGCACGTTCGATACTCAACACGATAACGGTCAAGAACAAGGTTTGAAGTACCGGCACGATGAATCCACCTTTGTAGATCGTACCTTTAAAGTTTCCGGGCAGCGGGTGGTTGTTAGGGTCGTTGTTCATAAAGTTGGCCGGGTCACCGAACACGAAAATGAACAAGCACAATGCTATGATAAAACAGCATACAATAACCAGAAACGCTGATTTGATGCCTTTTGCCTGTTTGAAATTTACTGACTTGGCTTCCATAAGTGAAAAAGTTTTGAGTTTTGTTTTGTTTAAAAAAGTTTTATGTTAAAATTTTAGTAAAAAGTTTCTCTCTTTATCCGTACAAATATACACTTTCTTTCCTTTCCGTGGTTATTACTTTTCGATGAAATACTTTTCCCTTAAAAAAAATCGAGGCTTTAAATCACCTTCTGCCCCGATCCATCTTTAACTATATCTGTTATTTACCTCGTTTCTTGCAAATCGTTTGCTTTCAAAAAAACTTTATCCAGCCGCCCGCTTTTTCCGACATAGTTTTATAAGAACATGACTTTCATCTTGCAACGCCACTTCTCCCCCCAAAACAAACAACCCCCAAAAGTAGTAAAAATTTCAAACCCCGCAAAAAATGCGAATATTTTTCATCCGATTACACTAA
>URBJ01000135.1 GCA_900546005.1 uncultured Alistipes sp. | reverse complement strand
GCTCTGAAACTCAAGGAGATCTCCTACATCCATGCCGAGGGGTATCCTGCCGCCGAAATGAAGCACGGACCCATTGCCCTGATCGACGAGGAGATGCCGGTTGTCGCCATCGCCACGACCGACAGCATCTACGAAAAGACGATCAGTAACATTCAGGAGATCAAGGCCCGGAAAGGCCGCATCATAGCACTGGTGACCCGGGGCAATCATGAGGTGGACCGATTCGCCGACTCGGTCATCGAGCTTCCCGAAACCGACGAACGGCTGGCTCCGCTGATCGCAGCGATCCCGTTGCAGCTGTTGGCCTACTACATTGCCGTAAACAAAGGCCGGGATGTCGATCAGCCCCGTAACCTCGCCAAATCCGTAACCGTAGAATAGAAAACCAAACAATACCCATGAAACAGCTTTTTACCTTTATTCTGTCTTTTATCATCTTATGCAGCTGCGTTGTTGCACAAGAACAGAAACCAGTCATCGTCGGAGCCGAACGCACCGAGTTATACTTACCCTTGCTCGAAAACAAACGCGTCGGAATCCTGACCAACAACACCGGCAGGATCGGATCGACTCACATGGTCGACTCACTATATGATATAGGAGTCGACATCCGGATGGTTTTCGCTCCCGAACACGGATTCCGGGGCGATGCCGATGCCGGAGAACACATCAGCGACGGAAAGGATCCGCGTACCGGCATCCGGATCGTTTCGGTCTACGGAGCAAACAAGGCCCCTTCGGCCGAATACATGAATCAGTTGGATGTAGTCCTATTCGACATTCAGGACGTCGGATTGCGTTACTACACGTACCTCTCCTCGATGCACTACATGATGCAGGCCTGTGCAGACAACGACGTGGAGATGATCGTGCTCGACCGTCCCAATCCGAACGGTTTCTATGTCGACGGACCGATCCTCGATCCGAAATACCGGTCGTTCGTCGGCATGCACCCCATACCGACCGTACACGGCATGACACTGGGAGAACTGGCCCGCATGATCAACGGAGAGGGTTGGTTAGAGAACGGCGACACCTGCCGGCTGACCGTTATCCCGTGTGCGAACTACACCCACCAGACCCGATATGTCCTGCCGGAAAAGCCCTCTCCGAATCTGCCCAACATGCGCTCGATCTACCTCTACCCGTCGCTCTGCTTTTTCGAAGGTACACCGGCAAGTCTCGGACGCGGTACCGATTTCCCGTTTCAGGTGTACGGACACCCGAAAATGAATCCGAACGGATTCCAGTTCACACCACGCAGCAATGCGGGAGCAAAGAACCCGCCGTTGAAAGATCAGGTGTGCTACGGGGTAGACCTCCGTACCGAACCCTCCAACGAGCAAATCTGGAAACGCGGTGTGGATCTGAGCTACATCATCGACTGCTACAACCAGACGGGGCTCGGCGAGCAATTTTTCACACCGATGTTCGAAAAGCTCATCGGGGTAGATTACGTGCGCCGCATGATTCTCGATGGAGCCGATGCCGAAGAGATCAAGGCTTGCTGGAAAGAGGATGTCGAAAAGTTCAAAGTCCGTCGCAAACCCTATCTGCTGTATGAAGAGTAGTTTCTTAACCCTGTTATGTATGCTCGGATTGGTTATGATCGCGAACGGACAAAACCTGATCCCGCTTCCGGTCCGTGCAGAACGTACCGAAGGACAATTTCTGATCGACCGGCATACGGCGATTTACAACGCCGATTTCCCGGATCTGACCGACTATCTGAACGACCACATCGAACGATTGTGCCGCTACCGCCTTCCATCGGGGAATACCCCGGAGAAGAGCCGCATCGTATTCGAAAAAGGAAAAGGCCCCACTGAAGGGTATACACTCACCGTTACTCCGCATCGAATTACTATTCGGGGAAACGATCGGGGAGGGGCGTTCTACGCCTTGCAAACCCTCTTTCAGTTGATGCCGAACGACGTCTATCGAACCGATGGGTCGGCTGCGGTCCGGGAGACGTGCGGCATTCCGAGCTACACGATCGAGGATGCTCCCCGATTCGCCTATCGTGGAATAATGCTGGACGTCTCGCGCACCTTTTTCGACAAAAATACCGTGCTCCAGTATATCGACTGGTTGTCGCGTCACAAGATCAACACGCTGCACTGGCATCTCACCGATGACAACGGCTGGCGCATCGAGATAAAAAAATACCCCGAACTGACCGAGAAGGGAGCGTGGCGCGGACCGGGAGAGGTTCTGCCTCCGTCATACGGATCGGGCAACAAACGGTACGGCGGATTCTACACGCAGGAGGAGATTCGCGAAATCGTCCGCTACGCCGCCTTCCGCAACATCGAGATCATTCCCGAAGTCGACCTGCCCGGACACAGCCAAACGCTCACGTCGGTCTTTCCGGAGACCTTCTGCCAGTCGGAAACCTCCTATCCCGACGAGGAGATGCGAAACGTAATCTGCACGGCACGCGAGGAGAATTACGACCTGCTGCGCGACATCTTCAGTGAAATCGCCAATCTTTTCCCCTCGAAATACATCCACATCGGCGGCGACGAGGTCAGCCTGAAATATTGGAGGAACTGCTCCCGTTGTCAGGCACTGATGAAGAAGAAACAGATGCGGTCCGCACGCGAATTACAGCACTATTTTACCCAACGCATGGAAAGGATCATCGACTCGCTGGGTAAAAAATGTGCCGTATGGGATGAAGCGTTGTCGTGTCCGGGACTCGAGGACAGTACGCTGCTTTTCGGCTGGGAACACACCGAAGCCTGCGAGGAGGTAGCCGCCGCCGGCCGGCCGTTGGTCATGATGCCCGGAACGTACTGCTACATTGACATGAAACAACACGCCCAAGACCGAGGACACACTTGGGCCGGATTGGTCGATACGCGACGTTTATACGATTTCCGTCCCGAAAAATTCATCCCGGCCGAAAATCGCCAGTGGATTCGCGGCGTCGAAGCCGCCCAATGGAGCGAACTGATGATGCATCCCGCTCACTTTCTCGAATATCAGGGCTATCCGCGCATCTGTGCACTGGCCGAAATCGGCTGGACACCGACCGAACGACGCAACTGGAGGGATTTCGACCGCAGGCTGCACCGAACCCACATGGCTCGTCTCGGCGCCATGGGCATCCGCTTCAGGATGACTCCACCCGAAGTCAAATATGAACACGGAGTCATCTCCGTTTCATCGACCGCCGAGGAGGTGCGCTACACCACCGACCTGCAACGCCCCGACGAAACCTCTCCGCTCTACACCGAGCCGATCCGTACCAATCATCCCGAACGCTATCTGTTCCGTGCCTTCTCCGACGGAGGGTGGAGTACGGCCATAACGCCGACCGTCCATGCCGCTCAGGTCGAACTTCCGGCCGGCACACAGAAGACCGTCACCCTGCCGCTCAACGAATACATCAACCGTGACGGAATCTGGCTGCTCGCCTTTACGCAGGAACAGGACAAGACGAAAATATCGAGACTCGAAATCAACGGTCCGGACACGGCCTATGTCATCATACGAAACGGACAGAAGATCAATCCGTTCTACGATATCCGACTCTACATCGACTCCCTGAACCGCAACGCCACGATGTCCCTCACACT
>URBJ01000134.1 GCA_900546005.1 uncultured Alistipes sp. | reverse complement strand
TGCACTGACACTCTACTTTTTCATCGGAGTTTTGCTGTTCGGCATTCTGTACGGACTCGGCTTTTTGCTTCCATATATGGGGCAGGAGCCCGAAGTCGCCGAACTTGCCCGACCCTATTTTCTCTATTTGGCATGGTCCATCATCCCCTATATGGTTTTTCTCGCCTTCAAACAGTTTCTCGAGGGCGTTGGAAACACCCGCACGGGTATGGTCATCGTACTTACCGCCAACCTGCTGAACATCTTCTTCAACTATCTGCTGATCTACGGAAAGTTCGGATTCCCCGAAATGGGAGCCGCCGGAGCCGGAGCCGCCACGCTGATCTCTCGAATCTGCATGCTGCTCTTCATGCCGATCTATTTCATCTCGAACCCGTCGGCCCGTCGCTATTTCCGCTTCTTTTCCCGCTCCGTTCACAGTCTGGCCCGCTTTCGGCAACTGTTTACCATCGGATTTCCCATCTCGATCCAAGTTGTATTGGAGGTCCTCGCTTTCGCCCTCTCCTCCATCATGATGGGCTGGCTCGGATCGAATCAGCAGGCTGCCCATCAGGTAGTCATCTCGATCGCCACATTTGCCTATATGATTCAGGTGGGTATCTCTTCCGCAACGACCATTCTGATCAGCCACGCCTTCGGCAAGGCCAATCTCCGCAAGATCCGACGCATCTCCGTGGCTTCCTGCCACATGGCCTTAGCGATCAGCCTCATCACAATGATCGCCTTGATGGTATTCCGCAAACAGTTGCCCCTGATGTTCACCGACGACCCGATCGTCATCTCTATCGCCGCACAGCTCTTTATCTTCGCCGGACTCTACCAGATATCGGACGGCTTACAGACCATCTTGGTCGGCATCCTCAGAGGCATACAGGACGTATCGGTTCTGATGCGCTACGCATTCATCTCCTACATCGTTATCAACCTGCCGGTTGGCTACCTTTGTGCCTTTGTACTGGGCATTGGCGCTCCGGGGCTGTGGATCGGATTCATCTTTGGACTCAGCGTCGCGGCCATACTCTACTATCGACGTTACCGCCGCTTCTTCGCCCTCCGGACCGTACACACCAAATAAAAAACGGAGCCGCATCGCCTTCGACCGACTCCGTTGTCTGCATTCTTTATTCTTCTACTAAAGAGAGCTATCTGTTACACGGTATTTCGTAACTATGTTCCTCGATTACCGCTTCGCTACGGGGAAATACCTCTCGCGCTTCCTCCTCAAGCTGACGAAGATCCTTGTACCGTGAAGAGAAATGGCCGATCAGCAGCCGCCCGGCTCCCGCTGCAAGAGCAGCTTGCGCCGCCTGTTTGGCCGTGGAATGCCCTGTCTTTTTAGCCAAAGCCCGCTCCTCATCCGCAAAGGTCGCTTCGTGGTAGAGCAGATCGACTCCCGATACCAGCTCCGCAGCCCGGTGCGAGTAGAGCGTATCGCTCAAATAGGCGAAACTCCGCTCACGATAGGGCCGATAGGTGAGCTCTGCATTGGGCACCACCGTTCCATCGGCCAAAACAACATCCTCACCCCGTTTGGCCGCCCGACACTGCGCGATTCCAAGTCCATACCGAGCCACCGCCTCTTTATGAAGATTCAAGGCCGGGGCTTTCTCCCGGAACAGAAATCCGGCAGCAGGGACCTTGTGCCGCAACGGCACGGACCACACCTCGAGTGTTTTGTTCTCAAACAACATCTTGTGCTTCCGGGTATCCACCTCATGCCACTGCACCTCATAGGAGAGCTCCGTATCGAAGTACCGCAAATGATTGGCCAATATCTCGTCGAACGGCCGTGGAGCGAAGATCTGCAACGGAGTCTTTTTGCCCATCAGGCCCAATGTCGAGATCAATCCGAATACTCCGTAAACGTGATCGCCATGGAGATGGGACAAAAAGACGGCCTGCAACTTCATGGGGTTGACTCCACACCGAATCAAACGCTGTTGGGTCCCCTCTCCGCAATCGACCAAAAAAAACTGCTCATGTACATTGAGTACATGAGCAGAAGGATTACGTTCGGGTGTCGGCGTTGCCGAACTGCTACCCAATATGGTGACCCGAAACGTCATAGTTCACATTCGGACAAAGAACTACTCGTTCTTTACCGCTTCGGCTACCTTTTCTTCTTTCTTGGCTTTCTCTTCGGCAGCAGACTCCTCCATCTTCGCCTTCAACTCGGCCAAGGAAGAGATATCGCCCAGAGTGGTCTTCTCTACCGATGCATTGATCTTCTTCACCGACTCTTTAGCTGCATCTTCAGCTTTGCGGCGTTCTGCCTTTTCAGCCTGTACCTCTTGTTTCTTGGCATCTTCGAAGATCCGGGTGTGCGACAACTGAATCCGTTTGGTTGCTTTCGAGAACTCCGTCACCTTAAAGTCGAGCGTTTCGCCCACTTGTGCAGTCGTACCATCCTCTTTTACGAGTTGTTTGATTCCGGCGAAACCTTCTACGTTATCGCCCAACGATACGACAGCTCCCTTATCGGTCATTTCGGTAATCGTTCCCTTATGGATCGAATCTACGGGGAACTGCGCTTCAATTGCATTCCACGGGTTTTCTTCCAGCTGTTTGTGACCCAAGCTCAGACGACGATTCTCCTTATCGATTTCCAGAACGACAACATCGATGTCGGCTCCGATCTGAGTAAACTCAGCCGGATGTTTGATCTTCTTGGTCCAGCTCAGATCCGAAATGTGGATCAGACCGTCAATACCCTCTTCGATTTCAACGAACACACCGAAGTTCGTGAAGTTACGCACCTTAGCCGTATGTTTCGATCCTACCGGATAACGCTCTTCGATGTTAGCCCACGGATCGGCAGTCAGCTGTTTGATACCCAAAGACATCTTGCGCTCTTCGCGATCCAGCGTAAGGATCACGGCTTCCACTTCGTCGCCCACCTTCATGAACTCCTGAGCGGAACGCAGGTGTTGGCTCCACGACATCTCCGAAACGTGAATCAAACCTTCCACACCCGGAGCGATCTCTACGAATGCTCCGTAATCGGCCATAACGACAACTTTTCCTTTCACGCGGTCTCCGACTTTCAAATTCGGGTCGAGTGCATCCCACGGATGCGGAGAGAGTTGTTTCAAACCGAGAGCGATACGTTTCTTCGCATCGTCGAAGTCGAGAATAACTACATTGAGTTTCTGGTCGAGGTGAACGATCTCCTCGGGATGATTGACACGGCCCCAGCTCAGATCGGTGATGTGGATCAGACCGTCTACGCCGCCCAAATCGATAAATACACCGTAAGAGGTAATGTTCTTGACCGTACCTTCGAGGATCTGACCTTTTTCGAGTTTGGACATGATCTCCTTTTTCTGTGCTTCGAGTTCGGCCTCGATCAGTGCCTTGTGCGAAACGACTACGTTGCGGAACTCCTGATTGATCTTCACCACCTTGAATTCCATGGTCTTGTCGACATAGATATCGTAATCGCGAATCGGTTTGACATCGATCTGCGATCCCGGCAGGAAGGCCTCGATACCGAATACATCGACGATCATACCGCCCTTCGTACGGCATTTGATGTAACCTTTGATCACTTCGTCTTTTTCGAGGGCTTCGTTCACGCGATCCCATGAACGCAACTGGCGTGCTTTCTTGTGCGACAGAACGAGCTGACCTTTTTTGTCCTCTGCACTTTCTACATACACCTCTACCTTCTCCCCTACGGCCAGTTCGGGGTTATATCTGAATTCGCTGATCGGAATGATACCTTCCGATTTGTAACCGATGTTAACGACTACTTCGCGTTTGTTCAGGCCGATCACCGTACCTTCGACCACTTCACCCACTTGAACTTTCGAGAGCGTTTGGTCGTATTCGGCCTCGATGTGCTCTTTCGTGTCATCATAAACGCCCAGATCGTTCTCATAGGCATCCCAATCGAACGTAGCGAGATCGACCGGAGCGGCTGCCACCGGTTGTGCTACCTTCTTTTCCTCTTGATTTTCGTTGTTTGCTGTCATGTTGTTTGTTTGTCAATTAATGTGTTAGACATTATTTATAGAGCTTTGCCGAGAGCAGTTTCCATGTCGCGACAAAACGCCACAAAGATAATGATTTATCAGCGATTATCAAAAATTTACCTCGGTTTATTCCGAATAAGGCGTCGATTGCTTGGGAATCTCACAAAAAAAACTTACTTTTATATGGGATTAT
>URBJ01000133.1 GCA_900546005.1 uncultured Alistipes sp. | reverse complement strand
ATCTTCAGATTGAAAAGAACAACAAGGCAGCCGGAACCCGTGCTCGCAAAGCTGCTTTAGAGCTTTCCAAACTGCTGAAAGAGTTCCGGAAAGTGTCTGTTGAAGAGGCTAAAAAATAGTTTTAAGAGACTGTTTTTTACATTTATAGCGGAGTATCCATAGATAAGGGATGCTCCGCTTTTGTTATGTAATGGTGCGGGGTGTTTGGGAAAAGTAAAGAAATAAAATTCTATCACGTAGACTGACGTGGCGGCTCCCCTTTTTATATGAATTATCTAAAATATTATAAAAAAGTTTCAGATTTCCTTTTGTTTGGTCGATTCGTCGGTAGCGGAAGAAGCGGTGAAACCCGTATCGGAGGAGAGCAGGGGGTCATCCGTATCTTCGTAGTCGGCAAATTTGGCCGGCATGCTTTTGGTTACCTTTAAAAGGTCTTTGAGTTTGTTGGCTCTTCGGATCAGATTGCCCCGTCCCGTTTTGAGCTGGTTGATAGCCTGTTCGTATTTTTCACCCGTCTTGGTGATGCTGCGGCCCAAATCCGTGAGGGTCTCTGTAAAGCCGACCAATTTGTCATACAGGTTGGCCCCTTCTTTGGCGATAGCGATGGCATTTTTGTTTTGGCTGTCGCGTTTCCAGAGATCGTCGACCAATTTCAACAGAGCGAAAAGGTTCGTTGGGCTGCTGACGATCACCTTTTTATCGTAGGCTTCGTTCCACAGTCCGGGCTCCTGTTGCAGGGCAAGCAGAAAGGCCGGTTCGTTCGGGATGAACATGATTACGAAATCCGGTGAGTTGACCAATGTCTGGTAGTGTTTGCTCCCCAGTTCGTTGATGTGGCTGCGCACCGAACGCAGGTGGTTTTTTATCGCTTTGGAGGCCTCTTCTGCGGTGGTGCTTTCGGTATAAGCGACGTAATCCGTGAGGGAGACTTTCGAGTCGATGACGATCTGTTTGCCGCCCGGAAGGTTGAGGATCACGTCGGGGCGCAGGTTGTTTCCGGCTTCGTCCTTGAGGTTTTCCTGTGTGAAATAGTGGATACCCTTGATCAGATGGGAGCCGCCGAGAATTGTGTCGAGAATCATCTCGCCCCAATCGCCCTGCACTTTCGAATTCCCCTTGAGGGCCTGCGTCAGGTTGTTGGCCTCTTCGGACATGCGCAGGTTGGCTTCGTTCAGCCGACGGATCTCCTCTTTCAGCGAAAAGCGTTGCTGTGCTTCGTTGTCGTACACCTCGTCGACCCGCTTGCGGAATCTTTCCAGATTTTCCCGGAATGGTTTCAGCAACTGTTCGAGCGATTCGCTGTTGGTCTGTTTGAACTGGCGGCTCTTCTCTTCCAGAATGTCGTTGGCCAGATTCTTGAATGCCGCCTGCTGTTGCTGCATCCGGGTGGTCTCTTCCTCTTTGCGACGAAGCTCCTCGCGTTCGTAGGTTTGCTGCAAAAGGGCGATGCGTTCTTCGAGGGCCCGGCATTGTGTTCGGCTCTCGGCAACCTGACGGTTCAGTTCGAACAGTTGCCCGTTCTTCGCTTCTATTTCATTTTTCAATCCGCTCTCGGTCTGTTCGTAGCGTTTCAATGCCGGCCGGCCGGCCAAAAAAACTGCGAGCGCTCCGATCACGGCTCCGGCCAATAGCCATATCGTATAAATCATAAAATCCGTTTTGTTTTTGGAGATGAATGTCCGAACAAAAATAGTGAAAAATCGGAAGAATCGATTCAGAACATTTCATGTGTCGGATTTTTGTATAGTTTTGCGGGCGATGCCGGAAACGGAATTGAAAATGTTGTGTGTTTTATTGTAAAACGAGGAAAAATGAAGGTAAAATCTTTTTTGGCCATATTGTTGGCGGGCTTGATGAGTGTGGTGTTTGTTTCGTGCGATAAGGAGGATGACCCAAAGGCCGAGACGTATCTTTGGAAAATGACAATGGCTATGACCGATCCGGGGGATCTGACCGATCAGGAGATCGAGCAGATCAATATGACTTTCGATGTATTCGATAATGAGGCTTATCTGACAACCGCCGAGGCGAAAGCACTGTTTGACGAGTTGATTGTCTATTTTGAGGATACGTTCAGTAAGTTACAGGTCAGCGACATAACAAAACCGGTCAAAATCACCATGACACTTGCTTCGGACGAGGTCAGCGCAGGGGCGATGACCCATACATTTACCATTAACCCCCAGACTGCAAACTAACCGTGGAGAACGGACGTATAGAGTCGGACGGCCGGACCTGTTCCCGCCGTCCGATGTTTTTTCAGAGAGTGCGTATCGGAGCGGGAAGGTAAGCGAATAATGATAAAAATCGTTACCTTTGTGCAGATTTGACAAACTGTAAAACCAAAACTTCAAACAACATGAAAAGAATCATATCGCCTTCGGTGCTCTCAGCCGATTTCGGGCATTTGGCCGACGACATTGCCATGCTCGATCGCAGTGAGGCCGAATGGATCCATATCGACGTGATGGATGGTGTGTTCGTCCCCAATATTTCGTTCGGATTTCCGCTAATGCCACCGATGCGTAAAGGAACCAAAAAAGTGCTCGATACGCACCTGATGATTGTCAAACCGGAACGTTATGTCGAGCGTTTTGCCAAAGCCGGAGCAGATATCATCACGGTTCATCTCGAGGCGACGGAAGATCCGCGTGCCGTGATCGAGCTGATCAAGAAGTGTGGCGTAAAGGCAGGGATGTCGATCAAGCCCAAAACCCCGGTATCGGCCATCGTTCCCTATCTGAACGATCTGGATCTGGTGTTGATCATGAGTGTGGAGCCCGGTTTCGGAGGGCAGTCCTTTATCGAGGGTTCGACCGAAAAGGTGGCGGAACTCAAGCGCGAGATCGATCGTTGCGGTTCACAGGCGGTAATCGAAATAGATGGCGGAATTACGTTGGATAATGCCGCTGAGGTCTATGCGGCCGGTTGCGAGGTGTTGGTTGCGGGAAGCACCGTGTTTGCGAGCCCCGATCCCGAAGCGACGATCCACAAACTGTTGAATGTATAATATATATAAATAAAGCGAGTTAAGAGGCTTTCGAATAAGGAGAGGAGACGATGATTTCGGTAGATAATCTGACGGTCAGTTTTGCGGGATGGGATCTGTTTAAGGATGTATCGTTCTTGATCAACGAAAAGGATCGGATCGGGCTGGTAGGGAAGAACGGAGCCGGTAAGTCGACGATGCTGAAGGTGTTGATCGGGGAGCAACAACCGACATCGGGCACGGTTTCCCGTAACGGGGAGTGCACGGTGGGGTATCTGCCCCAGCAGATGAAGGTAGCCGATACGACGACCCTTTTCGACGAGACTGAATCGGCGTTCTCCGAAGTGCTCGGACTGGAACGCGAAATCGACCGGTTGAATGCCGAAATTGCCGAACGGACCGATTACGAAAGCCCCGAGTATGAAAAACTGCTGCATCGCCTCAACGACGCGACGGACCGATTCAATATTTTGGGTGGAATGAACCGCGAGGAGGAGGTCGAAAAGACACTGCTCGGTCTGGGTTTCGAGCGTTCCGACTTCTCCCGCCCAACCAGCGAATTCAGCGGGGGATGGCGTATGCGGATCGAGTTGGCGAAGCTGTTGCTGCGTCGTCCGTCGGTCTTCCTGCTCGATGAGCCGACCAACCACCTCGACATCGAAAGTATCGGATGGCTCGAAAATTATTTGAAGGATTATAACGGGGCGGTTGTACTGATCTCGCACGACCGGGCCTTTCTGGATAACGTCACGACGCGGACGATCGAAATATCGCTCGGAAAGATTTACGACTACCGGGTGCCGTACAGCAAGTATGTCGAATTGCGCCGCGAGCGTCGTGCCCAACAGTTGGCGGCCTACCAGAACCAGCAGAAGATGATTGAACAGACCGAGGAGTTTATCGAACGCTTCCGCTATAAGCCGACCAAGTCGAATCAGGTACAGTCTCGGATCAAGCAGCTGGAGAAGATCGAGCGGATCGAGGTGGACGAAGAGGACCTCAGTCGTTTGAACATCAAGTTCCCCCCTGCACCGCGTTCGGGGCAGATCGTTGTGGAGGCCAAGGAGGTCGGTAAGAGCTTTGGAGAGAAACATGTATTCTCCGGTGCGACGTTTACGATCGAGCGGGGGCAGAAGGTGGCACTTGTCGGAAGGAACGGCGAGGGTAAGACGACCTTTGCCCGGATGGTGATCGGTCAGCTGGAACCGACCGAAGGGAGCCTCCGGATCGGACACAACGTCAAGATCGGGT
>URBJ01000132.1 GCA_900546005.1 uncultured Alistipes sp. | reverse complement strand
TGTGGATCAGCTCCTGGATCAGCACGGTCTTACCCACGCCGGCGCCGCCGAACAGACCGATTTTACCTCCTTTGGGATAGGGTTCCAACAGGTCGATCACCTTGATTCCCGTATAGAGGACCTCCTGAGAGGTGGTCAGTTCATCGAATTTCGGGGGATCGCGGTGGATTGGGTAGGCGCCTGTGTGATCGAGCTCCTTCATGCCGTCGATCGTTTCGCCCACAACGTTCATCAATCTTCCCTTGATTTGTTCGCCGACCGGCATGGTGATCGGGCGGAAGTGTGAAACGGCTTTCATACCCCGACGCAGACCGTCCGTACTGTCCATAGCGACGGTTCGCACGGTATTCTCACCGATGTGCTGCTGTATCTCGACGATCAGGGTTCGTCCGTCGTCGCGTTTGATCTCCATGGCGTCGTGGATACGCGGCAGGACGATTTCATTCTCGGGACCGTCAAAAGCTACGTCGACAACCGGTCCGATGATCTGCGAAATTCGGCCGACGATTTGTGCCGGAGCGGTTTTGTTCGATATTGTTTCCGATTCCATAGTGATTCTTTCGTTTTTTAAAACTTTTTCAAAGGTACGGAGTTGTCTCGGGGAAAAAAGTCCCGATAGCCCGTATTAATGTCCTGAATTTCCTTTTTTCGTCCTTTTTTTCTCTTGGAAGGATGCGAATGGTTTCTTATTTTTGCCGGAAAAACCGTAAAACATCAAGATTATCATGGGAATAAAGAATGAAAGACTGCCCATTCTCGAAATAGCTCGGATTGGTCCGCCAGACGGGCGGGGTTATGTGACCAATGAGTTCTGGATTGCCGATGCTCAGGATGATCTTTGGCGCCATTTTGAGCGGCCAGTACGGTTGGGAGGCAGTGCGATCGGTTTTTGTCTCTCCGGAGGTTGCGTGCTGTCGTTGAATCTGAAAACGTACGAAATCAATGAGGGCGATATGTTTTTTATTACGCCCGGTATTATTGTCCAGATTACCTCTCACAGCGATGATTTTACCGTACAGTTGATGGGTTTTACCTCCGAGTTTATTCGCGATCTGCATCAGTCGGTGAATCCGCTCTATCCCTACATTATTCAGCACTCGAAGCTGGCGATCGATATTTCCGACCGAACGAAGATGGTCTCGTTTTTTTCTCTCATGCGTGAAAAAGCCTTGCGGCAGGATCATTTTTTTAATGTTGAAATCATAAAGAGTTTGTTGCAGGTCTTGTTCTATGAGGTGAGCGTTTTGTATTGGAAAAAGTATCCTCAGGAAGAGCATCCTCATACAAGACATGAAGAGATATTCAAACGTATGATGAGGCTGATCCTGCACCATTATAAAGAGGAACGGACGGTAGCATTTTATGCGCGGACATTGTGTCTGACGCCCAAATATCTTTCGGCGGTCGTGAAGGAGGTGAGTAACCGTACCGTGACCGAGTGGATCAACGAAACGGTAATCCTCGATGCAAAAACCCAGTTGAAATCCTCTCAGATGACCATACAGGAGGTCGCAAACTATTTGAATTTCCCGAATCCTTCCTTTTTCGGCCGTTTTTTTAAAAAACATACGGGGATGACTCCCAAGGCTTACCGACAGAGTGAATTGGGTTTTTAGACTCAGCTGGAGACTATCTGCTTTTTGTCCCCTGTTCACGGGAAAGTTCGTATAGCGAGACAGCCAGTGTCGCGATGCTGATGCGGCAGGAGGAGAGGTGTTTTAAGAGTGTTTCGGCACAGGCCGTGAGCGTCGATCCGGTAGTGAGAACGTCATCCACCAACAGAATGTGTTTGCCTTCAAGCCGCTCGGGGTGGCGGACCGAAAAGATTCCGGATACATTCTCCCACCGATCTTTTCTGCTGTGGGTTTTCGTCTGCGAGCGATTGTATCGTTTCCGGATCAGGCAGTGTGGCTCAAGGTGTTTGCCCAGACTGGCTGCGATTCCTCGGGCTATATATTCCGACTGATTGTATCCCCGGTGGAGCAGGCGCCGCGGATGCAGTGGGACCGGAACGATCAGGTCAACCGTGTCGTACAGTCCACTTTCCCTTAGCTCCTTCCCGAACCAGATTCCCATTTTCTCACAGACCCGCCACTGACCGCGATATTTGAAGTTGTGGATCAGATTCCGGTAGGGGCTGTGAGAGGAGAAGAAGAACAGCGACGAGGCCTCTTCGATCGGGACCAATCCCCAGAACTTGCGGGCAACCGGATTGTCGTGTTCGGTACAGTATCCGGTCAGTGGCATCTCCCATTGGCATGTGGGGCACAGAAAGGAGACGCCCTCGGGAAGAGCCTTTCCGCAGGCGGGACAGCGTTCCGGAAAGAACAGGTGAAAAATTTCAGCGGCGTAACGTGTAATCACATCCATGTTGCATCCAGCGTTTCTTGCTTCACAGCGGTTGTTCCGGTAGCAGGTCGCTTATCGAACAGTTGAAGATCTTGGCAATTTCGTTCAGGTGGTTGAGGTTGTATTTGGCCCGCGACTTCGGATTTTCGACGTCTCCGATGAACCCTTTCGAGAGATTCAGACAATCGGCCAAGGCGGCTTGAGACAAACCTTTGCGGATTCGAATCTCCTTAACCCTCTGTATGACATACATCTCGATCGCGGTTTTCATTGCAGGCAAAATATTTTCCAAGATGCGGATTCTTCCCGAATCTTTCACACATACATGTATGTGTAATTGATCCGAAGGAACTCCGATCGAGCTGCAATTCGGATGCCGAGGGGCTGGAGTACAGCCGGTTTTTACTGAGGATCTACGTCGGGGATGATTTCGACGGTACGAAACGACGGATCGGCATGCAATTCGTCGAAGAGGGTTGACAACTCCTGCTTGACGGCTGCTTGGCGGCGGTCGATTTTCAGCAGAAATTGAAGCCTGAACTGGTTGCGGATGCGGTCGACGGGGGGAGATTCGGGTCCCATCAGCATGCGTCCGAAGTGGCGTCGGGCTTGAGTCGCAAAGGTGTCGGCGGCTCGTTGGAGCAGATTGCGGTCCCGATGTCGAAAAATGATGGAGATCAATCGACAGAAGGGTGGGTAGAGAAAGGTTTGGCGCTCAGCCAGCAGTGTGCGGATCATTGTCTCGTAGTCACCGTTCAGGGCTTGCCGAATAACCGGATGATCGGGTTGTGTGGTTTGGATAATGACCGTTCCCTGTTCGTCCCGTCGTCCGGCGCGACCTCCCACTTGGACGATCAGTTGGAAAGCCCGTTCGCTGGATCGGAAATCGGGATATAATAAAAGGTTGTCGGCATTGAGGATTCCGACCAATGCGACTCCTCCGAAATCGAACCCTTTGGTGATGATCTGGGTGCCGATCAGGATATCGGTCGTTCCGGCGCTGAACGAATCGATGATTCGTCGGTAGTTTCGGGTGGAACGGGCGGAGTCGGCATCCAATCGTTCGATTCGGGCGGCGGGGAAGAAGCGATGAAGCTCCTCTTCGACCTTTTCCGTCCCGAATCCCTGAGGAAGAAGGGTTCCCGTCGAACAGGAGGGGCAATGGTCAGGCATCGGGATGTGATACCCGCAGTAGTGACAGCGGAGGGATCCGTCGTTTTTGTGGTAGGTAAGCGAGACGTTGCAGTCGGGGCACAGAGCGGTCCAGCCGCATGTTCCGCAGGTTACGAAGGGCGAAAAGCCCCTTCTGTTCTGGAAAAGCATCACCTGTCGGCCTCGAAGGAGCGTCTGGTCGATGCGGTCAAGCAGAATCTTGTTGAAATGCGAAAATTTTTCGCCGCGTTTTGCGGCTGTCAGCGTATTCGATACGATCACTTGAGGTAGCGTGACACCTCCGTATCGTTCGTTGAGGACGACATGTCCGTATTTGCCGGTTGTGGCATTGTAGTAGGACTCGGCGCTGGGAGTGGCACTGCCTAACAGGGTGTGGGCTCCGCAGAGCGAAGCGAGGTAGATCGCGGTGTCTCGTCCGTGGTATTTCGGACTCGAGTCGGTCTGTTTGAAGCTGGAGTCGTGCTCTTCGTCGACGATGATCAGCGAGAGCCGGTTCGGGGGGAGCAGAACGGCCGACCGGACCCCGATCAGGAGTTTCCCTCCGGATGTGTGCAACAGTTCGTCATACACTTCGGCCCGCTGTCGGGGAGTCAGGCGCGAGTGGTATATCCGGACGGTCTCTCCGAAGTAGTCTTTCATGCGACTGACCAGCTGATCGGTCATGGCAATTTCGGGAAGCAGGTAGAGTACGTTATGTCCCGCATCGAGTGTTTCGGCGATCAGATGGATGTAGATTTCGGTCTTTCCGCTTCCGGTGACTCCGTGCAGCAGCACCACCTTTTTATTGGTAAATCCATCACGGATCGAATCGAGTGCCCGCTGTTGGGCGGGGGAGAGTTCGGGTAGTGCAACATCCGGCCGAT
>URBJ01000131.1 GCA_900546005.1 uncultured Alistipes sp. | reverse complement strand
ACATTGCAGGTGCCGTTCCTCCGTACCGGATGACGATCATGAACGAAATGACCAAGGACATCCAGAAATATACGGCCGTACAGGATTCTGACGGATGGACCATATCGTTCTCTTCGAACCTCTATTCGGACAACACTTACACGTTTACCATGAAAATATACTCGATCACCCGGGAGTGTGAGCTGAACATCGCATCGGACCTCTATCCGACCGTCACCTATAACGGCACCTTCGCTCCGCTCAACTATTGATCGATACACGAAGCAGAGAAGGCCTTATGAAACGAAGTGTACGGTTCGTCATCTTGTTGTCGATACTCATCCCCATGACGGGTCTTTCGCAGGATGTGTCACAAAAGACATCTCAGCCTACCCGCAAAGAGATGCGCCAGACACGCTATACACGACAGCTGGACTCGATGGTCAACACGTTTCGCTTTCAGTTCATTCCGATCAACATGGAGTGGGCTCCCAACGGAGGAGTTGAGTACATCAACAACTACTACTATTATGTAGCACTGTACGGGGAGTACCTCCAAGTCCACATCCCTATTGTTATCGGACGAGCTATCTCCTACAACGAAATCGCCAATATCCAAACGGATACCTTATCAAATTTAAGGAGTCTGCGCAGCGGTCCGGGATGGAAAGTTTCATTCGGGGCAAAAGACCGCAGCGGAGCTCCCTACACCTTCGTCTTCACTATTGATTCGCTTACGGGTCGGACGGTTCTGGATCTGGTCACAAAGACAAACATCATGCAATACAACGGATCGTTGGTCGCCAACAAGGAGCTTCCCGCCTATACGGATCCCGCACCGATCAGGAATCGGAACACTCCGGAGTCCCTCTCCCCAGCCGTACCGTTCGATCCTTAAAGCGTTTCATTCCGGACGTAAAAGAGAGAGGAGCCTCCAACGGGTTGGAAGCTCCTCTCTTATATTATTTCACACTTGTACTACTCAACAAGCGACGAGACATCAACATTTGGTCGTTGCCTTGATATAGTGGTGATGCGAACCGTAGCGTTCAAAGGCCGCGCGGTCAAGCGCTTCGCGATGGTCGGGATGAGCCACACTGATAATCAACCGAGCCCGCTCCTGCAACGATTTGCCATATAAATTTACGGCACCGAATTCGGTTACAAACCAGTGCACATGCGAACGCGTAGTCACCACACCTGCCCCAAGGGTCAGCTCGGGCGCGATTTTACTGATCCCCTTGTTGGTCACCGAAGGCATGGCCAGAATGGCCTTACCTCCTTCCGAGCGAGAGGCACCGTAGATGAAGTCGACCTGTCCGCCCACACCGGAATAGAACTTCGTTCCGAGCGAATCGGCACAAATCTGCCCGGTCAAATCGACCTGCAACGCCGAATTGATCGCCGTAACCTTAGGGTTCTTGGCAATTACGAAGGGGTCGTTCGTGTAACCCACATCCATCATGGCTACACCGGGATTGTTATCGATAAAGTCATACACTTTTTGCGAGCCCATCAAGAAGGTAGAGACCATTTTACCCTTATCGATCGCCTTGTTCTTGCCGTTGATCACACCGCTTTCCACCAGAGGCAATACCCCGTCAGCGAACATTTCCGTGTGAATTCCCAGATTCTTATGTCCGGTCAGCTGAGCCAGCACGGCATTTGGAATGGCTCCGATACCCATCTGCAGACAAGCGCCATCCTCGATCAGGGCTGCACAATGCTTTCCGATGGCCGTTTCCACTTCGTTGGGCACGGAGAAATGCGCCTCTTCAAGCGGTTGATCGTCCTCAACGAAGAGATCGATATCATCAATAGGAATAAAAGCGTCACCGAATGAACGCGGTACATGTTTATTGATCACGGCAATCACCGTCTGGGCACACTCCACGGCAGCCAACGTTGCATCGACCGAAGTACCGAGCGAGACATACCCGTGCGCATCGGGAGGCGACACCTGAATCATCGCCACATTACAGGGCAATACTCCGCTACGATACAGTTTTTGGGTTTCACTAAGGAATACAGGGATGTAGTCGGCATATCCCGACTGGGTCACCTTACGCACGTTGCTTCCCACGAAGAAGGAATCCAGTTGAAAGATTCCCTCGAATTCAGGAGCCGCATAGGGAGCCGGACCTTCTGTGTGAAGGTGATGGATATGCACATGTTCGAACTCTTTATTGCGTCCTCTTTCGCACATGGCTTGGATCAAGCACTGAGGCGCGCTTGCGACACTGCTCAGATGCACATGGTCGCCGCTTTTAATCACTTTCACTGCTTCGGCAGCGGAAATGAATTGAATTTTTTTGGTCATTCTAGTTTGTAGTTGGTCTTAATAGTTACACCTTAAAGATATGAAACGATCTACAAAATTAAGCATTAATTGACGGATAAAAAAACTTTTATATAATTTTACGACGAGTTTATCGCCTATTCATTCAGATTCATATAAATCAAGCCGATCCACGCCGATGCATCTTTTTCCCGTTTACACTCCACCCGTACGATCATTTATGCGGGATGTCTGTTCACCCTGCTGTATGTCATCTTCAGCGACGGATTCTACCACCCCGACGAATACTATCAGATTCTCGAATTCGCACACATGCGACTCTTCGGGACACCTCCGAGCGATCTGCCTTGGGAGTACCAAACCATGATGCGCCCGGGATTCCAACCGTTGATCGCCTACGGTTTCGGGAAGCTGCTTACGAGCATCCACTTCTACGATCCTTTTATTCTACAGACTCTTCTGAGACTGCTTAGCGGTACGCTTTCGGTCGTTGCCCTTCTGGTTTTCTGCCGGGCCATACGGCCATTTTTTCAAACAGCGAGCGAAAAGAGATGGTATCTGATATTGGGGTTCTTCGTCTGGTTCATGGCCTATTTCCATGTCCGGTTCAGTTCCGAGACCCTGTCGGGCAACCTGTTGCTGCTGCTGGTGTCGATGCTGATGTTTTTCCGGCAAAAGGAGCGACGACACCCCTTCCTATGGGGATTATGGATGGGGCTGCTTGCCGGTGCAGCTTTTATCGTCCGGTTCCAAGTCGGATTCGCACTGCTCGGTTTCGGCCTATGGCTTCTGGTCTACCTGCGCAAAGTATCCCTGCTGAGCGGATTGGGTCTTGGAGTAGTTGCCATGCTGGGAGTCGGAACCGCTGCGGATCGCTGGCTCTACGGAATATGGACCTGCACCCCTCTGAATTACCTGCACGAAAACATCCTGCAAGGCCATATCGACTCGTTCGGGATCGACCCGTGGTGGTACTATCTGGCCTATATTCCGCTCGAAGGAGGCATTCTCTTCGGCATTCTGCTGTTGGCCGCCACCCTGATTTTCATCTGGAAAAACCTCAAGCATCCGCTCACATGGATGCTGATTCCGTTTCTGATCACCCATCAGGCCATCGGCCACAAAGAGGTCCGTTTTTTGTTTCCGATTTTGGCCTTCGCCCCATACATTTTGCTTGCAGCCAGCCGATACGTTCCGACCCGCTTCCTACGCAGCAAAGGAGCACGCGTCATCGGGTGGACGGCATTATCGCTCAATGTCTTGATCATCGTCTTTAATCTGACAATTCGCAATACGGATATCGCCTTTTACCACCAGATGCGGGAGCTGTGCCCGTCCGGCAAAACGAAAGCCATCCTCAATCTCAAAAAGGACAAAACCTTTTACAGTTATTACGAGACGACCCTGTTCCCGCGAGCCGTATCGGGTCACTATTTTCTTCCTGCCGGAACGCAACGTCTTCTTTTCGACACGCTTCCCGACATGGAACGGTCGGCACAATCCTTTACCGAACAGCAAATACCGGTATTTATTCTCTCTGAGGATCCGCAGTTAGACGAACATTTTTCGGTTCCCTTACAGAAAATCGACTGGAATCCCTATCCGCAATGGATCGTTCGCTATTTTAATTTCAACGATTGGGTTGGACTGAGTGTCCGTCGGAAGAATCTCTATCGGGTGCAGGTCGTGTTACCCGGAGAGGCAGGCCCTAAAAACAGTTAAAGAAAAGACAGCAGTGAGAGCCAAATCTCTCAGCTACCGCTTTTCTTTCAACTAACTAACCTAAAACTACTAACCTAAAACTTCGAGGGCAAAGATAAGGGGAAAATCCTGTTTGTGCAAATACTTTTTAAATATTTTTAATTTTTATTTTCTTGTTTTTCCTTTCAGCTCTGATAAATCACTCATAAACAGCAATATAAAAATAGACACAGCCTTGAGATTTTTTCGGACTTTTCCAAGTTTTCTACCAATATTGCCTTCAGACAGACTGATTTTGCCCGTTCCGGACCCAGATTGCGAGAAATTCATCGCATAACCGGCCAACACGTTTTTTCGGAAGACCTTAAGAATACAAAAGACAACCTATCAACCACATACAAAAAAAAACGGACCGTTTCCAGAAGCTCAAAACTTCCCGAAAACTGTCCGTTTCCCCTACTAACCTAAAAACTACTTATCTAAATGAACCTAAAACTTCACCGGCAAAGGTATTTCATT
>URBJ01000130.1 GCA_900546005.1 uncultured Alistipes sp. | reverse complement strand
GATACGTCGATGATCGGGTTTCAGAATGAGTACCCCTATTTACAGAACAACGTAGGTTCGGCCTATCTGGGAAATCTGGGTGCCGCTTCTGTCCCGCTCGACTTCTTTATCCGACCCAATTTCAAGAATTTCTCATTCGCGCAATCTTTTGCCGCCTATCTGATTACGCCGGAACAGGTTCGCTTCTTCAACGTCAAAAAACCGTTTACCCATCTCTCGTATTTTATGTCCGGACAGACCCGACGACTCGAAGAGAGCTTCTGGGGAACGCACGCACAGAATATCTCGCCCTCAACTGGATTCAATGTCGATTACCGCAGCCGGGGAACGAGGGGTATCTATACATGGCAGGGCACACGCGAGCGCAACCTCTCGCTGGCCTTCTCCCATACCGGAAAAAAGTACAGCGTGCATGCCGGATATATATTCAACATGCAGAATGTCAAGGAAAACGGGGGTATCAAACGCGATGAGGACATTACCGATACCATTTTCGAAATGCCCGAACTGATCGAGGTGCGTCTGATGGATGCAAGAAATCAGCTCAAGAACAATACCTTCTATGTCGTGCAGTCATACGGTATTCCGTTGAGGCGGTTGACCGATGAGGATTTCTCCATCGCCCGCAATTCGACGATCTTTATCGGACACTCCTTTGAACTCTCGAAATTCTATCGAAAATATACCGATACGAGAAGCAACAGCGGCGATTATTATGAAAATTGGTACATCAGCGATGTGGCAAGCTCGGATTCGACCTACGAACGGTTGCTCTCCAATAAGGTTTTCGTACAGATTCAGCCTTGGGACCGAAACGGCCCGATCGGTGTCATCGATGCCGGGATCGGAAACGATGCCCATCGCTATTACCAGTTCCGCATGGAGGATTATCTCCGCGAAAATAAAGGCGTGACTCGAAACTCTACCTATGTCTACGGCGCTGTCGAAGGTAGGGTCAAAAAATATTTCAGCTGGGGCGCCCACCTCAAATACCACCTGTTCGGTTACCGAAGTCAGGATCTCGACTTGGGGGGAAATGTGGCGTTCTCGGTTTTCGTACGCGGCAAACCAATCACTCTGAAAGGTAGCTTCAGGCACCAAACTCTGACTCCTGACTACTGGACAGAAAACTATTTCTCTAACCACTTTGCGTGGAACAACTCTTTTGCAAAAGAGTCTGAAACCCGGTTCTCTGCCTCACTGAACGTGCCGGCCATCAATTTCGAATTCGGCGCACAGCAGAGCCTCCTGAATAATCGTATCTACTACGATGCTCAGGCGTTGCCTGCTCAGTACGACGGTGTTGTCAGCGTATCGGGGTTGTATGCTCACAAGGATTTCCGCATCGGCGGACTCCATCTGAACCACAGGGTTTTGCTTCAGTTTAGTTCGGTACAGGAGGTCGTACCTGTCCCGCTGGCGAGTGCCTATCTCAGCTATTTCTTCGAATTCAATATCGTGAAGAATGTATTGCGTATGCAGATCGGGCTCGACGGACGGTACAACACCAAGTATTACGCATTCGGTTATAATCCGGCAACCGCACAGTTTTATAACCAACGGGAAAAGGAGTTGGGAAACTATCCCTATGTCGATCTGTTCGTCTCCGCAAAATGGAAACGAATGAGAATTCTGATCAAAATGCAGCACCTCAACGAAGATCTGTTCGGTACGAGGGATTACTTTACCGTGCTGCACTATCCTTTGAACAAACGTGCGTTTAAGCTGGGATTCTCCTGGAGCTTCTATGACTGATGCAGTTGGCTGCCCACAAAAACATTTTTCATGATCGTTCTAAGTAAAAGATCCGAAAAATTAATTTCGTTCTTTGTTTGTGCTCTATGCTTCATGGCGTGTTCCGATCCGGAAACCTGCGACAGGCAGGAAAAGGCGAGTGCGCCAAGAGTGAATCTGACGGTGGCTATCGACGACGAAATGCCGGGCTACTTTGTGTTCGGTGGCGAAAATTATGGCTACCAGTACGATCTGCTCAAGGCCTATGCCGATGCCCGCGGGCTGGAGTTGGAGATCGTCCCTTACGGGAACGCTTCCGAACGCGCTCGAAAACTCCAAAACGGTGAGGTCGATTTCGTCTCCTCGTTCGATGCCGGACTCTCGGAAACCGACAAAAGGCAGGCCGTCTCGATCTGTAACACCTCATTCGTGTTGCTCACCTCCAAGGCGAGGGCTAAAAAGGTGCAGAAATTGTCGCATCTCGATCTCGCTTCGTTTATCGGAAACGGGAAAGTGTTGATCTCGTCCGGTTTCAAACACACCGCGGCTTACGGGATGTTGCTCGATTCGTTGGCTGCTGCCGAAATTTACGTCACCTCGCAGAACAGTTTCGAAATGATCGAAGAGCTGAGCGATGCGCATTACGACTATCTGATCTGCGAAATGAGTGAGGCTCAACTGGGATGTGCCATGACGCGGAACGTGGAGCAGATCTACACCTTTGCCGAGCCCGTCGGTTTGAGCGTGATGGTCACTCCTCGTGATTCGGTGTTGAAACGGGACTTCGAAACGTGGCTGAACAAATATCGCTGCGGGGAGGATTATGCCGTACTCAATTACCTCTATTTCGAAAAGGGAATCGTACGGCAGATGATCGGACGTGGAAAAACTGCATTGAAAAACGGAGGAATATCCATGTTCGACGAACTGTTCAAAAAAGTGTGCGAGAAGGAGGGTTACGATTGGCGTCTGGTTTCGGCAATCGCATATAGCGAATCAAGATTCAACCCCTTCCTCGTGTCGCACAGAGGTGCGCAGGGATTGATGCAGATCATGCCTCGTGTTGCAAGGCAGTTTGACGTCGAAGGCGATGTGATGGATCCCGAAAATAATGTCCTGTTGGCCCTGAAAATCTTGGGAAAAATCGAAAATTCCTTGGATTTCGCTCCGGCTACCTCCGATACGGATCGTTTGAAGATCGTGTTGGCCTGCTATAACGGGGGAATCGGACATGTTGTCGATGCTCGAAACTTGGCCCGTAAATATGGTGCCAATCCCGATTCGTGGGAAGTGGTCGCTGACTATCTTACCAAAAAGTCCGATCCGCAGTATGCACACGACGATGTGGTCAAGAACGGCCGCTTTATCGGGAAACAGACTCTGGCCTTCGTAAACAGCGTCATGGAGCGATACAGTCTGTATTGTCGCAACATAGCCCGATAGGAACGGAAAGCACAACGAGGGCAAAGCCTATTAAGGATAATAAGTGCTCTAAATGTATTCAGAGTCGGTAAAATGTGTTTACCGGCTCTGTTTTTTTTGTGCTCGACGGTTGAGGTACGCGATTAAAAGTATGGCTACGGCTAAATCTGCGAAGAAAAGAATATTGATGTTTACGGTTGGAGCAAGCCAAAAGTTGACGACAATGTACAGAATCTGGATGGACAGAATGATCTTGAGGCTTTGGTGGGGTGTGAGACCGATCTCCATGAATTTGTGGTGAATGTGGTTCTTGTCTGCATTAAACGGAGAGTGTCCGGAGCAGATGTGCTGAATAAACAGACGGGTCGTATCGAACAAAGGAATGAAAATCAAGCTCATCAGCGATACGATGGTGATGTTGTCGTCATGGAAAAAACGAGTGGCGGACGTCTCGTGGCTTCCGGCTAATTGTAACAGCAGAAAAGCAGTAATGCATCCCAATGTGAGCGAGCCGCAGTCGCCCATGAAAATTTTCATCCGTTTCCCAAAATAGTTGTAGTAGAAAAAAACGGATAAGATGCCGATGGTCGCGATCGAAATAAGGGCCAATTTGGTATTCCCCGTCAGGCACAACAGCGCGGTCAAGGAGGATAAAGTAATGATACTTAATCCGGAACAGAGACCGTCGATCCCGTCGATCAGATTGAAGGCATTGATGATGACCATGACAATCAGAACGGTTAACGGATAGGAGACCCAATGCGGAAGGTTGTATACGCCGAATAAACCGTTGAGCGAGTCGACCGGTTGGGCCGGAAGTACCAGTAACAATGCGACACATAACTGTCCGATAAGCTTGTATTTGTAGGACAGACCTTTAAGATCGTCCCAGAGCCCGACGGCTGCAATGATAAATAGACTGCAAAAGAAATAGAAGATCGTCTCTTTGTAGAGAATCTCCATCGGTATGGATGTCGGAGAGGGAGTAAATGTACATTGCAGTCCCCGTACGAAATAGTAAGAGAGCAGGATGCTGGGCATGAAAATGAAGCCGCCCAAACGAGGAATCTGTTGTGTGTGGACTTTCCGTGCGTTGGGTATGTCGAACAACCGTTTCTGTTTGGCAAACAGAACAATCCGCGGAAAAACAATTCTTCCCGTTAAAAAGCAGATACAAAATGCAATGATAAAATATATAATAGAGTTCATGGGTATTAGGCTGTCAGGTTTTGTTAGTAAAGATACAAAATTTTTAGTTTGTACAAGCAGATATCCCAAGGAAGGGTATTTTTTTGTTGCGAGGAATAGCGTATGTCATTTATATATAATCGTTTATATTTTATGTGTGGAATTGTGCTGAAGAAAGATAAATTGAAGATGTGCTGGATCAAATCGA
>URBJ01000129.1 GCA_900546005.1 uncultured Alistipes sp. | reverse complement strand
GATACACGAAACACTCGACACTACCACGATGTCGTTGCGTCCGCTCAGCAGAGCCGACGTTGCACTGAGCCGCATCTTCTCAATCCCTTCATTGATCGAAAGGTCTTTTTCGATATAGGTATCGGTCGTCGGGATGTAGGCTTCGGGCTGATAATAATCATAATAAGAGACAAAATATTCAACGGCATTCTCCGGAAAGAAGTTTTTGAACTCGCCGTACAACTGGGCAGCCAATGTCTTGTTGTGGCTCATCACAAGCGTCGGCTTGTTCAGTGCCGCAATGACGTTGGCCATCGTAAAGGTCTTGCCCGACCCCGTGACCCCGAGCAACGTATTGTGCCGGCAACCGCTCTTCAGTGCCGACACCAACTGCTCGATCGCCTCCGGTTGATCTCCCGTCGGGTTATATTCCGATACCAATTTAAAATCCATAGCGCAAAGGTAAGAATTGCCGGAAATAATCGCTATTTTTGCGCAAATTTACTTCACGATGGGCTTGCTTTCGATTCTGCTTCTCGGTGTGGGACTGAGTCTCGACACCTTCGCCGTTTCGCTCACATTAGGTTGTTTCTCCGAACGTATCACATCCCGTCAACGGATCCGTTTTTTAGTCACGATCGGCATGTTCCACTTTCTGATGATTCTGGCCGGATGGACTTTCGGAGAGAGCATCAGCGGATTGATCGCTGACTACGACCACTGGATCGCCTTCGTGCTGTTGGGATTCGTCGGCGGAAAGATGATTCAGGAGGGCTGCTCTCCGGCCAAGGACTCCGCCCCGACCTCCGACCTGCTATCCCTTCGCAATACGCTGCTTCTGGGTTTGGCCCTCAGCATCGATGCCCTGATCTCCGGTTTCAGCTTGGGGCTCATCAAGGTGGCTCTCCTCCCGGGATCGCAATTCAAAAACATTTTGATCTCCGCACTGCTGATCGGAATCACCGCCGCACTGATCTCCGCCATCGGATTGCGCATAGGTCGATTCGCTTCGACACGTCTGGGCCCGAAAGCCGAAATCTTCGGAGGTATCATTTTGATCGGAATCGGCGTCAAAATCGTCATCGACCACCTCAGCTGATCCCAAAAATTCGTACCTTTGATCTCCGAATAAAGTCCTCACCGGAATGATCGACAAAGCTACCGTAGACCGGATTTACGCCGCTGCCAACATCGTGGATGTAATCAGCGACTTCGTCACGCTCAAGAAAAAGGGTGTGAACTATCAGGCTTGTTGTCCATTCCACAACGAGAAGACTCCGTCGTTCGTCGTCTCCCCCTCGAAAGGCGTCTTCAAATGTTTCGGATGCGGCAAGGGCGGAAATGCCGTCACCTTCGTGATGGAGCACGAAAACATGACCTACCCCGAAGCGCTGAAATATGTAGCCAAGAAGTACGGGATCGAGGTCAACGAGCACGAACTCCTTCCGGAAGAACAACGGCGAAACGACGACCGGGAGAGCATGATGGTCGTATCGTCCTACGCTGCCGACTA
Source organism: uncultured Alistipes sp. (assembly GCA_900546005.1). Lineage (GTDB taxonomy): Bacteria > Bacteroidota > Bacteroidia > Bacteroidales > Rikenellaceae > Alistipes_A > Alistipes_A pullicola. The sequence continues at coordinate 3,131 of URBJ01000129.1, read as the reverse complement.
CTTCGTCCGCATGCTTCACGAAACACCCGAAGGACAAAATATAGGCATCGGCTATTTCCGGGAACGGGGATTCTCCGATGCCACGATCAAACGGTTCGGGCTGGGATACTGTACCGAAGTCCGGGACGCATTCACCCGACAGGCCCTTAGCGACGGATACAAGGAGGAGTTTCTGATCCGCACCGGGCTCACCATCAAACGAGAGAACGGAGGGTACTACGACCGCTTCTGCGGACGGGTCATCTTTCCGATCCACAGCATCAGCGGACGGGTCATCGCTTTCGGAGCCCGCACGATGCGGACCGACAAAAAGACCGCCAAATACCTCAACTCACCCGAATCGGAGATCTACCACAAGAGTGATGTCCTGTACGGAATCTACTTTGCCAAACGGGCCATCACCCAACAGGATTGCTGCATTCTGGTGGAAGGATACACGGATGTCATCTCGATGCATCAGGCGGGAATCGAAAACGTCGTCGCCTCATCGGGAACCTCATTGACTCAGGGTCAGATCCGTATGATTGCCCGATTCTCGCGTAACATTACAATCATATACGACGGCGACAGTGCGGGTATCAAAGCCTCCCTACGCGGTATCGACATGGTTCTCAAGGAGGGGATGAACGTCCGGACCGTGCTGCTGCCCGATGGCGAGGATCCGGACTCGTTCGCTCGCTCACACAACGCCTCTCAAGTCCAAGACTATATTCTCACCCACGAGGAGGATTTTATCTCGTTCAAGATCCGATTGTTGATGAAGGAGGCAGACGGCGATCCGATCAAACGGGCCGCCTTGATCTCCGATATCGTACAGAGCATTTCGGTCATTCCGGATGCCATCACCCGATCGGTCTATGCACGGGAGTGCTCGCGGCAGATGGAGGTCGACGAGAACATTCTGCTGCGTGAGATTGCCATGAAACGGGTCGGACACAAGGCCGGTCCCGAAGCGAAGGAGTTCATCCGCAAACAGGAGATCATCCAACGGAAACAGGCCGAAGAGGCCGCCTATACGCCGTTACAACTCGAAGCGGGGAGCAGCATCAATGAGCTCGAACACGAGTTGATCAAATATCTTCTGAAATACGGCACCCAGAATTTCGAATACACCGAAGGCAAAAAGAGTACGGAGCTGAATGTTGCCGAAGTGATTATCAGCAATCTGGATCAGAACGGCATTACAATGAAAGACCCGACGTTCCGCAAGATTTACGAGGAGTACAAATCCATGCGTGAAGCCCAAGAGCCGATCGAGATCAACCACTTTATCAACCATCCCGATCCGGAGGTTTGCAACGCGGTCGTCGATCTGCTGACCTACGACGAAAACTATCCGGTCAGCAAGCTGTGGAAACGATTCGACATCGTGGTCGAGAGCGAACAGGACCGGCTTCCCACGGCTTTGCCCAGAGCGGTTATTCTCTATAAGTCCAAAGTCATTGACGATATTATTGCTGAACTTAGTACTCGCCTGAAAAATCCAATATCGGATGAGGAACTAGATGAGATCACCCGACAGATCTCCATTCTGAATCAGGAACGCAAATTGATCTCCAAAAAGCTCGAACGTCTGATCGTATAAATCAGACAACAGCACGACGGATTCGACATACTCTATCAAAAACAACCGCCTTCTGCAACTTGATATAGAGATAATAGACACATCTTACTTGATGCTGACTCCTTATTCTAATTTTTTCTAACAGCCAATATGTTTTTCTTCTCTTTTTCACTACCTTTGAAAGCATTAAGCATTAACCCTAAAACTATGAAACGAAATCTACTACTACTTTTCTTTGCCGGATTTTTATTCGCTTCGTCCGGATTGCACGGCAAAACACCAAAAACCGTTTTCGTTATCCTCGACGGCATCCCCGCCGACATGATCGAACGCCTCAATCCTCCCACCATACAGGAGATTGCCGGCAATGGAGGCTACTGCCGGGCCTACTGCGGCGGGACCGTAGGACGATACGATCAAACCCCGACCATTTCGGCCGTAGGTTATGCCTGTGTACTCACATCGACATGGGCCAATAAACATAACGTATGGGATAATGCCCCTAAACCGAATTACAACTACCCGAGCATCTTCAGAATCGCCAAAGATCAGAAAAAAGATTTCAAAACGGCACTTTACTCGAGTTGGACCGACAACCGAACCATCCTGCTCGGAGAAAATCTACCCGAAACCGACAGCCTGACAATCGACTATGTGGTCGACGGGCTGGATCTCGACACAGACAAATATCCGAAGGAAAAAGATGACCTCCATATTTTCCGCATCGACGAAGCTGTCTCAAAAGCTGCTGCCGAAGGGATTCGTAACGATGCACCCGATTTAAGCTGGGTCTATCTGTGGTACACGGACGATGCAGGCCACATCTACGGCAACAGTGACTTTTTCGACCGCTACACCCTTTTAGCGGACAAACAGGTAAAACGTATCTGGGATGCTGTCAAATACAGAGAAGCAAACTTCGATGAAGAATGGTTAGTAATCATTACGACCGATCACGGCAGGGGGCCGGACGGTTATAATCATGGCGGACAGTCCGAACGCGAACGAACCTGCTGGATCTCGACCAATGTAGAACCCAACGCCTACTTTGCCGAACCCTATCTATCGATTGTCGACATCAACCCGACGATCTGTCGGTACATGGGATTCAAACTTCCGGACCATACCCTATGGGAACAAGACGGCGTTCCGTTTATCGGACAGACCGACATTGCCGGTATTGAAACGACACGTAACGACAACTCCATAACCCTGAAATGGCAAAGTTTGAACGATCAGGCTTCCGCCACAATCTATGTTTCGAAGACGAATCGTTTCAATCAGGGTTCGACGGATGAATGGATCAAGGTCGGCAAGGTGAAGGCCGGAACCGAAGAGTTCGTTTACGACATTTCGGAGGATCCCGAGAGTTTCTACAAGTTTGCTGTTGTGACACGGAACAACCATCTGACCTGCTGGTCTCCTAAATAGAAAGTTCAGAAAAGGGTGCAAGGAGAAGTCGCTATCAATCTTTTCCACCCATTTCTCACCTATTACACCTTGTGCTTTTTTATTGTGACATAAGGACAACAGAACCAGCCTTTAGGTACGGTTTTTCTTTTCACCG
>URBJ01000128.1 GCA_900546005.1 uncultured Alistipes sp. | reverse complement strand
CCTCCATCAGGGAGGCGATCTCGGCCGGGTCGCCCAGGAAATAGTCCTTCACACAGCCCAGCCCCTCGTCGAATTCGAAGACGTAGGGCACGGCAGTCGGAAGGTTGAACTCCGAAATGGCCTCGTCCGAAATCCCTTTCAGGTTCTTGATGATGCCGCGCAGGCTGTTGCCGTGTGCGACGATCAGAAGTTGATCCTCAAACTTCAGATGGGGGAAAATGGTCTTTTCCCAATAGGGAAGGATCCGTTTGATCGTATCTTTCAGCGATTCGGTACGGGGCAGTTCGCTGTTGGGAACTTGTGCATAACGGCTGTCGAATTTCGGATTCCGGGGGTCGGTTTCCGAAAGCGCATCGGGGGCTATGTCGTAACTTCTTCTCCAGATCAGGACCTGCTCTTCGCCGTATTGAGCCGCAGTCTCTTTTTTGTTCAATCCTTGCAGCACTCCATAATGTTTTTCGTTGAGCCGCCAATGTTTCTCGACCGGAATCCAGTCCTGATCGAGTACGTCTAATACAATATTCAGGGTCTTGACAGCCCGTTTCAGGAAGGAGGTGTAGGCGCGATTGAATGTTAGCCCCTCCTGACGCATCAGTTCGCCGGCCCGATAGGCTTCGGCGCACCCCTGCTCGGTAAGGTCGACATCGGTCCAGCCCGTGAAACGATTCTCTTGATTCCATGTGCTCTCGCCGTGACGGAGCAATACGATTTTTTTCATAACGCATGATTTTTGATTTGATCAAAAGTATCGAACATCTTTAATGCCAGATTGCGTAACTTGGTAAAATACCTGTTACTGGGTATTCGTATCAATCCGATTTTGTGGCTATTGGTTATGAATGGGTATGCAGATAACAGAATTTTTGGGAAAAGCATGATTCGAGAGTCCGATTCTTTCGATGACGTGGTGTGAATTGTGGTGTGCTTTTTGCAACGGTACGTAATCAGTATAACCAAAAAATCAAATCTTATGAAAGGTCAAGGTCTATTATCGTTCTTGAGCGGAGCTGCAATAGGAATTGCGGTCGCTCTGTTGTTTGCCCCCGACTCTGGGGTCAATACCCGTCAAAAGATAACGGAAAAGTTGAGACAGAACGGGCAGAAGATGAAAGAGGCGATCGACGAGTCGCTGCATTGTTGCGAAGACCAGTAATCGGGGAAGCGTATGAACGGAGAAGGCGGTACCGGACTCTTCGGCAAAACGATGCAAGATGCGAACGAATATGTTTCGCTCAGTGCCGAACGGTTGAAATTGTGGACTATCGAGAATCTCGCCGTGTGTTTCAATACGCTGTTCGGGATTCTACTGCTGATCGTTTTGTTGGGGATCGCCGTACTGTTTTTTGCCGTTGCGGTGACTTGGATGCTCGGAATCTTGCTGGGGTCCTATCTCGCAGCCATACTGACGATGGGCGGAGTGTTTGTCGTGTGTTCGTTGATCGTCTATTCCTTTCGGAAAAGACTGATTGTCGACGCGGCTGTAAGGATGTTGTGCCGGATGGCCGACGACATAACCCGAAAACGTGAGGATGATGAGCCGCAAGTGTTATGATCGAATCGGAACTCTGGAGAAGCTCCGGTGTGAACGACGTAGAGTCGATGCCGAATTGCGTCGCATGGGGCGCCGTTTGGCAGAGGATCGAAAAGAGATTGCCGGCCTGTTTACTCCGGTCGGAATGTTTACCTACTTCGGGGGTGGGGTAGACCGGATCTGTTCGGCGGTGCAGTGGTGTCTGTCGGGATATGACTTTGTGCGTGATCTGATCGATCGGATTCGGACTGAACGGCGGCATGCAGCCAAAAACAAAGCCTGATTCCGTAATCTGATGTCAAAAAAGAGAAGAGACCGTTCCCTGTTTATGGGAGAACGGCCTCTTCTCTTTCTGTGTGTTTATATGGTCAATAAAAATCTATTGGGCCTGAGTCCGGTTGGTGAGGTAATCTTTGACAACGTTGTAGTAGGCATCCGGAGCTTCGTTGTTCGGATAGCGTTTGTACTCGGTCTGGCTTTCGCGTGTGTCGGCTATGCCCCAGAAAATGGCGTCGCACGTGTCGTCATATGAACCGAAGATCGAGTATTCGGTTGCCTCTCCGGCCCATTCGACCTTCTCTTTCCACTGCTGCAGCGTACTGCGTTTCCAGTCCGTCGGAGGAACCCCTTCGTTCGGACAGGCGAAGCGTACCTTGTTGTCCGAACTGGAGGATTTGTGTCGGTAGCCCCAGCCGTCTGTAGGCCCGAAGTTCATCGGCGAATTCACTTGGCAAGTCCCGATGCGGAATTTGGCCAAGTAGTTTTTTTCATTGGACGGGGCCGCGTCATACATTTTCCAAAAATCTTCTCCCATGTAGAAGACAACAAGCATCGGCCGGTCGTCACCAAAACCATATTTGCGGTAGACCTCTTTGTTTGCCCAGTTCTCCCAGATGCGTTTGGCGACTCCGTTCCAATAGGCTAACGTGTGGGCAGCAGGATTCCCGATGAACATCACGAAGTGCATGCCCAGTTCGGTGCATACCTGTTCGATCGTGGCGATCTGGTCTTTTGTGTCGATCTCCCACAGGGCTCCTTCGTTGGGCTGGCATCCGGGCCAACTTCCCGGAATCGACTCCCATTGGCTCGGGTTGGTCAAATCGATAATCACGTCGTTGATTCCCGCCTCTTGGATGGTGGAGAGAATGGCTCGGGCGTGATCGATGTTTTTGTAGCTGTGATCGGTGATCCACTGATCGCCAACCTTGAATTTGATGACTCCTTCGTTGGAGCTCCGGCAGCAGATCAGAATATGGGACATCGGAACACTGAAACTCTGGCTTTCGCTGGGTTTCTCCGGCTCCTGTTGATCCTCGTCCGACGAGTCCGGGTCTTGCTGATCTTCGCTCGGCGTATCCGGGTTTTCTTGATCCTCATTCGGCGAGTCGGGATCTTGAACCTCGCTCGGCGGGTTGGGTTCTTGTTGGGTGGAGCCTTTGTCTGTGCATCCGACAACGCAGATGCAGATCAGCATCAGGCAGTAGATGAAAAAACGTTTCATAACAACGGAAAATTTAGGTTAGTATAAAGTTTGTTAGGATAAAAATCGGCCGGATTGGTATGAGTCAGGTCCCGTTTTGCCCCCTCTCTATCTATTCGTGCCTCTCTTCGTCGCTCTCGGTCAGCTCTTGAAGCGTATAAACCAACGGCGTGGAGAACGGATATTTTCGGTAGGAGCAGGATGCGACCGCACAATGCGAACAGTGTTTTTCGTCACAAGGATCGAAGTGGACCGAGATCAAAACCTGATCGGAGAATTTTTGGCGGATCGTTTCTTGCAGCTGTTTACACAAGTCGTGGCCCTGCCGAATGTTGTAGAACCAAGGGAGCGTCAAATCGCAGTCGACATAAAAAGCGCTTCCGTAGCGGATGATTTTCAGATTGTGGACATCGATCCATGCCGGATCCGGATTCTCGGATACAACCTGAAGCATCTTTTCGAGGCATTTTTTGTCGGCTTCGTCGGTCAGTTCGGCAATCGTTTTCCGAAGAATCGAAGAGCCAGTCCAGATAATCGTTCCCCCGAAGATCAGTGCCAAAGCGCTATCGATCCATTTGATGCCGGTCACGTAGAGCAGGATCAAACCGATGACCAGTCCTATCGAAGAGATCGTGTCCGATTGCAGGTGTTTCCCTCCGGCAATCAGGGCAAGAGAGTTGTGTTTGCGCCCCATATGGATGCTGTATCTTCCCAACAGAAAGTTGACCCCTCCGGCTGCCGCAACTAACAGAATACCGATGTCGAGTTGTCCGATCTCCGAAGGAACGAACAGCCGTCGGATTCCCTCGTAAATGATCATGCTTCCGGCGGCTGCGATCAGCAATCCCTCGATGGAGGCGGAGATCACTTCGATTTTGCCGTGTCCGAACGGGTGGTTGCTGTCCTTGGAACGTGCCGCCAACCGTAGGCTGTATAATCCGATGAAGCCGGCCGTGACGTTGACGATGCTTTCCAGAGCATCGGTCAGGATGCCGACCGAGTTGGTCAAGGCGAATGCCAGAAACTTACCCGCCATCAGCAGTACCGAGCAGCATACGATACGGAACTGAACCCGTTGCTTGATCGTACCTTCGAGGTTGGAATTCATATCTCTTTCTGTTTTTTCTGCAAAGGTAATGATTTGTCTGAAAAGTGTGCGACGAATGAAATTTGTGAGGTGTGTTTTGTTGGGCGTGGGGGCAGACAACAGGTATAACGAAGAGTTGTAAATATGTATATGTGTTAAGTATCAGTGAGATATGTTATTTTGTCGGTAAAAGTGTGAAAAAACCGAACAAATCATTTTGTTTTTATCCTTAATTTTTTATAATTTTAAAACTGAATTGGTATTCGTATTTACGTGATATTGAACATATATAAATCAACCTAAACCGTCAGGATTATGATAATTACTTTTAACGAGCTGCGTCGGATTAAAGATAAACTGCCCAGCGGCAGTTCGCAGCGTATTGCAGATGAATTGAACATAGATGTTAACGTTGTACGTAATTATTTCGGAGGGACGCATTTCCAAGATGGGGATCCCGTGGGGATTCATATCGAGAAGGGGCCTGACGGAGGTGTCGTGACTTTGGACGATGACGCGATCCTGAAATGTGCCATGCGAATCATTGCGGAACAACCCCAAAACCAGTAGAC
>URBJ01000127.1 GCA_900546005.1 uncultured Alistipes sp. | reverse complement strand
GCCGCACGGTTAAACGACATCGACTTACGGATTTAGTACTGGACCGAGCCAGACACCTCCCTCCTTTCTTTCCTTACGGTTTTCTTCGACGTTTTGAGCTCTCTTTGTCGAACTCCTCCTGATCGAATGCGGCGGAGAGGACCTCTTCGGCCCGACGGGCATCCACCTCGTTGACCACAAGACGCACCGGCAACAATTCGCTCTGAACGGGCAGTACGTCCGAACTCAATTCGTTCAACAATTCACACGGCACGCCGTTGCTTTCCAGCAGGGTTTGGCCGATCACCGCTTCTCCGGTCGTGGCATAACTGCGCACCACCACTAACTTCGAACTGTCCATAACTACTTAGCTTTAAATAGGATTCATTTTCATTGTTTCGCTTGCGAATCATCGCACTTCTTCTCCCCTAAAAGTAGTAATAAAAAATGTGAATAAAAACCCTTTGGGGGAAGAATATTTCACACTAAATTTTCCCTAACTTTGTAGACACGATTTTCTATACGCAACCAAATTATGGGCCAATTTACACATCTGCACGTACACACGCAGTATTCGATACTGGACGGAGCCGCCGCCATCAAGCCGCTGATCCAACGGGCCAAAGAGCTCGGCATGACATCGCTGGCCATAACCGACCACGGCAACATGTACGGTGTCAAAGAGTTTCACGACACGGCCGAGAAGGAGGGGGTCAAACCGATTCTCGGATGCGAGGTCTATGTAGCCAAGGGGAGCCGTTTCGACAAGAGCGACAAAGACGACCGGGGCGACCACCTGATTCTTTTGGCCAAAAACCTCGCGGGATACCACAATCTGGCCAAGATCGTATCGTACGCCTTCATCGACGGTTTTTATTATCATCCGCGGATCGACAAAGAGCTGTTGAGGGAGTACCATGAGGGGATCATCTGCTGCTCGGCCTGTTTGGGAGGAGAGCTGCCACAGGCGATCATGCACGGCGATATGGAGCGGGCCCACCGGATCGTCGAAGAGTTTCAGTCGATATTCGGCGAGGACTACTATCTGGAGATGCAGCTGCACCCCAGCGGAGAGCCCCGCATCGATGCCCAAGTGTACGAGAATCAGAAAAAAGTCAATGCGGCCATTCTCGAGTTGGCGGCTCTGCACCACGTCAAATATATCGCCTCGAACGACGTGCACTTCATCCGCGCCGACGATGCTCCTGCACACGACCGGCTGATCTGCCTGAACACCGGACGCGATCTGGACGATCCGAACCGGATGCGTTATACGTTTCAGGAGTATCTGAAGAGCGAGGAGGAGATGGCCGAACTCTTTTCCGATCATCCGGAAGCACTGGCTACGACAGCTGAAATCGCCGATAAAGTCGAGAGTTACTCGCTGGAGCATAAACCGCTCATGCCGAACTTTACTATTCCGGACGATTTTTATATTCCTCTTGAGAAACTGAAGGAGACTCTGCTCAAGAAGATCGAAGATCCGGAACTGAAAAAAGAGATCGAAGAGAGCACCGATCTCGATGTGACGATCGAACACCATCCGGAACTGGCCGAACGGCTAATGATCGCCAAACAGTTCCGCTATTTGGAATACCTTACCTATAAGGGAGCCGAGCAACGCTACGGGACCCTGACGGATACCGTACGCAAACGGATCGAATACGAACTGTCGACAATCGAATGGATGGGCTTCCCGGGATACTTCCTGATCGTATGGGACTTCATCCGTGCCGCACGGGAGATGGGGGTATCGGTCGGTCCGGGACGTGGATCGGCTGCCGGATCAGTGGTTGCCTACTCGCTGAAGATCACCAGTATAGACCCGATCAAGTACCACCTGCTGTTCGAACGTTTTCTGAACCCGGACCGAATTTCGCTTCCCGATGTGGACGTCGACTTCGATGAGGACGGTCGGGCCGACGTACTGCGTTACGTGACGGAGAAATACGGCAGTAAACGGGTTGCGCAGATCATCACCTTCGGCACGATGGCCCCGAAAATGGCCATAAAGGATGTGGCTCGCATCCAGAAGCTGCCCCTCTCGGAGAGCAACCGTCTGGCCAAACTGGTCCCGGAAAAACCGGGCATGACTTTCCAGAAAGCCTATAAGGAGTCACCCGAACTGCTTGCCGAGAAGGACTCGCCCGATCCGCTGATCCGCGACACGCTTCGTTACGCCGAAAAGTTGGAGGGATCCATCCGTCAGACAGGTGTACACGCCTGCGGCGTCATTATCGGACAGGACGATCTGGAGAAGTTCGCCCCGATCGCTACGGCGAAGGATGTCGAGCTGAACGTCGTACAGTTTGAAGGAAAACTGGTGGAGAGCGTCGGTCTGATCAAGATGGACTTTTTGGGTCTCAAGACGCTGTCGATCATCAAGGATGCGCTGGAAAATATCGAATCGACCACAGGCAAAAAACTCGACATCGACGCCATCCCGCTGGACGATGCCCCGACGTACGACCTGTTCAGCCGGGGAGAGACGACCGGACTGTTCCAGTTCGAGTCGGTGGGGATGAAAAAGCACCTGCGGAATCTGAAACCCAACCGTTTCGAAGACCTGATCGCCATGAATGCCCTCTACCGTCCGGGGCCGATGGAGTACATTCCCAACTTCATCGCACGGAAACACGGACTGGAGCCGGTAACCTACGAAATCGCCGACATGGAGGAGTACCTGAAGGATACCTACGGCATCACGGTCTACCAAGAGCAGGTCATGCTGCTTTCGCAGAAACTTGCGGGATTCACCGGAGGTGAGGCCGACACGCTGCGTAAGGCCATGGGAAAAAAGAAACGCGACGTGCTGGACAAGATGAAACCCAAATTTTTGGAGGGCGCAAAAAAGAACGGACACGACCCGAAGATCTGCGAAAAGATCTGGAGCGACTGGGAAGCCTTCGCCTCCTACGCGTTCAACAAATCGCACTCGACCTGTTATGCCTACGTAGCCTACCAGACGGCCTACCTGAAGGCCCACTATCCGGCCGAATTCATGGCTGCCCTACTGAGCCGCAACTTGTCTGACATCAAGAAGATCAGCTTCTTCATGGACGAGTGTAAACGAATGGGACTGTCGGTTCTGGGTCCGGATGTCAACTACAGTAAGAGCCGCTTTTCGGTCGATGAAGAGGGACACGTGCGTTTCGGCATGGCCGCCATCAAAGGAGTCGGAGAGGCTGCCGTACAGAACATCATCGCCGTCCGGCAGTCGGGAGGCAAATTCACATCGGTTTTCGACTTCGTGGAACGTGTCAACTTGCAGGCCGTCAACAAAAAGACACTCGAGAATCTGGTACTGGGTGGAGCTTTCGACTCGATCAGTCCTTTTCCCCGCAGTGCCTACCTTGCCAAGGACCAGCACGACATGACCTTCCTCGATGCCCTGATCCGCTACGGGAACCGCATCCAGAACGACCGCAACAACGCCCAACAGAGTCTGTTCGGAGGTGAAACGGTCGCCTCACCGGTCATGAAGCCCGAACCGCCCCAACACACGGCTTGGACAAAACAGGAAACCCTGAACCGGGAACGCGAAGTGATCGGCATCTACCTCTCATCACATCCGCTCGACGACTATTCGATCATTGTCCGGCACTACTGCAACTGTTCGCTGTCCGACCTGTCGGACCTTCAATCGATGAACGGCAAGGAGTTCACAGCGGCCGGCATGGTAACAGCCGTCAACAACCTCATGACCAAAAACGGCAAACCGTACGGCCGATTCACGCTGGAAGACTATAACGGATCCCACGAATTTGTTCTGTTTTCGAAAGATTACGAGAACTACCGCCGATTCCTTTTCGAGGGATACTATCTCTTTATTCGGGGGAAAGTAACTCCGAATACCTACAATCCGAATAAACTCGAAACGCGAATCACGATGATGATGATGCTTTCCGAAGCACAGGAAACGCTGATGAAAGAGGTTACGGTGATGGTTCCGGTGGTGGATCTGACCGAAGAGTTTATCGACAAGCTCAATGGGGTGATTCACGACAATCGGGGAAATGTTCTGTTGCGCCTCAAAGTTTACGATGCAGCGGATGACGTGGCAATAAATTTGTACTCGAAAAGTCTGAAAATCGACATGACGGGCGAGATGATTCACTTCCTGAACGACTACGGATTGCAGTACTCGCTGATGTAGAGTCTCTTTCACGGGTCGACTCAACCGCACGATAGCGGCTATTAATAAAATGTTAATTATTTTAGTCGTTTTTCTGTTGTCGAATCGAACGTTCTTTCGATATTTGTATTGAAGAAACAAAACCAATCAAACATAAAACAAATAAGCTATGGCGTTAAGTATCAATTCTGGAAATCTACAAGGGTTGCTCGATTCGGGACAGCCTTTGGTTATCGACTTTTGGGCAGAGTGGTGCGGTCCCTGCCGTATGGTGGCTCCTCTGATCGAAGAGCTGGCTGCCGAATATGCCGGACGGGTAACGATCGGCAAGTGTGACGTGGATGAAAACAACGATCTGGCCGTACGGTTTGCTGTCCGCAACATCCCGACGATTCTCTTTATCAAAGGAGGCCAAATCGTCGACAAACAGATCGGCGCCTGTCCAAAAAGCGCATTGGTCGAAAAGCTGAACAAAATCCTTTAACCGAAAGGTCAGGTTTTGAGCCATGCACCCCTCCGCAACCGGCAGGGGTGCTTTTGTTTGAATTGTCCGAGAAATAGATTAATTTTG
>URBJ01000126.1 GCA_900546005.1 uncultured Alistipes sp. | reverse complement strand
CATTAAAGGCGACCTCCCTGCCAGCATCTACAAAACCGGCATGAATCAATGGCAGCTGAACGTCTGCTACCTGTTTTAAGAAACGCCCCGGGAAAACAACCGCTCCCGACAACGAGACAAAATAAACCATTCGCATGACGGAAAAACTGATTGTACTCGAAGGTGTCGATCCTGCAGAATTTTACGGACTGTATGATGTGAACCTCGAAAAAATAAAGACAAAATTTCCGAAACTCAAAGTCATCGCCCGAGGTTCGACCCTCAAGATCATGGGCGAAGAGAGCGAAATCAACCGGTTTGATCGCAAACTGACCGAACTGATCGAATACTACACCCGATATGGACACATATCGCCTCAAGTCATCGACCAGATCTACGACGGAGGACTTCCCGATGTGGCCCCAAGCAACTCGGACAACCAACAGATCATCGTCTATGGCAACAACGGACTGATCGTCCGGGCCCGGACCGTCAACCAAATACGGCTGTTGGAAGCGTATGCGAAAAACGACCTGATCTTCGTCACAGGACCGGCCGGATCGGGTAAAACCTATACGGCCATCGCTCTTGCTGTCCGGGCTCTGAAAAACAAAGAGGTCAAACGCATCATTCTGATCCGGCCGGCCGTAGAAGCCGGCGAAAAGCTCGGATTCCTCCCGGGCGACATCAAGGAGAAGCTCGACCCCTACCTACAACCCCTCTACGACGCACTGAACGACATGATTCCGGCCGCCAAACTTAGCAAATACATTGAAGACGGAACGGTTCAGATTGCCCCGCTGGCCTATATGCGCGGACGGACGCTCGACAATGCGTTCGTCATTCTCGACGAGGCCCAGAATACCACCGTTTCACAGATCAAGATGTTCCTTACCCGCATGGGAAAAAACGCCCGCTTCATCGTGACCGGCGACAATACCCAGATCGACCTGCCTCGTCGCAGCGATTCGGGCCTGATGCCCGTAATCAATATGCTGCGCAGCATCGAAGGCATCGGCATCATCGAGTTCGACAACCGCGACATCATCCGTCACCGACTCGTGAAACATATCGTCGAAGCATTCGAAAAAAACACAGAGACTACACAAGAAAAAGATTCATAATTACATACCAAAATTTTACGCATCATGACAAAAGCTATTGTTAAAACCGACTTCCAATTTGCCGGACAAAAAAGTCTTTACGAAGGTAAAGTTCGGGACGTATACAATATCGACAACCAATATCTGGTGATGATCGTCACCGACCGCATCTCGGCATTTGACGTGGTTTTGCCCAAGGGCATTCCGTACAAGGGTCAAGTGCTCAATCAGATCGCCTCGAAATTTCTGGACGCAACGTCGGATATTTGCCCCAACTGGAAGATCGCTTCACCCGACCCGATGGTAACGGTCGGCTATCGTTGCGACCCCTTCCCGGTAGAGATGATCGTACGGGCCTATCTGACCGGAAGTTCGTGGAGAGACTATAAAGCAGGTGCTCGTGAAATCTGTGGTGTGCCCATTCCCGACGGGATGCGCGAACACCAACGCTTCGACCACCCGATCGTAACGCCTACGACCAAAGCAGAAATCGGATCGCATGACCAGAATATCTCAAAGCAGGAGATCATCGCTCGCGGACTCGTCTCGAAAGAGGATTACGAAAAGCTCGAACAGTATGCACTGGCCCTTTTCGAACGGGGTAGCAAAATGGCCGCCGAAAGAGGTCTGATTCTTGTAGATACGAAATATGAGTTCGGAAAGAAGGATGGCGAAATCTATCTGATCGATGAAATCCATACACCGGACAGCTCCCGTTACTTCTATGCAGACGGGTATGAAGAACGTTTCGCTGCGGGCCAACCCCAACGGCAGCTCTCGAAGGAGTTCGTTCGGGAGTGGCTCATGGAACACGGATTCCAAGGCAAGCCCGGTCAAACGGTTCCGGAGATGACCGATGAGTTCGTGGCCAGCGTCAGCGACCGCTACATCGAGCTCTATGAACACATCACCGGAGAGAAGTTCGTTCGCGACGAGACGGACAACATCACCGATCGGATCGAGAACAACGTAAAAAACATGCTGGCCCGTTTACGTTAAAAACAATTAAACGATTATAAAATTACGACAAAGATGGAGAGGGAGATCAAACGACTTGCACCCGAACCGGTGTGGGCGAAATTTGCCGAAATTCTGCGCGTACCGAGACCTTCGTTTCATGAGGAGGCCATTCGGGAATATTTGCTGAACGAAGCCCGTTCACACGGCATCGAATGCAAAGCCGACGAAGCCGGGAATGTGATCCTGCGCAAACCTGCCACAGCAGGCATGGAGACACGAAAGGGAATTATTCTTCAGGCACACATGGACATGGTGCCCCAGAAAAATAACGACAAGTCGTTCGATTTCACCCGCGATCCGATCGATGCCTACGTCGATGGCGATTGGGTTACGGCTGACGGAACTACGCTCGGAGCAGACAACGGCATCGGCGTAGCAGCTATCTTGGCGGTCATGGAGGCCGACGACATCCCGCACGGACCGATCGAAGCCTTGATTACGACAACCGAAGAGAGCGGCATGCATGGAGCCAGAGGCCTGAAAGAGAAGATGCTCGACGGTGACATCCTGATCAACCTCGACTCGGAGTCGGAAGGCGAACTGTTTGTCGGATGTGCCGGAGGATTGGACGCCTCGATCACTTTCGCCTATCACGAAGAAGCGGTTCCGTCGGAACACACTGCATACTGCGTAGAAATCAAAGGTTTGAAAGGCGGGCACTCCGGAATGGACATCGTGCTGGAACGCGGAAATGCCAACCAACTGTTGATCCGTTTTCTCAAACAAGCGGAAGGAGAGTTCGGTATGCGGTTGGCTTCGATCGACGGAGGCGGATTGCGCAACGCCATTCCACGAGAGGCCTCAGCGGTTGTCGTAGTTCCGAGCGCAGCAGCAAAAGCCTTTCAGGAGGCCGCCAAAGCGTATGAAGCGCTGCTAAAAAATGAATACAAAGGCGTCGACGACGGAGTAACCTGCTCCGTTACGGCAACCGAAATGCCCTCCTCGCTGATCGATCAGAAGACCCAACGGCAGATGATCTGCGCGGTACATGGCTGTCCGAACGGAGTTATGCGCATGAGCCCGTCGATGGAAGGGGTGGTACAGACCTCTTCGAACTTGGCCCGGGTGGTTTCCGAAGGGGACAAGATCCGCGTCCACTGTCTGCTGCGCAGTTCGGTCAACAGCGAAAAAGCCGATTTGGGAGACCGGATCGCATCAGTATTTGAACTGGCTGGTGCCACAACGCTTTTGGAAGGAGGATACGACGGATGGAATCCCAACATGGACTCTCCCATCCTGCATGCCATGACCGCCTCCTACGAAGCGCTTTTTGGCAAGGCTCCTGCCGTAATGGCCATACATGCCGGATTGGAGTGTGGTATCATAAGCACGAACTATCCCCATTTAGACATGATTTCGTTCGGGCCTACCATCGTGCACCCGCACTCTCCGGACGAAAAGGTCAACATCCCCTCTGTCGGCCGTTTCTGGCAATTCCTGCTCGACACCCTGCGCAACGCTCCGTTTAAAGCCTGATCTACGATGGAAATCTCTGACAAGTGGTTCGCAATCGTCAATCCTGTGGCAGGAAGCGGTAAGGGGCTGACCGACTGGCCGACAATCAGCAAAATGCTGAGAGACCACCACATCGTCCCCGAATATGTCTTTACCGAACACAAATACCACGCGATAGAGCTTACGGTCGAAGCCGTCAACAACGGCTTCCGAAAGATCATCGTTGTCGGTGGAGACGGTACGATCCACGAAGTGGTCAACGGCCTCTTTATCCAGAAAACCGTACCTACGACCGATGTGCTGCTCAGCGTGATCGCCGTCGGAACAGGGAACGACTGGATCCGCATGTTCGGTATTCCCCACAAATATTCAGAGGCGATCCGGGCCATTGTGGCCGGACACTCCTTTTTGCAGGACGTGGGGGTCATCTCCTACTACCAAGCCTCCTACAAACAGCGCCGCTACATGGCGAATGTGGCCGGAGTCGGATTGGATGCCGTTGTCAACCGCCGTTACAACCACCTCAAGGAGGAGGGCAAAAAGGGGAAGTGGCTCTACCTGTGGAGCACACTGAAAGCCGTTTTGACCTACTCCTCTTCGGGCGTCAAAATCTTTGTCGACGACGAACTGGTTGTCAATGAACTGGTTTACAGCGCAACGATCGGTATCGGAAAATACAACGGTGGCGGTATGTTGCAAACTCCGAACGCTATTGCCGACGACGGATTGTTCGACCTGACGGTCATCCGAAAAATGAGCCGGCTCGGCGTCCTGTTAAACTTCAAGGTGCTTTTCAACGGGAAAATCTACAAACTGCGCAACACCAGTCTGAACCGAGGCAGACGCATCCGAATCGAATCTTCGCCGGAGATTGTCATCGAAGTGGATGGCGAAGCATTAGGTAACTCTCCGTTCGAATTCGAGATTATCGATCGGGCGGTACGGGTTATCGTTGCCGAACGTTTTCTGAAAGAGAGTACCATTCAGTAGAACGCGCTTTTTAACGAAAAACAACAAATTACCACAATACACTAACTTAAACTTTTCCCTCTATGAAAAGATTGTATCTTTTACCGATATTGGCCTTATTCGCCCTGTCGGGATGTCATTACTGTCCCGTAAAAGTGGATAAATAGTTCTTTGAAATTATTGAAATATAG
>URBJ01000125.1 GCA_900546005.1 uncultured Alistipes sp. | reverse complement strand
GCTTCCGATTCTGTTTCAGCTTTTCGGTCACCGTATAGAGGTCAATCGGCTTCAGCTCCATCGACAGATCGAGAATCGCCTTATAGATAATCTGATGAGCCTCCTTATAAAAAGCCTCGGGCGTAATCACCCCCTGCACTTCGATCACCGCATCTTTCTCCAACATCAGTGCTCCCAACACAGCTTCCTCCAGCTCGATGGACTGAGGTGGAACTAATCCGACAGAATCGGTCAACATAGCGGCAGCATCACGATTGTTTTCGTTCGGTGTATACTGTTTTGCCATTCCACAAAATTTCTATTCTCAACTAAAAGGTAAAGGTACGATTTTCTATCGAGAACGCGAACGGTTTTTTGCTATTTTTCCGGACCGAGGCGGACGGGGCGACTCCTTCTTCCACGTGAAGAAGTAACTCTTCTGCCGCCGTTTCTCCTCCTGTGTCCGGGCCACATAGACCTTCTCCCCGGTATAGGGATTCACCCCCGTGTAGAACATGACCGACGAAAGGGTCATCGGAGTTGGGGTCAGGTCCTGAACCTGTTCCAGCCGGAAATTGAGCCGACGCACCTTTTCGGAGAGCCGCTGCATATCCTGTTCGGTACACCCCGGATGGCTCGAAATGAAGTAGGGGATCAGCTGATAATTCAACCCCTCCTCGGCGCAAATACGGTGAAAACGCCGGTTTAGGTCCTCGAACAGCGAAAAAGAGGGTTTGCGCATCAGTTTCAAAACTCCGTCTTCGGTGTGCTCGGGGGCCACCTTCAGGCGTCCTGAAACATGATTCACGATCACCTCGCGCAAATAGGCATCCCTGTCCGGTTCGAAAAGGTCATAACGAATCCCGCTGCCGATAAAGGCCTTTTTCACCCCCTTGATCTTTGTCGCCTTGCGGTAGAGTTCGATCAACGGCGTATGGTCGTTGTTCAGATTCCGGCACAGCGACGGATGGAGACACGAGGGCCGGCTGCATTTGCGACACAACCGTTCGTCGCGTCCTCCCATGCGGTACATATTGGCCGAAGGGCCTCCCAGATCGGAGATGTACCCCTTGAAGTCGGGTTGTTTCGTCACCCGTTCCACCTCTTTGAGGATCGACCGTTCGCTCCGGCTCGAGACAAATTTTCCCTGATGCACCGAAATCGTACAGAAACTGCAGCCGCCGAAACACCCCCGATGCAGATTGACCGAAAACTTGATCATCTCGTAGGCCGGAATCATCCCCTTGTCCCGATAACGGGGGTGGGGCAGTCGCGTATAGGGCAGATCGAAGCTGTGGTCGAGCTCGGCTTCGCTCAGTTTCGGATAGGGCGGATTCACCACCACATACCGATCACCCACCGGTTCAACCAGCGTCCGCGACTCCATCCGGTTCGACTCGGTCTCAATATGGACAAAATTTTCACCGAATGCCTGTTTGTTTTTTAAGCAAGTCTCGAAAGCGTGCAAACGGATCGGGGTTTCGCCGAGCGAAGCGACATATTTTTCATCGGCCAGAAAGGCCACCTGATTCAATTTACGCAACAGATGGAGGTTGAATCCGTTGTTGAGCGTCCGGGCAATATCGACCACCACACGGTCGCCCATGCCGTAAGCCAACAGATCGGCCCCGCTATCGACCAATACGGAGGGTTTGATCGAATCGTTCCAATAGTCATAGTGGGCGAACCGACGGAGCGAGGCCTCGATCCCGCCGATCACCACCGGTACATCGGGGAAGAGCTGTTTCAGGATACGGCTATACACCGTTACGGCGTAATCGGGACGAAACCCGGCCTTTCCTCCCGGAGTATAGGCATCGTCGCTGCGCAACCTTTTGTTCGCGGTGTAGTGGTTGACCATCGAGTCCATGCTTCCGGCCGACACGCCGAAAAACAACCGGGGGCGCCCCAGTTTCTTGAAATCCCGCAGGTCATCCCGCCAGTTAGGCTGGGGAACGATCGCTACCCGCAACCCTTCGGCTTCTAACAGACGACCGATCACGGCCGCCCCGAACGAAGGGTGATCCACATAGGCGTCGCCCGAGAAGAGGATCACGTCCAGCTCTTCCCAGCCCCGGGCCCGTACCTCCTTGACCGATGTGGGCAACCAATCCCGTATGTCATATCGTTGTTCCATCTGCTCTTCTATGGGATCAACAGCGAACTGTCGCCGTAACTCAAAAACCGGAATCCGTTATCCAGCGCATAGCGGTAGACCTCCCGCCACCGATCGCCGATCAGTGCCGACACGAGCAACAGCAGTGTGCTTTTCGGTTGGTGAAAATTGGTAATCAACGAGGTCACAATCCGGAACCGGTATCCGGGCATGATCATGATCCGGGTCGCTGTCCGGATGCGATCCATACCCTGCGCCTCCATCCATTCGACCAGTGCCCCCAACAGCCGCGTCGTCTCCAGCGTCTCGGGCACATCGTAGATCTCCCACTGTCCGACCGGCGTTTCGGCATCGGGTGTTCCATGCTGCAGGATCCGGTACCCCAATGCAGGCAACGACTCCAGCGTCCGGACCGAAGTGGTTCCCACGGCCGTCACATTCCCATCGTGCAGGATCAGGTCCCTCAACACCGAAAGCTTGATTTCGAAGTGTTCCGTGTGCATGTGGTGTTCGATCACCCGGTCGGTCTTGACCGGCAGAAACGTCCCGGCCCCGACATGCAGCGTCACCTCTCCGAAAGGATGCCCTTCGCGTTGCAACGCCTCGAAAATCTCCGGCGTAAAGTGAAGTCCGGCCGTAGGCGCCGCCACTGACCCCTCGTAACGGGAATAGACCGTCTGGTAGCGGTTGTTGTCGGACTCCTCGCTCTCCCGACGCAAATAGGGTGGAATCGGAATCCGGCCCAACGCATCGAGCAGTTGTCCGAAGGTCATATCGGCATCCCACGAAAAACGAATGATCTGCTCCTTTTCCGTCGCTTCTACTTTTTCGGCACTCAGCTGGCAGGAAACCCCATCTGTCTCGAAATCGATATGCAACGGACCCTCCTTCCACTTTTTCAGATTCCCGACGATACACTTCCACTGGGCTTCTCCCTTGACGGAAAACGCACGTTCGTAATCGGCCGGATCGTACGGTTCGAGGCAGAACACTTCGATTCTTGCTCCAGTCTCCTTGTGAAAAATCAACCGGGCCCGGATCACCTTCGTGTTGTTGAATACCAGCATGCTTCCCTGCGGCAGATGATTTCCGATATGGCTGAACCGGTCCTCGGAAATCACGCCTCGCTTATACAGCAACAGCTTGGAGTCCTCCCGGTGTTCCAACGGAAATTTTGCAATACGCTCCTCCGGCAATGTATAGTCGTAATCCGATATGCGAATATCCCTCTCCATAAACAAAATATCGTTCAATCGTCCGATTTCGGTACAAAGGAAATAAAAATCGACCGTTTTTCACCATACGATACCGTTCTGCCCAAATCTTTTTCCTATTTTTGCTAACAATATGCACAAAAAACAATACGCACATGAAACGGATCGCTTCGCTATTTATTCTTCTTTTCTTGGCCGGATGGACCAGCACCTCGGCCCAAACCTACCGGTTCGATCACGGACCCTACCTGCAAGAGCTGACCAATACGGGGGTAACTTTTGTATTCACTACCAGCGAAAAGGGCATCTCATGGGTCGAGCTGAAAGACGAGAACGGCAAAATCACCAGCCATTACGACGTAAAAAACGGACTCCGCAACGCATACACGACCTTCAATACGATCAGGGTCGAGGGGCTGCACCCGGATACCCGGTACCAATACCGGATGATCTCCAAACAGATCACCGACTTCCAACCCTATAAAGTGACCTTCGGCGACAGCATCACATCTCAGTGGTACGAATTCTCCACTTGGAATCCGAAGACGGACCGCTGCTCCTTTATTGCATTGAGCGACATGCATCAGGACCACGACAAACTGGCCCAGCTGCTGAATCTCGCCGACGTACAAAGCGCCGATATCATCTTCTACGTGGGCGACATGATGAACTATTACGACAACGAAGCGGTCCCGTTCCAGAGCTTCATCGACACGAGCGTCTCGCTTTTCGCTACGGAACGCCCGTTTGTTCTGGTCCGCGGCAACCACGAGACACGCGGCAACAAGGCTCGCGAATACAACCGCTACGTCCCGAAAAGCGACGGCAAATATTACGGGGCCTACCGCATCGGCGATGTGATGTTCGTCATCATGGATTGCGGAGAGGACAAGCCGGACGACTTCTGGGTCTATGCGGGTTTGACCGATTTCGACGGCTACCGCAAGGAGCAGGCCGAGTGGTTCAGCAAAATCATCCAGACGAAAGAGTATAAAACCGCCCGTTGGCACGTCGTTATGAACCATTTTCCGCCCATATCCCATCTCGCGGAGGACCACCCGGAACGGCACGGCGTACAACACATGTTGGATCTGTTCCTCCCGTTATACAGACAGGCGAAAATCGATCTGATGATCTCGGGACACAACCACAAATATGAGTTCATGTCTCCCGAAGAGTTCGAAGAGATAGGCTTCCCGGTCATCATCAACAGCACCGAGAGTGTCGCGCGTGTAGATATCGACGGGAAAACAATGGAAGTCAAGGTAGAGGACAAAAACGGCAACACCCTGAAAACCTTGACCGTAGAAAAATAACTTCTTACTCTGATCGACTCTTTTTGCCCCGTTTCCCCGATTAAATACGGAAAACGTTCGGCGAATTTGTCACAAAATATATACCTTTGCACGACACAGCAGGGAGGCTCTGTCGCTGCTCCCACACGCATTGGAGTTCGTCTCCTGTGCGGAGCGGGAGGGGAGGAAAGTCCGGGCAACACAGGGCGCCGCGCTTCCTAACGGGAAGATCTTCGTGAGGGGATAGCCGCGTAACAGAAAACAACCGCCGTTCTTCAGAACGGTAAGGGTGAAAAGGCGGGGTAAGAGCCCACCGCAGCCATGGTGACATGTGCCGGCCGTACGTCTCGCGGGTTGCAAGACCATGTATACCGACAGTTATAAGGACGGCCCGTCCGATGTCGGGGGGTAGGTTGCTGATGAGCCGGCGGGGGACCGTCGACCTA
>URBJ01000124.1 GCA_900546005.1 uncultured Alistipes sp. | reverse complement strand
GTTCGATCGTAGTATTCAGCGTCGGAGAGATACCGGACAGGTAGATCGGAATGCCGAATACGGCTGTTATAATGAGGGTACGGATCACTGCGTCGAGAATGAAGTGCCCCATGGTCGGGATCAGTGCCGAAACTCCGATGGATAGCAGGCCGATCAGGGCCACGACGGAATCTTTGAGGGCAAACGGTTGGATGCGGTAGAACCTCCAGACAAAGGTCACGTGGCCGATGTTGAAAATAATGATTGAGATCATGGTAGCCAAGGCGGCTCCGTTCATGCCAAAGCGGGGAATCAGCAGCAGGTTGGTCCCGATGGTCAGGCCCACCAAAAACAGCGACATCAAAAATTCGTACCGGTATTTCTTTGAGGTCATGAGAATTGCGCTGTTCAGACCCGAGTACATGTCGATAATTCGGCCCAGACCCAAGAACAGAAATACGTAACGCCCGGCCGAGTATTGTTCGGGCATCAGCGAGAAGATGTTGTCGAGGTTGACCCAGATGATGACGAACAGGTAGCAGCCGGCAATCAGGTTCATCAGCGAAACCTCGCGCGAAATGTGTCGCATGCCCTGAAAATCGCGTGCCTTCCAGAGCTCCGTGACAACCGGTGTCGAGACCTTTACCAACGATCGGTAGGGCATCTGCATGACGCTTACCAGACACAGCATGATGCCGTAAATTCCGTTCTCGGCCAATCCCCACATACCCGCAAGCATGGCCTGATCCACCGTCGGGACGATGTAGTTCGACGTTCCGCCGAGGTATTGCCAGAATCCATAAACGCTTGCGATCGAGGCCAACTTTTTGACTCGACGCGAAAAACACGGCTTATAACGCGTGTAGTGTAGACGTAGGGTGTAGATCAGTAAAATGACAGTAGGAACAAAATAGATCAGGACATAGCCGATAACGAACTGTTCGAACGTAAGCACCTTGAATACGTACAGCGAGATTTCGATCGTTACCAGCAGACGCAGAACGATCTCGTTCGAAAATGAGGAGATCACATTTTTGTGAAAAGCCTGCAACCATGAGGTGAAGAAGTTGTAGAACAGTGTGGTAAATCCCATCGGGATCAGCAGCAGGTAGTACTGTGAGAGCAGGGGCGACTCCTGCGAATAGTACTCCATCACTGGGTTGCGGAACAGCAGGAAAAGCAGGGTAAACAGGATAAACCCGAAACTCACGCCAACGCCCGACCAGAAAAACAGCCCGTTGTGTGTCCGATCCTCTGTCCGGAAAAACGGGAAAAATTTGACGATCGTAAAGTTGATGCCCAAAGCCGAAAACTGGGCATAGATCACCGAAAAGCTGACCAGAATGTTTACAAGTCCGACCTGTGTCTCGCTAAAAAAGTTCGGCAGCAGCAGAATCTTGTTGACATAACCGATTACGATCCCCACATAAGAGAGGATCGTAATCGTTATGCTATCGCGTTGTACGGTTCCCACGACCGGTGTATCGTTTGTCGCCGCAGTGGGCGGATTACATGCGCTGGGGTACCCCGATACCGAGCAGAGACATACCCTCGGCAATGATTCGTGCCACGCTCTCCGAAAGCGTCAGCCGCATGGTCTGTTTCGCTGCATCCGTCTCGCGGAGGATTGGATAGTCGTGGTAGTAGCTGTTGTACTCCTTCGACAGTTCGTAGACGTAATTCGCAATCAGGGCCGGGGAGAAGTTCTCGGCAGCCTGTGTGACGATGGCCGGATAGTCGGTCAACAGCTTGATGAGCCGAACCTCATCGGCCGACAACTCGGTGGCCGGGAACTGTTTCTTGGGCTCGATACCCTTTTCGGCAGCCTTGCGGAGCACCGAACGGATTCGGGCATGCGTATATTGAATGAACGGACCCGTGTTGCCGTTGAAGTCGATCGACTCGCGCGGGTCGAAGAGCATCGTCTTGCGCGGATCGACTTTCAATATAAAATATTTCAATGCGCCGAGTCCAACCATGTGGCTGATGGCTGCGGCCTCCTCCGGGGTGGCATCGTCGAGTTTGCCCAACTCTTGCGACATGTCGTGGGCCGTGCGTACCATCTCGTCGATCAGATCGTCGGCATCTACAACGGTCCCTTCACGGGATTTCATTTTTCCCTCCGGAAGTTCGACCATGCCGTAGGAGAGATGAGTGATGGCATCGGCCCAATCGTATCCCAATTTCTTGAGAATCAGTTTCAATACCTGGAAGTGGTAATTCTGTTCGTTACCCACTACGTAGATCATCTCGTCGAGGTGCTCTTCCTTGAATCGGGTGTAGGCTGTTCCCAGGTCCTGTGTCATGTAGACCGAAGTACCGTCGCCGCGAAGCAGCAACTTCTGGTCGAGTCCGTCTCCTGTCAGGTCGCACCACACCGACCCGTCCTCCTTGCGGAAGAATACTCCTTTGGACAGTCCTTCGTCTACGAGCGATTTTCCCAAAAGATAGGTGTTCGATTCGTAGTAGATTTTATCGAAACTGACACCCATGGCCCGGTAGGTCGTATCGAATCCTTCGTAGACCCAGCTGTTCATGGTCTGCCACAATTTATAGACTTCGGGATCCTTCGCTTCCCATTTCCGCAGCATTTCCTGAGCCTCTTTCATGATCGGGGCCTCGTGTTTTGCCTGCTCCTCATCCATGCCTTCAGCTACCAGCTTTTTGATCTCTGCCTTGTAGGCCTTGTCGAAGGCTACGTAGTAATCGCCCACTAAATGGTCGCCCTTCTTACCGGACGAGGCAGGGGTTTCGCCGTTTCCGAATTTTAACCACGCAAGCATCGATTTGCAGATGTGGATACCCCGGTCGTTGACCAGGTTCGCCTTGATCACCCGGTTTCCGTTTGCCTCCAGAATGCGGGCAACCGAATATCCAAGCAGGTTGTTGCGGATGTGTCCCAAGTGTAACGGCTTATTGGTGTTCGGCGATGAGTATTCGACCATGATCGTATGTCCGTTCGGCGATTTGCGGCCGTATGTCTCGTCCTGCAATATGTCGTTGAGGCGTTCGATCCAGAACCGCTCGCTGAACGAAACGTTCAGAAAACCCTTAATGACGTTGTATGACCGGATCTCTTCAAAGGCCGAAAGTGCCTCTCCGATCTCTTTAGCTGTGGCTTCCGGGCTTTTGTGGCTCTGTTTCAACAGCGGAAAAACCACGACCGTCAGATCACCCTCGAAATCCTTACGGGTCTTTTGTATTTGGATGAGCTCTGCCGATACGGGGCCGTACAGCGATCCGACCACACCGGCTGTCTTCTCTTGCAAAAATTGTTCGATACTCATGATTTGCCTTTACGTAATTTCAAAATCCCCACAAAGATAACTATTTTTGCCGTCAAATCATACAAGATGCAGATTGCTGGAATAGATTTGGGCGACAAGCCGCTGTTTCTCGCTCCGATGGAGGATGTGACCGACCCGTCGTTCCGTTATGTGTGCAAGCACTTCGGGGCGGATATGCTCTATACCGAGTTCATATCGTGCGACGGGTTGATTCGCGACGCTGCTAAATCGGTGGCCAAACTCCGGTTGTTCGACTACGAGCGTCCTATCGGCATACAGCTCTACGGAAACGAGATCGAACCGATGGTCGAAGCGGCACGCGTGGCCGAAGCGGCAGGACCCGATCTGATCGATATAAACTTCGGATGTCCCGTCCGGAAGATTGCGGCTCGGGGTGCTGGAAGCGGTATGATGCGCGATGTCCCGAAGATGGTCGAGATGACTCGGAGGATTGTCGAAGCGGTACGGTTGCCGGTAACGGTAAAAACCCGGCTCGGTTGGGACGAAGAGTCGAAAAACATCGTCGAAATTGCTGAGCGGTTGCAGGATGTGGGGATTGCGGCATTGACCATTCACGGCAGAACCCGGGCGCAACTGTATCGCGGTGAGGCGGATTGGACGCTGATCGGGGAGGTGAAGCGGAATCCGAGAATGCACATTCCGATTATCGGTAATGGAGATATTGATTCGCCGATCAAGGCGGCCGAGGCGTTCGAACGTTACGGGGTCGATGGAATCATGATCGGACGGGCGACCTTCGGGCGGCCCTGGATTTTCCGGGAGATCCGGCACTATCTGACCTGCGGGGAGTTATTGAAGCAACCCTCTGTGCAGGAGCGAGTCGATCTGGCCAAGCTGCATTTTGCCAAGTCGCTGGAGTTCAAAGGCGAGAAGGTGGGCGTTCTGGAGATGCGGCGTCACTTCTCCTGCTATTTTAAAGGATTGCCCGACTTCAAAAGTACACGGTTGAAGCTGGTTACGCTGACTGATCCCGACGAGATCCGGGCTACGTTGGATTACATTGCCGAACGTTGGAAGGGGTACGACACGTCGGAGATTACGCCTCCGCCGCTTTCGCACGAAGTGTAGGCAACGGGTCGGGCAACATTAGAAAAGTGGCGGGGTCGGGCACAGAGGAGAGTTTTGCTGGAAACACTGGAACGTGAAGATATCTGAGTCTGTCGGGTCTGAAAAAAAACGAAAAAAATCATGCGGAGATATTGCGTCTGCGGTGATGTGTGAAATGATGCCTGCTTCGTTGCTGGTGACTCTTGTCTGCCGCAGAGTGTGAAAGCACGCAGCCCTTTTTATCTTCGGAGTCCTGCATTCTTTTTTCCGTTCAGCCCTGTCCGGGGCTGAGAGGTTTGACATGTTGTCGGAAATTTAGGATTTTTCCGGATTTTTTTTTCAAGGCCATCTTGACAAAATGTCATTTATGATATATAATCAAGTATATGGAAGTAGAATCAAATTAAAACGAGATGGTATGTCCCATGGAATTCAATCCAGTTATTGATAAGAATAAACCGGAGCCGGTCTACCAGCAGATCAAAGAACAGTTGCTGAAGCTGATCCGGCAGGATAATCTTCCCCCCGGCACTTTGATGCCCAGCGTCAAACTGGTTGCCGCCGCTTCAGGAGTCAGTCTGCGTACCGCGGATCAGGCAATGCAGGCACTTGTGGACGAGGGGATTTGTTTCCGCAGGCCTAAAAAAGGCACTTTCGTCAGCGGGCACGGGCTGGCGGCGGTCAAACCGCTCTGCGGCATCTGGTGTACCCACAACCGGAACAGCATGCATCAGGATTTATTGATTTCCCAGCTTTATC
>URBJ01000123.1 GCA_900546005.1 uncultured Alistipes sp. | reverse complement strand
CTATCGTAATGCTATAACAGAACGAGGCACTGCCTCTTAATATTGTTTAAAACAAAACTTTTTTTCGACTATTTGTCCAATGCGTGACAAATTGACTGGTTCATCTCCTTGACTTTCTGTTCGTCCATTTTAATCACTTTCCGGTCATAGGTCATCAAACCGTTCACCTCGCCCTCGACATCGCTCGTCTGGGTATACACCCCTGCCGAGAAACCGCGTCCGATCATATCCTTCAGCATTTGCGCATACTTCAGATAGGCCTCGGTCGCCTCCTCCGAGCTCTTGAACTGAACGTAACCCCAGTTCCGGTCGGGTTCCCACAAATGATCCGGATATACCAGTCCGATACCACCGTACTCGCCCATCACCGTCACGCGTTTCGTATCATACAAAAACATCTCAGGATTCGGATAGTGGTGCAAATCGAGCACGTCGCCACACGCAATATAGTGGTTTCCTCCACTGGCCGGATTGACCGGACGGGTCGGATCATAGATCTTCGTCCATGCCGTAATCTCCGGAGTCTTGAACTGCCCCCACGCCTCGTTGAATGGAACCCACATCGCAATACACGGATAGGAGTAGAGATAATCGATGATCTCCTTCCACTCCTTGCGGTAGTTGGCCTCGGACACCGGAGTACGAACCATATCCTGTCCGGTAAAGTATTGTGTCATCTGCCACTGCGGATTACCCTCTCCGCCGCTCGGCATATCCTGCCATACCATGATTCCCAGACTGTCACAATACCTGTACCAACGTGCCGGTTCAACTTTTACGTGCTTGCGGATCATGTTGAATCCGAAATCTTTCGTCTTTTTCAGATCATACAGAAGAGCCTCGTCAGTGGCTGCCGTATAGAGTCCGTCGGGCCACCAACCCTGATCGAGCGGACCAAAGTGGAAAATATCCTTATTATTCAGTTTCAAGCGCATGATGCCGTTCTCGTCGTATCCCGTAGAGTACTTCCGCATGGCCGTATAGCTATCTACCTGATCTACCGTCTTCCCTTCAGAGTTCAATGTAATTTTCAAATCGTAGAGGAACGGAGCATCGGGACTCCAAAGCTTCATATCGGCCGGCATCGTAATGGTCACAGGCACACCCGACAGCGCCTTGCCCTGAGCTACCGTACGGTCACCATCGAGAACCGATACCTCAACGACATCGCCCATCGCTGCACACGAAGTCTGTACCTCAACTTTCAACTCCTTCTTATCGATATCGGGAGTTATCCGTATTCCGGCAATATATTTTTCCGGAACCGGTTCGAGCCATACGGTCTGCCAGATACCGCTCACCGGTGTATACCAGATGCCCTCCGGACGATTCACCTGTTTTCCTCGCGGTTGGAAGCCCTCGTCCGTAGGATCCCAAACTTTTACCTTTAATGTATTGGCACCTTTTTTATTCAATGCCTGCGTAATATCGAACGAGAAAGGAGTGTATCCTCCCGTATGTTCCCCGACCTTCACGTCGTTAACCCATACGTCGGCCTTCCAGTCGACCGCACCGAAATGGAGCAAAACCCGTCCATCGGCCCACTTGGCCGGCACCGTAAATTCACGGGTGTACCACAATTCATTTTTTGCTCCCAGCTGTTTCTGAACCCCAGAAAGGCTCGACTCTACGGCAAACGGAACCAATATTTGGCCATCCGTCTGCTCCGGAGTGACACCTACCGGTACGATGCTGTAATTCCACAATCCATTCAGATTCTGCCACTGTGCGCGTTCCATCAACGGACGCGGATACTCCGGCAGCGGATTGTTCGGATCAACCTCTTCCGCCCAAACCGTTTTAATCTTGTCGCCAGCAGGTTGCCACTGTGCCCCCGCCGACAGTCCCGAGAAAAGAAGGGATACCAATACAAGCGCTTTTTTCATTTTTGATGTTGTTTCTTAGTTAGTCGGACAAATTTAACAATTTTAACAAAAACTGGGAACGCATATCGAATCAAAAAGTCCGGAAGAGTTCTTCTTTTCAGGAAAAAATACGATATTTGCATCTTGATGTGAATAAATAAAAGCAAGAAGATATGTTAAGCGGAGGAAGAACCAAAATCGCGGAACTGTTGCAATCGAAAACAGCCGTGGGAACAGATGTGGTAGTCAAAGGATGGGTCAGAACCAAACGCGGAAACAAAAACGTGGCATTCATCGCCCTCAATGACGGATCGATCATTCATAACATACAGATCGTCGCCGACGTCAACAAGTTCGACGAATCTCTGCTCAAAAACATCACAACAGGCAGCTGCATCAAGGTGTGCGGCAAGTTGGTCGAATCGCTCGGTTCGGGTCAGCCGGTCGAGATTCAGGCCGATTCGATCGAGATCTACGGCACGACCGACGCCTCGTATCCCCTTCAAAAGAAGGGTCACTCGCTGGAATTCCTCCGCGAAATTGCCCACCTCCGTCCCCGTACCAACACGTTCGGGGCCGTACTCCGAATCCGTCACGCAATGGCTTTCGCCATTCACAAATATTTCAACGATCACGGTTTCTACTACCTGCATACGCCGTTGATTACCGGCAGCGACTGCGAAGGAGCCGGTGCCATGTTCTCCGTAACGACGCTCGACCTGAACAACGTCCCCAAAACGGATGAGGGAAAGGTCGACTACTCACAGGACTTTTTCGGAAAACCGTGCAACCTGACCGTTTCCGGACAACTCGAGGCCGAGCTCGGCGCTTTAGCCCTGTCACAAGTCTATACGTTCGGACCAACCTTCCGGGCCGAGAATTCCAACACGCCGCGTCACTTGGCCGAATTCTGGATGATCGAGCCCGAAGTCGCCTTCTTCGAACTGGAAGACAACATGGAACTGGCCGAGGACTTCTTGAAATATCTGATTCAGTATGCTTTGGATAACTGTCAAGACGACTTACAGTTCCTCGCAAAAATGTACGACAATGAGCTGATCGACCGACTCAAATTCGTTGTAGACAACGATTTCGTACGGTTGGAATACACCGAGGGCATCGACATCTTGATGAAAAGCGGCGTTAAGTTCGAATTCCCGGTAAGCTGGGGACTCGACCTGCAGAGCGAACACGAACGCTACCTCGTCGAACAGCACTTCAAAAAACCGGTCATTCTGATCAACTACCCCAAAGAGATCAAGGCCTTCTACATGAAAATGAACGACGACGGGAAAACCGTACGGGCCATGGATGTGCTCTTCCCGAAGATCGGAGAGATCATCGGCGGTTCGCAACGGGAAGAGAACCTCGATGTGTTGCAGCAACGTGTCAAAGAGGTCGGCGTTCCAGAAAAGGACATCTGGTGGTATCTCGACACCCGTCGCTGGGGAACTGCTCCGCATAGCGGATTCGGCCTCGGATTCGAACGGCTGTTGCTCTTCGTTACGGGCATGGGTAATATCCGCGACGTGATCCCGTTCCCTCGTACCCCGAAAAACGCTGAGTTCTAATTCGAAAAGTGCCCTATACGGGCATTTCAGGCCATAACATAGGACCGTTCATGCTATAATACGCCCCTTACGGGGGACGTTGTGTATGGAATTATCACTATCTTTGTGTTATACACATAAAGATAGGTGAATCTCCATTTAATCTGCTATTGAAAAACGGAAAACTATGTCTGCTATCAACCAACGCCAAGTACAGAAACTGCTACAAAAGCTCTCGCCGCAACAGATCCAAATGATCAAGCTGTTGGAGCTGCCCACCATACAACTCGAGCAACGCATCAAACAGGAGATCGAAGAGAATCCCGTTCTCGAAGAGGAGCCTTCGGAGGAGCAACAGGACGAAGAGCCCAAAGAGGTCTCCGTCGAGGAGTACTTTGCCGAGGACGATACTCCAAAATACAAGTATCACGCCAACAACTACTCGCCGGACGACCAAAAACGACCGGTCTACCTTACGGAAGGTATCTCGCTTCAGGAGAGTCTGATCCAGCAATTAGGATTCAAGAATCTGTCCGAACGAGAGATGACCATAGCCAAATACATCATCGGAAGTATCGACGACGACGGCTATTTGCGCCGGGATTTGACATCCATTGCCGACGACATCGCATTCAGCACCGGCATCGACGCAACCGTAGACGAGGTCGAGAAAACGCTCCACACCATCCAACAGCTCGAGCCCGTGGGAATCGGTTCCCGTAATCTGAAAGAGTGCCTGCTGTTGCAGTTGGATGCCCTGCCTGAATTGAACCCGGCTCAAAAACTCGCCCGCAAGATTCTGACCTCCTATTTCGATGAATTTACAAAAAAGCACTACGAAAAGCTGATCTCGCGGCTGTCGGTCAGCGAGGACGAGTTCCGCCACGCGATCGACGAAATTGTCCGGCTCTCGCCCAAACCGGGAAATCTGTACAGCGACGACAAGAGTACGACCCAACCCTACATCACACCGGACTTCACTCTGGACTACCAGAACGGCATCTTCGATCTGAGGCTCAATTCGGCCAATGTACCCGATCTGAAGATCAACCGCCGATATATGGAGATGATCCGCAACATGACCCAAGAGAGCGGTGCTGAATCGGAGTCGAACAAAGAGGCGATCCAATTCGTCAAAAACAAAATCGATTCGGCCAAGTGGTTTATCTCGGCCATCCGACAACGCCACGATACCCTGATGCGGACCATGCAGGCAATCCTCGACTACCAGCGCGAATACTTTATCGACGGAGATCAATCGAAACTGCGGCCGATGATTCTGAAAGACATTGCCGATGCCACGAAGCTCGACGTTTCGACTATCTCGCGGGTGGTCAACAGCAAATACGTACAGACCCAATTCGGGATCATTCCACTGAAGCAACTCTTCTCCGAAGCGATGCAGACCGACAGCGGTGAAGAGGTATCCTCTTACGAGATCAAGAATATCCTCTCCGAGTGCATCGAAAAGGAGGACAAGCACAAACCCCTCACCGACGAAACGCTGATGGACATCCTCAACAACAAAGGGTACAAAATTGCCCGGCGCACCGTAGCCAAATACCGCGAAATGCTCGGCATTCCGGTCGCCCGACTTCGCCGGCAGATCTGACCGTGCCCGATCCATTTTTTCGTGCGCCCGACATGAACTCAAAAAAACTGAGCCGGAAATCGACCGAAATTCGTATCTTTGAAGTTCGATTG
>URBJ01000122.1 GCA_900546005.1 uncultured Alistipes sp. | reverse complement strand
TTCGTCGACCGATGAGAGCAGCACGTAGTTGTTTTCGTCGTCTTCGTTTTTGGGGCACACCATCAGACCGTGGTATTTCCGCGTATTGCAGCACACGATCGTGGTGCTCATATAGCCGCCTGCACGGTTGGTACTGAGCATTTCACGTTGAAGTGAATACTCCAGATTACCTAATTCGTTTTTGTCAAAATGTAAAACAGCCATACTTGAAGAGATTTTCTAATCGTACGTGTAAATCTATCGAAAAATTATATCATTTCAAAATAAAAAAACGTTAATTTTTGTCCCGTTCGTGGCGGGTGTTTTTTATAGCAAAAGGACGCCTCTTTTGTGTGGAGAAGCGTCCTTCGTAAAGGGGTTATTCGAACGATCGACCTAACCGATTATGCCCATTTGACCAAGGCAAAATCCATACGGTGCGGCAGGTTCGAGTTTTTCGGGAATACCCGGATCGCCATATCGAACGAACCGGTCGCTTCCGGTGTGGTCTTCCCTGAAAAATAGGCGATGGAGTTCTCTTTGCGTATGTACTTCAGCTCGACCTTGGCAATTACGTGTACATTGCCTTCGGTGATCTGATCGGAGAGAATCATTTCGACGCCGATATCCTCCGGAGACAATCCGTCAATATCGACAGTGACCTCAACGTTGTAGCTGTGTCCCATCAGTATGGAACCCTTTCCGGTATCGGCCTGCTTGACGTTGACTACATGTACCTTGTCCCAATGCTCGCTGACCCGTCTTTTCCATGCGACAATCTCGTGCGTCAGTTTGAAGTCGTCGGCTCTGAGCTTGAGGTTCCGCTCATGCAGTTTCGTGTAGAACTGTTCCTGATAATCGTTCAGCATTCGGTTGGTCGTGAAGTGCGAGGCGATGTCTGCGATGCAGGTCTTGATCGATTCCACCCATTCGTTCGGGATGTTCTCTTCGTCCCGTTTGTAGTACTTCGGAACGATCTGCTCCTCGATCGTGTTGTAGATCATTTCGGCATCCATCTCGTTCTGGAAATTCTGGTCTTCGAACGTACGCTCCATCGGCAGCATCCATCCGCCGCCCTCTTTGTAACCTTCGACCCACCAGCCGTCCAGTACGCTGAAGTGCATCACACCGTTCATGACTGCCTTCTCTCCACTCGTTCCCGAGGCCTCCAACGGACGGGTCGGGGTGTTGAGCCATACGTCCACGCCCTGTACCATGCGTCGGGCGAGCTCCATATCGTAGTTCTGCAAGAAGATGATCTTGCCGACGAACTGCGGCATGGCGGCCACTTCGACGACGTGTTTGATCAGATCCTGACCCGGTTTGTCGTTCGGGTGAGCCTTTCCGGCGAAGATGAACTGTACCGGACATTGCGGATTGTTGACGATTTTATCCAGTCGGTCGAGGTTCGTAAAGAGCAGGTTTGCCCGTTTGTAGGTGGCGAAACGGCGGGCGAAGCCGATCGTCAGTACGTCCGGATTCAGCGACTCTTTGATGCGGATCATCTGGCGCGGAGAGTCGAACCGGAACTGCTTCGGATCGCTCACGCGTTGCTTGATGTGGTTGATCAATTTGTTTTTCAGCACCAAACGTGCATCCCACAACTCGCGGTTGCTGATCTGGCGAACCTTTTGCCATGCCTCAATGTCGTACTCTTTCTGCGTGAATCCTTCGCTGAAGTATTTCGCATAGAGTCGGCGCAGGTTGGCTGCACACCACGTGGGGAAGTGGACTCCGTTGGTCACATAGCCGATGTGGAGTTCGTCTTTGAAGTAACCGGGCCACATGTTTTTGAAGATATCCTTGCTGACCTCGCCGTGCAACCAGCTGACGCCGTTGACCTCCTGAGAGAGGTTGCAGGCCAGAAAACTCATCGAGAACTTTTCGTTCGAATCGCCCGGACAGGCACGTCCCAGACTGATGAACTGCTCCCACGTGATGCCCAAACGGTCCGGATAGTGGGACATGTACTGACGGATCATCGATTCCGGGAAGGCATCGTGTCCGGCAGGAACGGGCGTGTGTGTCGTGAACAGCGACGATGAACGCACCACTTCGATGGCATCGTCGAAGGAGAGTTTATAGTTGTGGATCAGGTTGCGGATTCTTTCGATGCCGATGAATGCGGCGTGACCCTCGTTGCAGTGGTAGATATCCTGTCTGATGTTCAGCGCTTTCAGAGCACGAATACCGCCGATACCTAACAGCATCTCCTGTTTCAGTCGGTTCTCCCAGTCGCCTCCGTAGAGGTGGTAGGTGATTGAACGGTCTTCGTCCTGATTCAGTTCGTGATCCGTATCCAGCAGGTAGAGTTCGGTTCGTCCGACATCGCACCGCCAGATGCGGGCCGTAACGATACGTCCCGGCAGGGCGACCTGAATGTCCATCCAGTTTCCGTTATCATCAAGTACTGGAGAGATAGGCAGTTTCGAGAAGTTTTGTGCCTCGTAGCTGGCCTCCTGCGCTCCCGAATTCGACAGCTTTTGGGTGAAGTAGCCATAGCGGTAGAGCAGACCCACGGCAACCATCGGAACGTTTTTGTCGCTGGCCTCTTTCAGGTAGTCGCCGGCCAGAATGCCCAATCCTCCCGAGTAGATCTTCAGCGAACTGTGCAGACCGTACTCCATGCTGAAGTAGGCGATACTGGGTCCCGAAGCATGTTTTTTCTCCTTCATGTAGTTCTTGAACCGCGTATAGACCGCATCCAGTTTTCCCAAGAAGAGTTCGTCTTTCTCCAGTGCGAGGATCCGCGAGTGGGTCAGTCTGTCGAGAAAATCGATCGGATTCTTTTCGCATTTGACCCAAAGTTCGCGATCGATGTACTCGAACAGTTCGTAGGCCTCCAGCGTCCAGCACCACCACAGGTTCTTCGAGAGCTCTTCGAGCGGGTGAAGCTGCTCGGGAAGCTGACGTTTGACCATAATCCGTGTCCACGATGGCGAGTTGGTCGGCTGTGGCTTGACGAAGCTGGTGGTCTCGTTGTGGGCTCCTTCGTAGGCAGCCCGGTTGTTTCGGCTGATTGCCCGATCGTGGGCCTTCCGGTAGGCCTCGTAGTAGTATTCGATCAGATTCTCCCAAAGAGCGATCTTCGAGATGTCGTGGGCCGAAGAGCGGTAGTTCGCATACTCCTCGGCGGGCATGGTCAGGTACTTTTGCAGGACCTCGGAGATGTGGGCTACGACCTCAGCGTCGTTCGTGTCGTTACGGGAGATCACCGCTACGCCTTCATGTTTCTTGAGCTTGCTGTCGACCCACAGCCCGAATCCGGTCAGCGTTGTGGTGATCGTCGGTACGGAGAAGGCGATGCTTTCCAGCGGTGTGTAGCCCCAAGGTTCATAATACGAGGGGAATACCGTAACGTCCACACCGCACAGCAGTTCATAGTAGCTCTTGTTGAATATTCCGTCGGTTTGGTTGAGGTACGAGGGAACGAAAATGACCTGTACCGGTGACGATGGATCGACCAATCGCGTATTCTTGATGCGGTTGATGATCGGGTCCCAGTCCGGATTTTCGAGGTAATGGGTCGTATTGCGCAGTACGTTCGGGTCGATCGGATTGTTGGGATCGGCCAAGTGAGCCTGAAGATCTTTTCTCGGACCCTTGTTGCCGGCGGGTACGGTCAGATAGGCCAATACGGGCCGTTTGATGTCGGACGATTGTGACAGAGCCAGCAACGAGTCGATGAAGATATCCAGTCCCTTGTTCTTGAACTCGTATCGGCCGCTCGTCCCGACGATCATGGGTTCGGTATCGTAATGAATGCCTAAACAGGCTTCGGCCACCTTGATCATCATCTGACGGGCCTCGGCTCGTTTTTGATCAAATTCGGGTTGTTCCCAGACGAAGTCGTCTTCGAATCCGTTCGGCGTGACGATGTCGACCTCTTTGCCGAGCAGGTAGCGACATTCACGTGCCGTGAGGTTGCTGACCGTTGCAAAGCAGTCCATGTTGCCGGCTGCGATCTTTTCCAACGAATGTTTGGCCACGACATTGAACCGGCGGGCCTGTTCGTCGGCATTCAGACGGGTCATGTCGCTGTAGAGCGGCAACCCGTTACCGGCGATGCAGCGACCCATAACCGTTGCATGGGTCGTGAAGACCGTCGCAACATACGGAGAGTGGTTGAGCAGATACAAGCCGCCGCTTGCCGTCATCCATTCGTGGAAATGTGCTACGATCCGGTTGGCCGCCGAGCAGAAATAGTTGACGTAGCTTTCGATTACCTTTCCTGCAGCGGTTCCGAAGAGTACGGGTTCGATGTAGTCCCACTGCCCGCTGATCGAGTCGACGCGGTAGCTTTCCCACAGATATTTCAGAATGTCGTCTTTGCTGGAGATGAACTGGCTGAAATCGACCAGTACCGTTATGGGATTGCCCTTAACCTTCCAGCGTCCGATCTTCACACGGATGTTGTCGTTGGCCAAGAGCGATTGTTTCCAATCTTTCAGAAGTTCGGGATCCTCCTCGAATTCGAGATTTACGTCTTCTCGATGAACATCGGGGCCGATCAGAATGTACCGATCGCCCAGCTCACGGGACAGTGTCAGCACTTTGGTCGCAATCACCGTGTGGATGCCGCCGACCTTGTTGCACACCTCCCAGCTGACTTCGAACAAATAGTCCGGTACCATTTTTAGTTCTTCGTTTTTTGACATATTCTATCGGTCTTTAAGTGTCTGTTGTATTTCGTATTTGTAGCTCGATGCAAATATACGGTTTTTCTCCGTCGGTTAGACCTTAATTCTATATGACATCGAACAAATCGGAGATTATGGAGTCTGAGATCAGGTAGTGAATAGCAGGAATATAAAACATGTTTTGTTGACGCATCAGCAAGCCTTCGTCGATGAATTTTTGGGCGCGTTGGGTGAAATAGTGCAATTTTCGTGCCCCGAAACGGTGCTCCAGTATTTCGGCATCTACTCCTTCGATGCGGCGCAGGGAGGTCATTATGAATTCGTTGTACAGGTCGCGGTCGGAGAGTGTTTCCGAGTCAAAGTGTCGGTTGTGCGGTTCGAGAAGCAGATATTGGCGAAGATCGGCTCTGTTCCAGGTCCGTTGTATTCCGTCGTAGGAGTGGGCCGATGGACCAACTCCGAGGTAGTGGGTGCCGTCCCAGTAGCTGCTGTTGTGGCGGGCACGGAATCCCGGCCGGGC
>URBJ01000121.1 GCA_900546005.1 uncultured Alistipes sp. | reverse complement strand
ACGGAAACATCATGGACTTCTATGTCAATGGTGATACGGCACCTGGTGGTCGGTTCAATTTCGTATACACAACCAAATAACACAACTTATGAACCGAAATATAAAAGCCATATTTCGAATAACAATTCCTTGTCTTTTGTTTTGCCTGGGTAGCAGCTCCGGTTACAGTCAATCTGTCAACAGCGATTCCTGGGCCGCGACTGATGCGCTCGGAAGAAAAGTCCGTGACTATCAAGAAGCAGGAGATAAAAGACAGGATAAATTCGTAGCCATGTTCTATTGGACATGGCATCAGGGTGATGATGACACGACTTATCAAGTAAAAAACATTACTGAAATCGTTAGAAAGCATCCTGAAGCATTAAGGAATTATAACCATCCAGCATGGGGCGATAAACAACCGGGATTCTTCTTTTGGGAGCAACCGTTGCTGGGTTACTACAAAACGACGGACCCATGGGTTCTGCGTAAACATGCAGAAATGTTGGCCGATGCAGGAGTAGATGCCGTATTTTTCGACTGTACAAATGCCAGCCTTACATGGAAAGAATCGTACGACGTACTGATGAAAGTTTGGGATCAGGCCCAAAAAGATGGTGTAAACGTGCCGAAAATCGCTTTTATGTTGCCTTTCGCGCCCCTTCCCAATTCATTGGTTTCACTCCGACAACTGTATGAAGATATCTACAAACCCGGCCGATATCCGAACCTATGGTTCATGTGGAAAGGGAAACCCTGTATCATGGCTTATCCGGACAACTTGACCGATTCGGAAGAGGATCAGGAGATCGCAAAATTCTTCACGTTCCGTCCCGGACAACCCGATTACATGGATGGACCTCAACGGAACGACCAATGGAGTTGGCTCGAAGTGTATCCACAAAAAGGATATGTTAAAAATCAGGATGGCACGTTCGAACAAATATCGGTCGGTGTCGCTCAAAACACCTCTCCAGACCGCAAAGGACACGCCGGAGCATTCAACGTAAAAGATTCATACGGTAGAAACTTCAGCGTTCTGAAAGGATTCGACCCACGTGTTGACGGATACCTCTATGGTTGGAACTTCCAGGAACAATGGAGCCGTGCGTTTGAAATAGACCCAGAACTGGTGTTCGTGACAGGATGGAATGAATATACTGCCGGTCAATGGTTCATCCCCACGTGGAATGGATTCCCCTTCTCATTTGTTGACCAATACAACTGGAACTGCAGCCGCGATATTGAGCCCAATGCAGGATGGGGTGACAAGGGTGATGTTTACTACCTGCAACTCGTCGACAATGTCCGGAAGTTCAAGGGTATGGACGCACCTGAAAAAGCATCGGAACCTAAAACCATAAAGATCGGTAAAGCCGACGGATGGGACGATGTAGCTCCATATTACCATCACTACAAAGGAAACACCATGCATCGTGATCATCGTGGTCGATACGACCAATATTACACGAATCAAACCGGCCGTAATGATATCGTAGGAGCCAAAGTTGCCCGCGATGATGAAAACCTCTATTTCTACGTCGAAACTGCTGAAGAACTGACTCCTTCGACTGACCGGAACTGGATGATGCTCTTCATCGATACCGACCGCGATAAAACGACCGGATGGAACGGTTACGACATCATCGTTAACCGGGTTTCGCCTAAAGGCAAGAAAGTTATCGTTGAAAAGAACGTCGGAAACCGTTGGGAATGGGAGACCGTTGCCGAATGCAAATTCGCCGTTAATGTAGACAAACTCGAGTTTGCTATCCCGAGAGAGGTACTCGGTATCGAGGGTGAAAACGTAGATATCGAATTCAAATGGAACGACAACATGCAGGACAACGGAAACATCATGGACTTCTATGTCAATGGTGATACGGCACCTGGTGGTCGGTTTAACTTCGTATACTCAACCAAACAATAATTTTTATGAATCATTTACTTAAACTTTCATTCTGTGCATTGGCTGGAACGGCCATGATGGCTTGCGGTAACCACGCAACGACGCAGGCCGACTCCGTACCCTATGCCGAACTCGAATCGGGGTTCATTACGCCACCGGATTCGATCCTTACCAGCGTGTATTGGTATTGGATCTCCAACAACATCTCTGAAGAAGGAGTCATTAAAGATCTCGAATCGATGAAAAAGGCGGGCATCAACCGCGCTTTCATCGGCAATATCGGACAGGACGACGTGCCGTACGGTAACGTCAAGATGCTGAGCGAGGAGTGGTGGAAAATTCTTCACGCAGCCCTGAAAAAAGCAACCGAACTGAATATCGAGATCGGTATCTTCAACTCTCCGGGTTGGAGTCAGTCGGGCGGTCCGTGGGTTACGGCCAAAGAGGCCATGCGCTACCTGAACTCCTCCGAGTTGCGCGTAACCGGACCGGTCAAACTGAATCAAAAATTGGCGATACCGGCTGATTCGTTCCAAGACGTACGGGTAATCGCTTATCCGGCTCCGAAAGGCGATCTGGTCTTCCTGAACAAAACGAACGGACAAGTATCGTCTACTCCTAATGTAGCCGATCTGACCAATGTCATTGATGGAGACACAACTACCGGTGTTGCCATACCGGCCGGGGGTACCATCACGATCGACCTCAAAGCCAACGAGCCCTTTACGGCCCGCAGCCTGACCATCAAACCGACTCAAAGTCCGATGGGAGCCAACTGCGAACTGCAAGTCAAAGAGGGAGATGACTACAAATCACTGATCAAGTTCGATATCAACCGGACCAATCCGGCACTCAATGTAGGATTTCACCCCTATGCACCTGTTGTCATGTCGATTCCGGCCACAACGGCTACGGACTTCCGCGTGATCGTCACCGGAGCCACCAACGGAAGCGGACTGGCAGAAATCGCTTTGGGTGCAGCTCCTC
This sequence comes from uncultured Alistipes sp., assembly GCA_900546005.1. Taxonomy (GTDB): domain Bacteria; phylum Bacteroidota; class Bacteroidia; order Bacteroidales; family Rikenellaceae; genus Alistipes_A; species Alistipes_A pullicola. The sequence continues at coordinate 2,431 of URBJ01000121.1, read as the reverse complement.
GCGTGGAACGTTACAGCGAAAAGACGCTGGCCAAGATGCACCCGACTCCGCTGCCCTACTGGAAAGACTACCAATGGCGCGACCAACCGGTTGTCGACGATCCGGAAACCATCGTCAAGACAGCACAAGTGCAAGATATCTCTCAGTATATGAGTGCAGACGGAACTCTGACATGGGATGTACCCGAAGGCGAATGGGTGATCCTGCGTATGGGTATGACCCCGACAGGAACCACCAACAGCCCCGCTTCGCCCGAAGCAACCGGATACGAAACGGACAAGATGAGTCGTGAACACATCGAGAAACACTTCGAAGCCCACATGGGTGAAATCATCCGCCGCATTCCAGCCGAAGACCGCAAGACGTTCAGAGTCGTGGTTCAGGACAGCTACGAAACCGGTGGACAGAACTTTACGGACAACATGATCGAAGAGTTCAAGACCCGTTACGGCTATGACCCGACCCCCTACCTTCCTGTTTACAACGGAGTTGTCGTAGGTAGCGAGGACGAATCTGACCGATTTCTGTGGGATGTTCGCCGTATGGTTGCCGACAAAGTCGCTTACGATTATGTGGGCGGTCTGCGCGACATCAGCCACAAATACGGTCTGCACACATGGCTCGAAAATTACGGCCACTGGGGATTCCCCGGAGAGTTCCTGATGTACGGAGGACAATCCGATGAGATCGGAGGTGAGTTCTGGAGCGAAGGCGAGCTCGGCGACATCGAAAACCGCGCAGCCTCTTCTTGCGGCCACATCTACGGCAAGCGCAGAATATCTGCAGAATCGAATACCTGTGCTGGAAATTCGTTTGCCCGCTATCCGGGAGTCATCAAACAACGTGGCGACCGCTTCTTCGCAGAGGGTATCAACAACACCCTGCTCCACGTATACATTACGCAGCCTGACGACCGTCTGCCAGGCGTGAATGCTTGGTTCGGAAACGAGTTCAACCGTCACAACACGTGGTTCTCGCAGATGGATGTCTACACGACCTACCTCAAACGGGCAAACTTCATGCTCCAGCAGGGTCTGAACGTAGCCGACGTGGCCTACTTTATCGGTGAAGACGCTCCGAAGATGACCGGTATTACCGATCCGGCCCTGCCCGTAGGCTATCAGTTCGACTACATGAACGCTGAAGTCATCGAGAAATACATGGATGTAAAGGACGGCAAGATCACGTTGCCTCACGGTACACAATACAGCATCTTGGTGCTTCCGAAACTCGAAACCATGCGTCCGGAACTTCTCTCAAAGATCAAAGAGTTGATCCAGAAAGGAGCCGTCGTTCTCGGACCCGCTCCGAGCCGCTCGCCGAGCTTACAGAACCAACCGCAAGCCGACGAACAGGTTAAGGCTATGGCTGCCGAAATCTGGGGCGATGTGGACGGTGTGAACGTGAAATCGAGACAATACGGCAAAGGCATGATCATGAACGGTCTCACGATGGAAGAGGCCTTCGCCCAGATCGGTGTGATTCCGGATTGCCGCATTCCGGACGAGGCCCCGGTACACTACGGACACCGCACACTGGCCAATGGCGAGATCTACTTTGTCAGCAACCAGAGTGACGAAACGATCACCGTTACCCCGGAATTCCGCGTAACGGGACTGCAACCCGAACTTTGGGCTCCGGTAACGGGCGATATCCGCAAGCTGACAGCCTTCGAGCAGAAAGAGGGAGCAACCGCCGTACCTTTGCAGCTGGCTCCGTACGAAAGTGCCTTTATCGTATTTATGGACAAAGCGGGACAACCGGCAGGCAACAGTGTAGAGGTTAACTACCCGGCTCCGGTTCAGATCACCGAAGTGGCTGGTCCGTGGAGCGTCGATTTTGCCGACAAGCTCCGTGGTCCGAAGGATCCGGTCGTATTCGAAAGCCTGACCGACTGGACGACCAACGCCGACGACAAGATCAAATACTACTCGGGAACAGCTACCTACAAAAACACGTTCAAATTAGACGAAGTTCCGGCCGACAAGAACATCTTGATCAACCTGAACGATTTTGTAGCGATGGCCCGTGTGAAGGTCAACGGACAGGAGGCTGGCGGTGTATGGACTGCGCCGTACAAGTTAGACATCACCGATCTGGTGAAACAAGGGGACAACGAACTGGAGATCGAGGTTGTCAACACTTGGGTAAACCGTTTGATCGGCGATCAGAAACTGCCTGAGGCTGAACGTACGACATGGACTCCGTGCAACCCGTGGAGAGCCGATTCTCCGCTGCAAAAAGCCGGTTTGATTGGTCCGGTCGTAATCGAAAGTGTAGCTTACGGTAAATAATCGAGAGACACACCCATAACCGGATTATTCCGAAACAACACGGGGCGACCTTTTCAGAAGGTCGCCCCGATTGTTTTCCTACCTATCAAGCCTCAGAAAAGAAGGCTATACAGACTTATATTTAAAAACACAAAAAA
>URBJ01000120.1 GCA_900546005.1 uncultured Alistipes sp. | reverse complement strand
CAGAGGTGGATGACGTTGCCGTAGGTGTCGCCCAAGATCTGGAATTCGATGTGATGGGGCTCCTCGACAAAGCGCTCCACATATACCGTGTCATCTCCGAACGACGACAGTGCTTCGGATTTGGCGGCAAGGTAGGCCTCTTCGACCTCACTCTCGCTGCGGATGAGCCTCATGCCTTTTCCTCCACCTCCTTGCGAAGCCTTGATCATGACGGGGAAACCGACCTTGCGGCACACCTCACGTGCATCCTCCACCGATTCGAGATTCTCGCGGGTTCCGGGAACCACCGGGACACCCGCATCGATCATCTTCTGCCGGGCGGAGATCTTGTCGCCCATTGTTTTGATCGTTTCGGGTCTCGGGCCGATGAAGATGATGCCGGCTTCTTGGCAGCGGCGGGCAAACTCGGCATTTTCCGACAGGAATCCATATCCCGGGTGGATGGCATCCGCTCCGCATTGCCGTGCGGTTTCCAGAATCCGGTCGATGTTCAGGTAGCTTTCGCTCGAGGCCGCCCCGCCGATGCAATAAGCCTCATCGGCATAAAAGACATGTTTCGACGTCCGGTCGGCTTCCGAGAAGACGGCTACCGTCCGGATGTTCATCTCACGGCATGATCGCATGATTCGGATGGCGATCTCACCGCGATTGGCGATCAATATTTTTCCAATCATATTGTTTTCAGAGTTATGTTCTTAATCGGGTTAACTGTTTCGTCCGGTTGTATATCCGGCGTGGAGGATAGCCGAGCAATTTCTTTCAGACATTCGGCGCAGAGGCAGTCGGCATATTTTCTGCGGAGTTGCTCTCTGAGAGCAGTAGAGAGATGTACGGCTGAGCAGTGACACTTTTCGATCTCGCCGTGGCGACAGACAAAAAGAGCTCCGCAACGTGGACATTTTTTTGTCGTTGCGACATTCCGTATCGTTTTTTCATCATTCAAAAGGAATGAATCCGTGCCGATCGTTTGATTCATTGGCAATAATCTTTCGGTACTCTTTGGTCTGACCCTCGAGACTCTGGAGCAAAAAAACGGAAGCGGCAGGTCTTCTGACTCGTTCCCGTTTCGATGCCTTCCCGGTCGATGGGACCAGTGGCGATGACGTTCGAAACGTTGACGGAACAATACAGCTGCGGGGCAGTCCGGGAATTCCACCCGAGTTCCCTTTTCATCTTTTTCCTCAGAGAGCAGGTCAAGAACCGATCCGCTGCAAAGATAGGCAAAAATCACTACCGTTCGAATCGGCGTATGAATAAATAGCGTTGCAAATTGGTCGAAAAGGAGGGCGAATACGGAATGTATTTTTTGTGAAAGTGTTGATTGGGTGAATATTATTCCCTATCTTTACCTTGGACGCAAAAAATGGTTTTTGTAAAATGTTTTTTGATTTATTTCGGAGAATAGGGCTTCCTAGTGTGTTGTGCTGGGTTTCGAAGGAAGTATAGGGAAGCGGAAAAGCGGAAAAAAAAGTATAGAATCGCACAACCATAACATTACTTCAAATGTAAATATATCAAAACTTCACCTAAAAACTAAACCAATTATGAGAAAACTTGTATTGTTAAGCCTGATGATCATGTCCGGACTGTTTTGGGCATGTGAAAAAGACGATTCGTCATCGTCGTATGATTTTGCGTTGACCGACTCCGAGCATAAAGCAGTGACTGAGTGGAATATTCTGGTGTCGGGGGGGAATAAGAGTTTGAGTCTGGAAGCTCCCGATGCGTGGACATTGCAGGTCGAATATCTTTCAGGAGGAGAAGGTTGGCTGATTGCAAGTCCGACCAGCGGGAAAGCGGGTGTTACGACATTGAATCTGTCTGTCGGAAGGAATGCGTCATACACGGATGAACGCAAAGCTAATGTGAAGATTACTTGTGGTTCACAGACCAAAACTTTGGCTGTTACACAGAGTGCTCGAGATGGAGTTGTTGTCAAGCCCTTACAACATGAGTTGAACTATCGTGATACCGTGATTACGGTGCATGTAGCGGCCAATATCGGTTATGAGTACCAAATCATTCAATCGGGCGATCCGTGGATTACAGAAGTAACCGGAACGGAGAGTAAGGCAGCAATGGAAGAGGCCGATCTGTCATTCATGGTGGCAGCGAACAGTCGGAGTAGGGATCGCTCGGCGACGATCGAGTTTGTTGCGGACAACGGGGAGACGGTCGAGGTTGCGATTACTCAAAAAGGACAGCCATTGTCGGATGTCGAGTACTATGCGATGTATGAGGGGACCGATATAATGGGAAATGTACAGTACGTACAGCTCGATGCGGCGACGATCGATGCATGGTTCATGAAATCGACCCCGACGAAGGTACAGAACGAGCCTCACATGTATAATGGAACGGGATGGTGGTATGCCATTCTGGATAATACGGATAACCGCCATTGGGGATCAGAACAGTATGACTTTGCCGAAGGAACTTGGGGTATGCGGTTCAAGGCAACGATTGCCTATGCCGAGTTGTGTCTGAGAGGTTTCGGAGGAGGTGCGGTAACGGCTACGCTGTATGCATGGGATGCCGATTATGCAACGACCATCGCTAAAAAACCGATCATGACGGTTCCATATACGGGAGACGGCTCGAATGATTGGTGGTTCTATGTGACGGATAATGCGACCCACCTGCCGGCTGGAGACTATTTGATTCTGTTTGCGGGAGATGCCGGAACCGGAATCTGGGGTACGCCCGAAGAGGCAGATGATATTGCGGAGGGATTCCTTAATGGAGAGTCGACGGAGAGATTTATTTCGCTTTCCTATAATGGTGTTTATGCCGAACACGGGACCAGTGGCTTTGCCAGCTACGTAGCACAGGATTATACGGATATTGTGCGGGTTCGTTCAACGGATGGAGGAAAGAGCTGGGGAACTCCTGTTTCGGTCTACTCTTTGAACAAGGCGAAACTCGATGCAACGTATGAACTGCAGTGGGCCAAGAATATCGTGATTACTCAGGCGTCGAACGGGACCTATTATGCAGCCTTGTCGACCGATGGTGAGAACAAAAAAATAGTGCTCGCATCGTCAGCGACTTACGAAGAGGATTGGACGATAGTGGCGGATAAAGTGGTGTCAGGTGTAACGGTTTCATCGTTGATCGAGGTGGACGGCACACTTTACCTCTATTATATTAAGAATCATAATATCTATGTAGCGACCTCTTCGGTATCGGAGATTAATTTCGTGGAACAGGGATTGGTATATGAGGCTAATGATTGGGTCAAGAATGTTTCGGTAGTTTATGATGCCGCTGCAAAGCAGTTCGTGATGATCTATGCTTTGGATGATCAATTGCACAACTGTATATCGACAGACGGAATAGAGCCGTTTGCCGAGGGGAAGATTATCGTGGAGGAGATGGCGCATACGGGTGTGACCTATGTGGATTATGTGGCGGATGTTCATCGCAACATTCCGTCGTCCGATATATGGGTAGGTTACATTTGCGGAACGGGAGCTTATGCAATGCCTGTTTTTTAGTTGTGATGGTTTTGCGGACGGAGTCCGTATTGAATAAAAGGAAAGGAGGAAACCGGAAGGTTTCCTCCTTTCCTTTTATTTTGTTAATGGGAATTTAGCTTGAGCGATTGGGGTGAAGGCAAACAGATTCAGGTTGCAGGCTTATTCCAGAGATTCCCGGGTAAAACTTTTCGAGAAAACAGGCTCTCCCCGTCCTTTTCTCCTTGCTCTTCTGCTCTCTTTTTGCTTCATCCCTCCTCCTTGTTTTGCAGGTCAACGATCTTGGGCTGTCGCACGGCAGAGAAATCCGGAGAAGTCCGTAGTAAACCGGGGATTGTCAGTATTGTTCTTTTTCGTTCGGGAAATCACCGCTTTTCACATCCTCGATGTATTGGCTGACCCCTTGTGTGATCGTTGTGTACAGATCGGCATAGCGACGTAAAAAACGGGGCGAAAATTCGTTGTTGATTCCCAGCATGTCGTGGATCACCAGCACCTGTCCGTCGGTTCCGTTTCCGGCTCCGATACCGATCGTAGGGATGGTCAGTTCGGAGCTTACCCGCTTGCCGAGTTCGGCCGGAATTTTTTCGAGAACCACACCGAAACAGCCGACCTCTTCGAGCAAGTGGGCATCGCGCATCAATTTGTCGGCCTCCTCTTTCTCTTTGGCCCGGACGCTGTATGTACCGTATTTGTGGATTGATTGCGGAGTGAGGCCCAGATGTCCCATGACGGGAATACCTGCTGTCAGAATTCGCTGAACCGATTCGAGAATCTCCTCTCCTCCCTCTAATTTGATGGCATCGGCTTCCGACTCTTTCATGATGCGTATGGCTGAGGCCAAGGCCTCTTTGGAGTTGCCCTGATAGGTTCCGAACGGCATGTCGACAACCACGAGGGCGCGTTTTACGGCACGGGTGACGCTTCGTGCATGGTAGATCATGTATTCGAGCGACATGGGGACGGTCGTTTCGTATCCGGCCATGACGTTGGCGGCCGAATCGCCGACCAGAATGACGTCGATTCCTGCTGCATCGATGATGCGGGCCATCGAATAGTCGTAGGCGGTCAGCATGGAGATCTTTTCGCCCCGTGCTTTCATCTCTTGGAGGCGATAGGTGGTAACTACTCGGGTTTTGTTATCGGTTGACATGATAGGTAAACGTTTGGTAAGACAAATGTAGGATTATAATTGACAAAGGGCAACGATTTTTTGAATTTTTATGCGGGGCGGTTATTGATCCGGATTGGGGCGATCGATGCGAGCCGCAGTGTATTTTGCTACCCATTTGTGGAGCAGGACGAGGTTGATGCCTGCGAAAAACGATCCCACTAAGGTGTACGAGACTATCGTCCCTATGGCGTAGATGTCGGTTATCCGGATTATGACGAAAATGCAGAACGGTACGGCGAGCAGCGTCGACACGATTCCGGGTATGTATCGACCGATGATCAGACATTGGACGATATGCACGACAAGATGGAGGGCAAAAGCCAGAAAAAGGCAGACCCATATTACTGATATGTCCCATTGACTAGCGATCCACGTTGCTCCGACCAGTAAGAAAAACTCTTCGGCAGCGATCAGAGCAAAACCGGCAGTGGATAGGTTTCCGGTATGGCGAACGAACCGTCGCGAGAAAGGAAATCGACGGGAGAGATCGGTTCCGTTGCGTTGCATCCAACGTCGGAACGTGAAGATCTCTTCACATTCGTGGAGTGCGAAGATGAGCAGGAATGGAAGAAGTAGAGATGTTTCAGCGGCAGGCATCCGGCTACTTTTTTGTCTGTATCCAGTGACGGAATGCTTCCCAAAGTACCGCACCTCCGGAGACCGATACGTTCAGCGAGTGTTTGGTCCCCATTTGGGGAATTTCGATCGCCCCGTCACACAGATCGACGACG
>URBJ01000119.1 GCA_900546005.1 uncultured Alistipes sp. | reverse complement strand
GCTCCCTGCAACAACGGTCGGGTCTCGTCGGCAAACACCCGAAATCCGTATCCACGCTCCTGCCCCAAATAGATCGGGGCCAGTGCCGTTCCGTACTCAGAGGTTGCCAAATGTCCGGCGTTACAATGAGTCAGCAGACCCATACCCGGACGCAACAACGACAAGGCGTGCTCTCCGATACGCCGACACGACGCCGCATCCTCATTGCGCAAATCGTGGGCCTCCTGCTCCATCCGCTCCAATATCTCATTGATCGGCAATGCGCGATACTTCATTACGCATCGTTCCATCCGCTCGAGTGCGGCCATCAGGTTGACCGCCGTAGGGCGCGACGAGGCCAGATAGTCCCGAATTCGAGAGAACGAAGCGTAAAAATCGGAGAAAGAGGTGTGCCCCAAGGCCCGGCAACAGACATAAATGCCATAAGCGGCTGTCACTCCTATGGCCGGTGCACCCCGAACCCGCAAACGATAGATCGCCTCGTAAACCTCCTCAGGCGTCCCTAACGAGCGATAGACAATAGCTCCGGGCAGGCGTGTCTGATCGAGAATCACTACCCGATTCGATGCGCTGTCGAGCCGCACCGTTTTCAAATCTTCCAACAGCTGTTTCATACAGATCGATATGCTTACGTTCTCCCGCCCCTATGAGTCGGGTTCTACAAAGATACTATTTTCTACCTCCCGGCAAAAGGTTCCGCCGTTCGGTCACCCACCCTCTGTCCTTATGCTACGGTCTCTCTATCATAATCAAGAAAGGGAAAGCTCTATATCTGGTTATGTCCCTCGTTAGAAAAAAATACTTCGTTCTTTCTCGCTTGTTCACTAATCACCCTCACCTCAAAAAAAGCGGACCGAAGTCCTCTTTGCTTCGATCCGCTCTATCTATTTTTATCTATCGCGATCTGGTCCTTTCGGGGGTTCTTTTTTCCGCTCCCCCGAAACCGGTCAGCAGCGCATTTATGCCTTTTTGGTCTGAAGGTAGGCATCGATCGCCTTTGCAGCCCGACGACCGGCTCCCATAGCCAAAATAACCGTTGCTGCACCGGTCACCGCATCGCCTCCGGCAAAAACCCCCTCACGCGATGTCTGCCCTTTGGCTTCATCGGCAACGATACATCCCCGTTTGTTGGTCTCCAACCCCTTGGTCGTCGATGCTATCAACGGATTCGGTGAAGTTCCCAAAGCCATGATCACCACGTCACACGGAATGTCGAACTCCGAACCCTTCACTTCGATCGGAGAACGACGCCCCGACTCATCGGGCTCGCCCAACTCCATCCGCACACAACGGATGCCACGTACCCAACCTTGATCATCACCGAGGACCTCGACCGGATTGGTCAACATCTGAAATTCGATACCCTCCTCTTTTGCATGGTGTACCTCTTCGACACGGGCGGGAAGCTCCTTCTCGCTACGACGATATACGATATGCGCTTCTGCTCCCAAACGAGCTGCAGTCCGTACCGCATCCATCGCCACGTTGCCACCTCCGACAACTACGACCCGATGTCCTACATAGATCGGGGTGTCATAATGGGAGTCATAGGCCTTCATCAGATTGGCCCGAGTCAGGAACTCATTCGCAGAAACCACACCGTTCAGGTTTTCGCCCGGAATTCCCATGAAACGAGGCAGTCCGGCTCCCGATCCGATAAATACGGCCGAATAGCCCTCTTCGTCGAGCAGCGAGTCTACCGTTACCGTACGGCCGACGATCACGTCCGTTTCGATCTCAACTCCGAGCTTCAGAACATTCTCGATCTCCTTGGCCACAATCTTGTCTTTCGGCAACCGGAACTCGGGAATCCCGTACTGCAACACGCCTCCTGCCTTATGAAGAGCCTCGAAAATTTTCACGCTATACCCCATTTTCGCCAAATCGGCCGCACAGGCCAGTCCGGCAGGGCCGCTGCCGATCACAGCAACCTTCAAGCCTTTGGCAGCAGCCGGAACAACCGTTTCACCGCCATGCTCAATGCTCCAGTCGCCGACAAAACGCTCCAGTTTTCCGATCGAAACCGGCTCACCCTTGATTCCCAAAATACAGGAACCCTCACACTGCGTCTCCTGCGGACATACCCGACCGCAAACCGACGGCAATGAACTATCCTGTGCGATGATACGTGCAGCTTCGGCAAAATTGCCAGAACGCACCTGTTCGATAAACTGAGGAATCTGAAGCGAAACCGGACAACTGGCCACACATCGCGGCTTCTTGCAATCCAGACAACGGCTCGCCTCGAGCTGCGCCTCCTGCACGTTATATCCGTAACAAACCTCTTCGAAATTGGTGACCCGCACTTTCGGGTCCTGCTCCCGAACGGGAACTCTCGGTATCTTATTTGCCATCTTTAATCTCCGTAATCTTTTCGGTTGAAATATCTACACTTCCGTTAGCGGTCGAGCCCGATCTTGCACACATGGCCTTCGGCCCGTTCCTGTTCGATCTTCGCCTTACGGCTCTCGATCGTCTTGTACATGCCCTGACGGCGCATCGCTTCGTCAAAGTCGACCTGATGTCCGTCGAATTCGGGTCCGTCGACGCAGGTAAACCGCGTCTTGCCACCCACCGTAACCCGACAGGCTCCGCACATTCCCGTTCCATCTACCATCAACGTATTCAGGCTGACAATCGTCTTCAGACCATATTCCAACGTCGTTTTGCATACGAACTTCATCATGATCATCGGTCCGATCGCAATCACTTCATCATATTTTTTCCCCTCTTTATCGATCAGATAACGCATCAGATCGGTCACCATTCCATGAAATCCTTCGCTACCGTCGTCGGTCGCAATGTAGACATTTCCGGCTACGGCCTTCATCTTATCGACAAAAATCAGCGTATCCTTATTCTTCGCTCCAATAATCACATCGGCCTTAACACCGTGCTCCGACAACCACTTGACTTGAGGATAGACCGGGGCCGTTCCCACACCTCCTGCTACGAACAGAATCTTCTTGCTGCGCAAAACTTCGGGATCCTCCTTCACAAAATCCGAAGGACGGCCCAGCGGACCTGCAAAATCGGCCAGCTGATCGCCGACGTTCATCGAACACAGTTTTTTCGTCGAAAAACCGACCGTCTGCGTCACGATGGTCACCCAACCTTCCTTCGCATCGTAATCGGCTATCGTCAATGGAATACGCTCTCCCTCCTCGTCGAGCCGCACGATGATAAACTGTCCCGGTTTGGCTGAATGAGCCACTCGAGGAGCCTCGATATCCATCCGATAAATATTAGGGGCCAGAAGCTCCTTTCTCAGAATCTTGTACATGTTTTATCTAATTGTTTAGGTCTTAGTTCTTTTCGTTATCTACGTTTTCGATCAATCCACTATGGTCGCCGCCAACCGCAGTTCCCGCAGCGGGCGCATCGGATCGTTCACAATCAGCACGATGCGGTCCATCATCTTTCCGATACCGGCATCTTTCGTATCCATCATCACTTCGAATGTCACGGTTTCGCCTGCCGCAATCTCACGATCGGGATCGAGCGTCGTCGACATCCTTGGGCCCAACTTCATGTCGCGAATGATCAACGGCTGTTTTCCTTCATTCTTCAAAGTGAAACTCCGGCGCAACTCATTCCCCGCCTTCAGGTTTCCGAAATTGTAGTATTGGGCCGAAAAAACCGCTTTCGGTGCCGCCGCGATCTCGTCTGCGGTCATTTCGGAAAAATCCTCGGTAGCCACACACGACGCAACCAAATAGGCATCCACCAACTGGCCGTCGATCCATAAGTCGACCGTATCGCTCTGCATGCCCCAAACGTCCGAGGCGGTAAAATCATATCGAAGCGTTACGGCTCCCTGATCTCCCGCCGCAATCCGTACCGATGCCGGAAGGGCCGTAAAACTCGGCCGAGGAGTCCTGCACACCAACTGCACCTCAACGGGACGATTCGTTCCATTGAAATATTCGATGGCACGAGACTTGGACTTTCCCCGTGCGACATACCCCAGATTGACCGAGGTCGTACTTAACGACAACGCTCCCACCGATACGGGATAGCGGTCAGCCGTTGTTTTCGGGCTCGGAACCACATCGCCCGTAACGCTCAGCACATCCTCTCCCCCACCGGTACTCCGAACCGTAATCTCTTTTCGGAAAGCTCCGGGACGATCCTTGGGATTGTAAGTCACCGTAATGCTGCCTTTGGCCCCGGGACGCACCGGCTCCTTGCTGAACTTCGGAGTCGTACATCCGCATCCGACCGTCACCTTTTCGATCACAATCGGGGTCCTGCCCGTATTGACAAAGTCGAACCGACACGACACCGGACCGTCCTTCTCCTGAATCGTTCCGAAGTTCCACACCATCTTGGTAAACTGCAGAACGCTCTTCTGCGAAGCGGCCGTAACCGTATCGAACAGCAAAAACAATCCAATGACAAAAATCCAGAACCTTTTCATTTCTCGTTTATTGGACCGCAAAGTTAATCATTTTATCAGAACTTTCCATTTCCTTATCGGACAACCGCTACAATTCGAAGCCCAGACGGAGAAACATCGCCTTGTCGGTATCGATATCCGACCCCGTAGTCGTCAGCAGATCGCCCACGATCGATCCGCTAATGCCACACCGGAACAGCTCCGGTTCGACCGCTTTGATCCGACTCCGTCCACCGGCCAAACGTACGGACGCCTCGGGATTGAGGATACGGATCATGGCAACGGCCCGGATCACCTCTTCATCTTTCAATGGAGGCATCCCTGCAAGGCGCGTTCCGGGAATCGGATTCAAAATATTGACCGGAATGGAGACCGCTCCGGTCCGGCGAATCGCAAGGGCAAACTCAACTCGCTGCTCCTCACTCTCGCCCATACCGATAATTCCACCACTACAGATCTCCAGACCCGCTTCGCGCGCCCACTCGATCGTCTGCAACTTCTCCTCGATCGTATGTGTCGTACACACTTGCGGAAAATAGGATGGAGCCGTCTCCAGATTGCAGTGGTATCGGGTTACCCCACTCTCTTTCAGCTGAAACAGCTGCTCACGGTTCAGCAGTCCAAGCGACGCGCACAGTATGATCGGACACTCCGACCCGATGCGGCGATAGATGGCGCAGATCCGTTCGGTATCGGCCGGAGACAAGGTTCGTCCGCTGGTCACCAATGAAAAACGGGATACCCCTTTCGAGGCATTATGCACCGCTTCGCGCAATGCCGACTCAGCGTCCACCAACGGATAGACCTCAATGTCGGTATGATGAAAGCGCGACTGCGAGCACCACTTGCAATCCTCGCCGCATTTCCCGCTGCGGGCGTTCATGATCGAACACATGTCGACGCGCTTTCCCTGATACTGGAGCCGCAAAGCGTGGGCCAACGCACACAAATCCTCCAGCGACAACGACCGCATCAGACTCAGGGCCTCGTCATAATCGGGACGGTAACCCTCCTCTATTTTCTTTTCCAAACCGGAAACGGATTCCATACGAATTTCTTTTGTTTGTTCTCCACAAAGGTACTACTTTTGACACGAATTGTTTTTCCGATCCACTATGAAAAAAGTATATTTCGTCACGGGAATT
>URBJ01000118.1 GCA_900546005.1 uncultured Alistipes sp. | reverse complement strand
GCAATGTCGTAGGGAGGGTCGGCAAAGATGATGTCGAACTGTTTGGAACAACTTTTCAGATATAAAAAAGCATTTGCCTTGATCGGATGTATGTTCGTAAATCCGAAAATTTGAGCCGTATCCTTGATAAAACGGTGGTGGACCGCGTTAATTTCTACCGATACGATGGAACCTGCACCCCGGGATGCGAATTCATAACTGATCGATCCGGTTCCGGAAAAGAGATCGAGAACTTCGATTCCCTCCAGGTCCCAATGACTGTTGAGCATGTTGAACAGGTTCTCTTTGGCGAAATCGGTGGTCGGTCGTGCTCGGAGATTTTTCGGGGGTTGGATCGTCCGTCCCTTTTGTGTGCCGCTAATGATTCTCATGGAGGTTTCGGATTATGTGGATTAGATGGTGATTCATGGATTTGTCGTCACAAACCTTTTTGCTGATTTTCGGGACACGCACCGTGTCGGTCTTTCGGAAGTAACGGGAGAGCCTGTGTCGCACCTCTTCTGCATCGTGTCCGGTCACCCGGATTCGGAAACGGGTCGACGGGTGGGTCTGCTTCAGATAACCGACGGCGAGGAGCAGATTCTCCGGTGTGCGGGGAAAGGTTTCGGCAAACTGCAATCCGTCGTTCCAAAGGGTTACGTGGATGAAGTTGCGGGTGTTTGCAATTTCGATCTGCGCTTTTCGGGGATCGGGTTCGGTGGCGGCCGTCAGCAGGGGATGGGAGATGACGATCCGGGAACCGAAAAGTTTTTTGAGCATATCGTATAATTTTGTGTTTACAGCTATCAAAGCCGTAATGCCTTCCCGTGCCGCGGAGACGACAGTCTCCTCCTGAGGTTGCAGGGAGATCAGAGTTGCCGCTTCGTCGGAGCGGTATCGTCCGGACGGGAGCAGACAGACGCGGTCCGTGTCGAGCAGAAGCTGTACCGGAACATCATCCGATAGGGTGGCCCCCACCTCCCGGGAGACCTTTTGTAGCCCTTCGATCTCTCCATCGATGGATCCGCCGGGGATGCCGAGCGTTCCGATCCGGTCGATTTTCCCGTCGGAGGAGAGGCAGTATAGTATTTCGTTTGGAGACAACTGTATGGATAGCATGCGTCAAAAGTCGTTATGTGACGGATATGAGGTTCTGTTCCGATACCGGGCCGCCGCTGAATGCAAATGCCGAAAAATGGGGTGCTGCTTTTTGCACGTCGGAATATTGGTTAAATTTGTAACTTTAGAAATCGTACGGTAAATCATGTTAGCAGATCATATCGCCTCCCAAATTTACAAGAATTTTGCGTTCGAGCCAACTCCCGCGCAGAAAAACGCCATCGATCGGCTGGGTGAGTTCCTTGCCGGAGAGACGCAGGACCGGATTTTCATCCTGAACGGATATGCCGGAACGGGAAAGACGTCGCTGGTTGCCGCATTGGTGCGTACGTTCGCCGAATTTCGCATACGAACGGTGCTTTTGGCGCCAACGGGACGTGCGGCGAAGGTGATGAGCCGCTATGCCGGAGTCAAGGCATATACGATCCATAAGAAGATTTACCGGCAGAAGTCGTTGGCCAGCGAGGTGGCATCGTTCATGCTCGATTATAATAAGGAGAGGTCTGCGGTCTTTATTGTCGACGAGGCCTCGATGTTGTCGAACTACTCGTCCGAAGGGACGATTTTCGGATCGGGGCAGCTGCTCGAGGATCTGATCACCTACATCCGGCAGGGGACGGATTGCCGTTTGATCGTTGTGGGAGATACCGCACAGCTGCCGCCGGTGGGCCACGACGACAGTCCGGCACTCGATCCGCAGAAGATGAGCGTTTACGGTACGGCCGAATCCGTTCTGCTCGATGACGTCGTACGGCAGGAGAGTGCTTCGGGCATTCTGTTCAATGCCACGCTTGTGCGCTGTATGCTCGAAGCGGGGATCGTCGACATCCCGTTGTTCGACGTGTCGTTTCCCGATGTGGAGGCGGTCGAGGGGGGCGAAATTCTGGAAAAGATACAGGATGCCTACGACCGGTATGGAATGGAGGAGACGATCGTGATTACCCGTTCGAACAAACGGGCAAACCGGTTCAACGAGGCGATACGCCGCCACGTGCTCTTTGCCGAGGAGGAGATCGGGTCGGGCGATATGCTGATGATTGTCAAGAACAACTACTATTATACCGGGAAAGAGCAGGAGTCGGGTGTCGATTTTATTGCCAATGGCGATACGGCGCGTCTGGTCCGAATCCGGAAGTTTTTGGAGCTCTATGGATTCCGCTTTGCACGGGTGCAGCTCAGTTTCCCCGATTACGACGATATGGAGCTCGACTGCAACATCCTGCTCGATACGTTGTCGAGCGACTCTCCGTCGTTGACCCGGGAGCAGAGCAGCCGCCTGTTTTATGCGGTGGCCGAAGACTATGCCGACATTCCGTCGAAGGCCAAACGGTACAAAGAGGTGCGCGAAAACCCCTATTTCAATGCGATGCAGGTGAAGTTTGCCTATGCGGTGACGTGCCACAAGGCACAGGGCGGACAGTGGAAGTGCGTATTCGTCGACCGGATGCTGTTCGGTGACGAACCCATGAGCCGCGATCTGCTCCGTTGGCTCTATACGGCGATCACCCGGGCGACCGAGAAATTGTATTTTATCAATTTCGACGATCGTTTTTTTGACGGAAAATAACTACTTTTACTCTCGATTTTCGAATTAAAACAGTGAATTTTGGCGAAAGAGAACAAAGACGGAGCGAAAGAGGGCAAGTATGTCGAAACTCCGTTGATGAAGCAATACTATCAAATCAAGGCCATTCATAGCGATGCGATTCTGCTGTTCCGCGTGGGGGATTTCTACGAGACGTTCGGGGAGGATGCGATCCGGGCGAGTCGGATTCTGGGTATTACGCTGACGCGTCGGGCAAACGGTTCGGCATCGTTCGTCGAGCTGGCCGGATTTCCGTATCATGCCGTCGAAACCTATCTGCCCAAGCTGGTGAGAGCCGGAGAACGGGTGGCGATTTGCGAGCAGCTCGAGGATCCGAAGACCGCCAAGAAGATCGTGAAAAGAGGGGTGGTCGAACTGGTTACCCCCGGCGTATCGTACAGCGACAACGTGCTCAACAGCAAGGAGAACACCTTTTTGGCCTCGGTCTACTTCGGAAAAAAACATACGGGCGTGGCCTTTCTTGATATCTCGACCGGCGAGTTTTATGCGGCCGAAGGCGATACCTCCTATGTAGATAAACTTTTGGCCAACCTCTCTCCGAAAGAGATCATCTATCAGAAAGGTTACGAGGCGGAGTTTTCCGATGCGTTCGGCTCGAAATATTACACCTACCGGCTCGATCTGTGGATGTTTACCGAGAGTTCGGCCCGCGAGAAACTGCAGACCCAGTTCGGAACCTCTTCGCTGAAGGGATTCGGAATTGACCGTATGTCCGATGCGATTGTGGCGGCCGGTGCGATTCTCTACTATTTGGAGTTTACCGAGCACCGCGATGCCAAACATATCTCGTCGATATCGCGGATCGAAGAGGACCGGTATGTCTGGATCGATAAATTTTCGATCCGGAATCTGGAACTGTTTACGCCGAACGGTGGCGAGAAGGGGCGATCTTTGGCCGATGTGCTCGATCGGACGGAGACACCGATGGGAGCCCGGATGTTGCGCCGGTGGATCGCACTTCCTCTGAAAGATGTCGACCGGATAAACGAACGGCTCGATGTCGTAGGACAGCTGATCGAGGATGGAGGTATACGGGAGAAGCTGGCCGAGTCGCTCGAAACCGTAGGCGATCTGGAGCGGATCATCTCGCGCATTGCCATGGGACGCGTAACGCCGCGTGAGGTCGTACAGCTGAAAAACGCGCTGTATGCGGTCGAGCGGATCAAAAAACTCCTCGAGGAGTCGGGTCGGGAACCGCTGCGGAAGCTCGTGTCGAAACTCGACCTCTGTTTGGAGGTGCGCGACCGGATCGAACGGGAGATCTATCCCGATCCGTCGAATCAGATACAGAAGGGGGGCGTGATCTCCTCAGGAGTCAATATCGAGTTGGACGATTTACGGAATGTGGCGGCACATGGCAAGGAGATTCTTGCCGGAATCCAGCAACGCGAAAGCGAGGCAACAGGGATCCCCTCGTTGAAGATCAGTTTCAACAACGTTTTCGGATATTATATAGAGGTGCGAAATACGCACAAGGATAAGGTTCCCGAGTCGTGGATCCGCAAGCAGACCCTCACCGGTGCCGAAAGGTACATTACGGAGGAGCTCAAAGAGTACGAGGAGAAAATCCTCGGTGCCGAGAGTCGGATTCTGGTGCTGGAACAGGAGATTTTTTCGGCTCTGCTGGCCGAGTTGACCCGGCATACGGTTCGTATTCAGGAGGATGCGTCGATCATCGCCCGGATGGATTGCCTGTTGTCGTTTGCCGTACAGGCCGTCGAGCGGAAATATTGCCGTCCGGAGGTGAACGATTCGCAGGTCCTCGATATTCGTGAGGGGCGGCATCCGGTGATCGAAACCCTGATGCGTGTGGGCGAAAAGTATGTCCCGAACGATGTCCGGTTGGACGATTCGGAGCAGCAGATCATCATCATTACGGGTCCCAACATGTCGGGTAAGTCGGCTCTGCTGCGGCAGACGGCCCTGATCGTCCTGATGGCGCAGATGGGCAGCTACGTGCCGGCGGATGAGGCGCATATCGGGTTGGTCGACAAGATTTTCACGCGTGTGGGAGCTTCGGACAATATTTCGCAGGGCGAATCGACCTTCATGGTGGAGATGTTGGAGTCGGCCAGCATCCTGAACAACATTTCGGCGCGCAGTCTGGTGTTGCTCGACGAGATCGGACGGGGTACGAGTACCTATGACGGAATTTCGATCGCTTGGGCCATGGTCGAGTACATCCATCAGCATCCGACGGCACGTGCCAAAACGCTCTTTGCTACACATTACCACGAGCTGAACGAGATGGAGGAGCTTTACGAGCGGGTGAAGAATTACAACGTGTCGGTGCGGGAGGTGAACCGTCGGGTGATCTTCCTGCGCAAATTGGTTCGTGGCGGGACGGAACATTCGTTCGGTATCCAAGTCGCGAAGATGGCCGGGATGCCGAAGCAGGTGATCCAAAGGGCGTCGCAGATTTTGGCTGATCTGGAGGCCGAACATCGTGGCACGGAGACGGAGCATATAGGGACGGCTGCCGGGACGACTACCGATAACGGTATTCAGTTGAGTCTGTTCCAGCTCGACGATCCGGTGCTGAAGCAGATTCAGGACGAAATCCGGGGGTTGGATATCGACTCGCTCACCCCGTTGGAAGCCCTGAACAAGCTGAACGAGATCAAAAAGATTACGGGACTCTAATGCGATGACTTATTGTCACTGACGAAGAGTGACTTGACACTGAAATAACGACCTGTTTCGAGGACAATTTGACGGAAGTTTTGTCACGAAAACAGGTCGTTTTTTGTGTGTCCGGGTTTATTATTATGTAAAATGGTGATTGCTATTGATTTGCGGAATTTGTGAAGGCAGATCACCGATTGGCTTCGGATTGTGGCACATATTTTGAACTCCTTATT
>URBJ01000117.1 GCA_900546005.1 uncultured Alistipes sp. | reverse complement strand
CCCGTACCCGCTTGGGAGCCGCACAACTGCGGAACCTGAAAGTCTATGCAGGAAGCGAACACCCTCACGCCGCTCAAACTCCGAGAACCATCAATTTAAACGAGATTAAGTAATGAGTATGGAAGTTGTAAACAGCGTCGGACGTAGAAAAGCTGCTGTAGCTCGCGTTTACGTGAAACCCGGTAAAGGGAACATTACGATCAACAAAAAACCGCTGGCCGCTTACTTTCCTCTGGAAATTTTCCAGTATGTGGTAAAACAACCCCTGTTGGCTACCAACACCGTTGAAAACTACGACATCACCATCAACCTCGTAGGTGGAGGAATCAAAGGTCAGGCCGAAGCCGCTCGTCTGGGTATCGCCCGTGCCCTCTGCGAAATCGATGCAGAGATGCGCCCGATCCTCAAAAAGAACGGTTTCATGACCCGTGACCCGCGCGAAGTTGAACGTAAGAAACCCGGACAACCCGGAGCACGTCGTAAGTTCCAGTTCAGCAAACGTTAATACGTTCGCCGAGCACAGAGTGGGTCCAAATTCCAAAGACTGCGCCCCCGGGCGTACTACTTTGAGATTGCCCTTCTGCGGAAAATCGATCGGACTGTTTGTAACACTACCGATTCGATTGATGTAAAGAGATTTTTGAAATTAGAATTAACAATCAGAAACAATGCCAAGAACTGATTTTAATCAATTATTGGAAGCCGGAGTACACTTCGGCCACCTGAAAAGAAAATGGAATCCCAAAATGGCTCCGTATATCTTCATGGAGAAAAACGGGATCCACATCATCGATCTGCACAAAAGTATCGTCAAGATCGATGAAGCCGCAGCCGCCCTCAAACAGATTGCCAAAAGCGGTCGCCGTATCCTGTTCGTAGCAACGAAGAAACAGGCCAAAGAGGTTGTAGCTGAAAAGGTTTCGGCCGTGGGCATGCCCTACGTCACCGAACGTTGGCCGGGCGGAATGCTTACAAACTTCCCCACAATACGTAAAGCCGTCAAAAAGATGGCTACCATCGACAAATTCACCGCAGACGGTACCTACGACAACTTCTCCAAAAGAGAAAAATTACAGATCAGCCGTCAACGCGCCAAACTCGAAAAGAACCTCGGCTCTATCGCCGACCTAACCCGCCTTCCAGCCGCTATCTTCGTAGTGGACATCCAGAAAGAGGCCAATGCCGTTAAAGAAGCAAAACGGCTGAACATTCCTGTATTCGCAATGGTCGATACTTGTTGTGATCCGACCGATATCGATTATGTGATTCCTGCAAACGACGACGCAACCAAATCGATTGCCGTCATCTTGGATGCAGTAACAGCAGCCATTGCGGAAGGACTTGCCGAACGGAAACTGGAAAAGGAGAAAGAAGCCGCCAAGAAAGACGACAAAGAGAAAGAGGCTAAACCTCGCATCAAGAAAGCGGCTAAGACAGAGGCTGTCAAGGTTAACGAAGAGAAAGAGGCTCCCGCCGCTGAACAGGAAGCGACTCCGGCCGCAGCCCCCGAAGCTCAGCAAACGGACGATGCAAAGGCCGACGCCGAGTAATTAACTTAAAAAGAAGGAGAATAATTATGGAAATCAAAGCTGCCGATGTCGCAAAGCTCCGTAAAATGACGGGTGCCGGCATGATGGACTGCAAAAAAGCCCTGATCGAAGCAGAAGGAGATTATGCCAAGGCTCAGGACATCATTCGCGAGAAAGGAAAACTGGTCGCAGCAAAACGTGCCGACCGTACAGCAAGCGAAGGCGTAGTCGTATCGAAAATCGTAGGAGACAAAGGATATATGCTGTGTCTGGCTTGCGAGACCGATTTTGTTGCAAAGAACGCAGAGTTCTCTGCATCGGCCAACGAAATTCTGGACATCGCGATCAACATTGACGCGCAAGACCTCGAGAGCTTGAAATCGGCCTCGGTTGACGGCCGTACGGTTGCCGACAAGGTAACCGAGAAGTCGGGTCAAACGGGCGAAAAAGTCGAGCTGGTATACTATGCGAAGATTCAGGCCCCGATGTGCGTAACCTACATCCACACCAACCACAAGTTGGGTACGCTGATCGGCTTCAACAAAGAGATCAGCATGGAGGTGGCAAAGGATGTTGCAATGCAGGCTGCCGCCATGGCTCCGATCTCGATCAGCCGTGAAGACTGCGATCCCGCTGTCATCGAGCACGAACGTGCAATCGGACGTGAACAAGCTCGTTTGGATGGCAAACCGGAAGCTATGTTGGACAAAATCGCCGAAGGTAAAGTCAACAAATTCCTCACGGAGAATACTCTGTTGAGCCAACCTTTGGTTAAAAACAACAAGATATCCGTAGGTGCCTACATCAAACAAGACAATGCAGAAGCTACTGTAATTGCTTACAAACGCTTCTCGCTGAACGACTAAGCAATTCAACAGTTAACAATAGGGAAAGAGGTGTCTTCCAAGAGAAGGCGCCTCTTTTATATTGCTTACGGCCGGATCTTTCCTACCGCAGAAGCACATTTCACCGAATCAAATCCACGATTATAGATCGTTTTTTTTTCATAATCGTTGATAAAATTATACTCACATATTATTGCCAAATAAAAAAAAAAGATTTAACTTTGGTTCGAAGTTAGAAACCAAATTAATTTACATACTAAAATCAAAAAACCTTGTTTATGAAAAAGTGCCTAAGACTTAGCATTTTACCTCTTTTTTTGGTAAGCTTACTGTTCAGTTCTTGCAAGGACGAAGCTAACGGAGGAGACCCCAATCCGATAATTTCAGTTACCGTAGAAAATGCGGACGTGATCCTCGATCAAGAAAACAAACGTATCGATATTCTGTTTTACGAATATCGAGCATTGAATAATGTCGAGGCTACAATCAAATTAGTTGACGGAGCTTCGATGTACACACCTCTGGGTAAAAATCCAGTAACTCTTGATCTCTCGGATACGCGATGGGGAGCATCGATCGTTGTTCAAACAGGTGACGAGCTTGTTTATTACGACGTATTTGGAGCGATCGATTATCCTCTTATGAGCATGAATATTACAACAGAAAATGGAGCCGTTGTAGGAACTGCTACGATCGATCAGAATTTGAAAAATGTAAATGTTAATTTCAAGAACGTGACTGATCTTACCGATGTAGACTGTGAATTTGTCCTTAGTCAGAATGGTGGTCAGATGGTTTCTCCTCAAACAACGACTTGTAAATTGGATATGACAAAATCGAATACGGTTACTTGTTCGTCGACCCGTGGAGGAACGATAACTTATAATATCAGACCTGCATCATCTCCAAAGGACAATGTTCCCGCTGGTTGGGAAGAGGTTACGGATCGTAATTTGCCTTTGTATATGGCATTATATACTACCGATGATTTCCATGGTAATAATGCATACGCTTTGTTAGCCGATGCTCGAGCCAGTTTCTCTGTTATGAGTAAAGGTATTGGTGATTTGATGACTGTTCCTCAATTTTATGCAGAGGATCCAACGGCTACTGTAATAATCAATGGTAGTGCTACCGATGACTTGATCGTCGTAAAAGGACAAGTCGTTAATGATGGTACCAGCAGTTCTCCCACTGCTTTTGGAGTTACTCAATACGGCACAACCTTGATTGGTGGAACAGGTTGGAAAGTTACATGGCAGGAGGCTAAACAAAATGATTCAGTTGCATATTATGCCATGTATGGCACGAACATGTTGATTACCGACGGAACCAAAGCCAGCGGTTTGAACAATGTGGATACAGATGCACGTTCAGCAATTGGTAGAAGTATCGTTACGTCTGACGATCAAGGGTTCTATGTATTTTTCGTATCTGAAAAATATAATGATTCGCCCGGCGTTACGGTAAAAGCTGTTGGCGATATAATGGCTGAGTGGGGTTGCTATAATGCAATTAATCTTCAGGCTGGTTCAGGAGCATCCATGCATGTAGCTGGACAGCCGACCATTACACCTAAAAACGGACTTGATGCTCACAAACTTATTGGTTGTGTGGGTGTCCTAAAATAGGAATATTTTGATGGCGTAAAAAGGGACATGACTGACGTTATTGTCCCTTTTTGTCTTTATTTTAATTCAGGAGAATAAGATTTATCGTTTTTTTTGCAAGAGAGACAGCAAAATATTTTACGGATAACTTGTCTGAATTGAAAAAAAAATATAACTTTGGTTCTGGATTGAAACCAATAATAATTCATTATACTAAAATTAAAAACCTTGTCTATGAAAAAGTACCTACAATTCTGTTTAATGAGTTTACTCGTCTTGGGTATGGGCTTGTCTATGGGCTCATGCAAGGATGAAAACGAAGGTAGCGGGTCTCCCAATCCTCTGTTGGGAGTGCAAGTCGACTTATCCGAGATAGACTCTACAGCAATCGCTCTTGTAGATATCGATCAAGCGAACAAACTTATTACAATCTCATTAAGTAAGACAGTGACTAATTTGTCTGCTGTTCCGGTTACGTTTGACTTGGTAAACGGGGCATATCTTTATACTCCGTATGTGACAAATCCTGTCCTTATGGACCTTACAGAAGAGACTGGTGTCAACATCGCGACAGGAGACAACATCGTGTGCTATAAACTCGTTGCAGAAGAAGACCAAGCTTTGAAAAGCCTGAAGGCAACGGCAAACGGTATCGATGCCATTACCAATGTCGATTATGCAAATAAGTTGATCGATATATGTTTTGAGGATAACGAGGTTGACCTTAGTGCTATTAATCTTGAATTTGAGCTCTCTCCTGTATCAACAATGGTATCACCTTCGACACCGACTGCAACCGTAGACCTTTCTGCTGATACTTCAATCATCAAGGTTTATAACGAATTTAAGGGTGAAGTCGAATATAAAGTGATCTGCTGGAACTATCCGACAGGTGGAGTTATGGATGTTAAAGAATATTCTGATGTCCAAGTTACCGCAGGCGCAGAAGGTGAATTCCAAATCAAAACTACGGGAGAAAATCCGGCTATCCTCACAAACCGCTATCCTGTATCATATGGTATGGTTATGGAGTTCGAATATAAGTCTGATGCAGATCTCGGTCGTCCGGTATACAGCCTTGATATGAATAACAAAGATTTGCAAATCAGAGGATATGAACTCGATGCTACCTCTGATTGGAAAACTATGACAATTGATATCAGTCCGCTCTATTTCGACGCTGCAAAAGTTTTGGGTAAGAGCTATACTATACACATGGCATTGGGTGAAGAAGTTCCCGAAGGCAGTAATATCTCTATACGGAATTTCACCGTTCGTGAACGCAACTTCAACGAAGAGATGCAGATTGAAATGGGTTACTGGCCATTATTTGACCCAGGTGCTGCAGGAGGAAACAGATGTACAGTGACAAACTTAACTACTGACGAAGCTTTCCCAACTTTTCAATTTGTATGTTCTGATGCAAATGACCCTTATTGGAATGCTGTTGCACATCAAGAAGATATAACAAAAGAAATGAATCAAATCTATTTCTACTATAAGAGTGAAACTTCGTTCCAACAACAAATCTTCATGAGGGCTGTCGATGATACTTGGTCATTCCGTCTTGCAGATGAAGAGGAGACTGTAAATTATGATAAGCCGACTCAGAAACCCGAATTACGCTACACATACGAACCTACGGATATTTGGACTTGTGTACATTTCGACGCAAGCTATGCATTTGAATCGATCTTTGCTGCGCATGCAGACGCTGGCGCAGGAAACAACTCAATTCGTTGGGATCCGGAAGCTATCGGAACTTTAAATGCACCTATCATTTATCGGAATATTCGGTTCGTTCAAGCGAGCTACGAATAGATATTTCGCTATCATAAAAAAGGGGAGTATTGCAAGTGCAATACTCCCCT
>URBJ01000116.1 GCA_900546005.1 uncultured Alistipes sp. | reverse complement strand
GCAAAACACTGCGCGGACCCTCCAGAATCTTCAGATCCGTTTTTTTTATGCTTCTAAATCATTCAACAATGCAAATATAACAAATATCTTGAATTCCAAAATCAGGGTCTTTATTTTTTCATAAAGACACTGATTTTTTTAACGTTTCCAGATAAATCGATAATTGAACCTACGATTCGGAGCAGCATCCCCATCCGTACAGAACGAAATAGGATCTTTCAATTCGGCCGGATTGTCACTCCACTTGAAGTCGAACACAAATGCATCACCGGTCAGTCCGAGCAATTCACGCGGCACGGAGATCTCCAGTTTGTTTTCAGAGTAGGCCATCGGCAGCTCTGCAACCTCTACCCATTCGGCTTTCGACTCGTCGTAGCGCATCAGTGTCGTCGTCCCTTCATCCTTGATCTGCTTGTTGATCAAGAAATCGTATCCGTACCACCCTGTCGATGAGTTGTTGTCGGCATCGATCACCAGCAACATCCAGTTCGAATCGGTGCACGGCGTCAGTGGAGAAGCCGTCTCGGCAAAGAACGATACATTTTCCTCGTTTACAGCCACTTTTGCCGTAATAATATCGTTACGTCCCGAATTGTTAGTATAGTGCAATCCGCCGTATCCTTTGGCATCACGATGCGTCACATCGCCTTTCGTATCGCGGAATTCGATCTTCACCTTGTTCCAGTCCGAGAAATTACCGTCGATCTTCGTTTTGGTATATCCCGAGTGTTCCGGAATCGGACGTACCCCTTTATATTTACGCAGATTCTGTGCCATCTGCATGTAGTAGTTATCGGTATAACCGCCCTTCATCGGCTGAATGCCCCGATTGAACTCCATGTTGTACTGATCGACAAAGTAGAATGGATTTTCTCGGCGCAACCACATGGTCTTTTTCGTCGGACCTCCGGGCTGGTATTTTCCGGCAGTCCACTCGTTCCAGTCATTGATGTAGAGGAACTCCGGATTGGCTGCCAACGCTTCGTCCCAACGCTCTTGGAAATAGATTCCGTAGTGGGTCGGATTCTTTACGGTCTTTCCGAGCCAAGGCACGTAGGCCTCTTTCGGCATGTCGTATTCGTCGAGTTCCGGTTCGCCAAACTCCCGTGACCACGATTTTCCAACACCCATGGAATCGCCCGGAACCATCGTTACGGGGTGTTGAGCCGGTGTAACGGCAGCCTGTTCGCGCTTGCCGTTGTGCAGCGACAACAGCTCTTCGGGCTTCATCGCCTTGACTTTGGGATCGGCCAAACTATATCCGAAGCTCCAGTTGTCTTCCGTTCCGACAAACCGTTCTCCGGCCCATTCGTAATAGCCCCACCACATGGTCCGCAGCGTGAAGAAGTTCTTCACGTCATCCGAATAATCCTTATAGAATTTTTCGGTATAGTAAGGATCTCCGTAGTGAGGATTATTTTTATTGGTCACCGCATCCTCATCGTAGTGCAGGTTGGGGTTCGGCGTATCCTGTCCGTTTGCGTCATATTTCGGACGTCCGTTGTACAGCAACAGCGGCTTCCCGTCCCAGTAGAACCACAGATCGGGATATTGGTTCTTCTCGTAGATACGTTCGTAGAGATCCTGAACAACCGTAATTACCGGACCGTTGAACGCCCAGAAACAGAATTTGGGCACTTTGTTTCCCTCGGCCTTCATCTGCTGCATGGTACGGAAGATCACATCCCACTCGTCCCAATAACGTACGGCATTGGTCACGTCCATGATCATCACATCCACACCGGCATCGGCCAACATCGAGATATCCTTACGGATTACCCATTCGTCCTGACTCAGGAAGTAGCCCATTTCGGGTTCGGCATAGTGGTAAGATCCCTCGGTCCAGAGCGGATTATCGGCCTCGAGACGTGCATTGGGGTCCTTCTGCAGGATTTTTGTCACATCGGCCGTATAGGGGCTTTTCAGGTTAGCCAATCCCTGCGTATGCCATGTGATGTAAAAAATTCCGACTACACGACGTTGGTCATTCTTCACGGGTCCGACCTCCTCGTAGGAGGGCATTGTACGACCGAGCGCATCGGTCGCCACCCACGTATCCGGATAGATGTCGCGATAGGCACACGAATCCTCAGCGGCTGTCTGGGAACCTTGTGTACACGAACTTCCGAAAACCGACGCAGCAGCAAACAATCCAGCTGCCGCGAAATAGATACTTCTTCTCTTCATTTTCGTTAAGTTTAGGTTACCTAAAAGTATATATTACATACAAATATAGCTCTTTCTCTCGAGATCGCCAATCGGACTCTCCCTTATTTTTATTTCACCGACAAATTAAACATTTTTTCCGCCGCCCGTTATATTTTAACCGCATTTTTACTAACTTGCGGAAAACGCAATCAGGATTTTTATGGAAAACGACTCCACAATCTTCCGTCCCGTACGCCGACAGGACCGGTTATGGTCCGATGTTGCTGCCCGTGCACTTTTGGATTCAGGAGAGTTCGGAACGCTCTCCATGTGCGGCACAAACGGATACGGATACGGCATTCCGATCAGCTATGTTACCGAAAACGACTCGATCTATTTTCACTGTGCCCCCGAAGGATACAAATTGGAGTGCCTGCAAGCGAACAACCGGGCATGCTTTACCGTTGTCGGACATACGCACGTCATTGCCGGCGGCTTCACTACCGAATACGAATGTGTCATGGTCTTCGGGAAAATCGACATGCATCTCTCCGACCAAGAGAAGCAGCATGCTCTTGAACTGTTGAGCGCAAAATACAATCCGGGCTACGAACAACGGGCCATAAAATACATCGCCGGATCATTCGCCCGCACCTTTGTTCTCCGTCTGGACATCGAACACCTTTCCGGAAAGACCAAAAAGATCAATCACAAATAAATTTTTTCAAATCATGCAATCCATAGACCCTAAACAAATCTCCGACAATCTTATCTCTCTGATCAGTAAAGAGTGGATGCTCGTTACAGCCGGCAACGCCACCTCTTTCAACACCATGACCGCCTCATGGGGAGCCATGGGATACCTTTGGAACCGTCCGGTCGCCTTCATCTTCATCCGCCCGGAACGCTACACCTATGAATTTATAGAACGCAACGACGGCTTTACGCTGTCATTTCTCGGCGAGGCACACCGCGAAGCCTACAAGATATGCGGTTCCCACTCCGGCCGCGACATGGATAAAATCCAAGCCGCTCACCTGCATCCGACAACAACTCCCGCGGGGTTGGTGACCTTCGAGGAGTCCCGCCTTACACTCGAATGCCAAAAAATGTACGCCACAACGATCCAAAGCGACTCCTTTATCGATCCGACGATCTACTCGCAATGGTATGGAGGTACACACGGAGGAGACCACAAACTCTACATCGGAGCCATAAACGCATGCTACATCCGTTAAAAACACTAAAAAACGACGCTCTAAATCCTAAATGTCAAAAAACAGTGTGTTAATTTAAAACTGACAGATTATTATTTTTGTTTATTTTTTAACAAACCTATCTTTTCCTAAAGTTATTATTTGGAGGTTACCATAAAAAAAAGTACATTTACGATAAACATAAAAAACACTTCTTGCTAAGTAAAAAAGATTTTCCCTAAAACTAATTATACTATTAACAAACCTAATAAACTAATTATGAGAAAGAGATTACCTAAAATTTCCTACATTGCCGCCATACTGCTCGCAGGCGCAGTTTCATGGCAATGTAACGACGACAAAGTGTGGGACGAACCGGCAATCGGAAGTGTTGGAGACACTGAATACTCATTCACTTCCAGCGGCGGTACGAAAACCATTACGTTTAACACGACAGTGGGATGGACTGCGTCGGTAAATTATGTCAATGGTGGGGGAGAGCAGTCGTGGTGTACGATTTCACCGACCAGCGGTCCGGCCGGTCAAGGAGAGGTTACCGTGACAATCAATCCGACGGAAGCTTACGAAAATCAAGTTGCAGAAGTGATCATCAATGCGGGAGGTGCTGTTAAAACTTATACCTTTACCCAACATTACAAATACGTTTTGGAAGCCGACTCATTGACATATACGGGGCTTTCGTTCGAAGAAAATGTTATTGCCGTGCCTGTTTTGAGCAATATCGAATACACAATTAACTATGATCCTTCGGATGCTGCAGACTGGATCACTCCGGTAGAATCGAAAGCTGCTCCGGTTCAGGACACTCTCTACTTCCAGATCGCAACTTACCAAAGCGGACTGCTTCCTCGTGAAGCCAATATTGTTCTGGCAAATTCCTCTTTGGGCTATAAACAGACAATCTTGGTGTCGCAAGAACCGGGTCCGACTCTTACCGTTAATCCATTGGTTAGCCAGATTGATGGTAAGGCTCAGACCGTTACGGCCGAACTGCTGTGTAGCATGGACTGGACCATCACTCCGAAAGAGACTTACGATTGGTGTACACTCGACATCACATCTGGTGAAAGGGGTGACCAAACACTCACTTTCGAATGCGAAGAGGCCATCACTCAAGCCCGTCAAGCGATATTCATTGCACAGGCCGATACCATGATTCGTGAAATCGTCATCAACCAAACCGAACAGGGCGTTGAAAACGGTAGCTACATTTTCAAAGGAAACATCACTGAGAATGCAACTCCGACCATGGTTAATACGGGTGACGAATTATACGCTTTCTATACCTACCCGTTGTCCGTATCGGGACAGGCCAAAGTGTATAGCGGAACAGTTTATTCTGATGCCGGTTGGACTCAAAATGAACCTATTTATATTCATTTGAACCTATTGGCTCCTGCAAACAGTGTCAAATTGTCCATATCGACCAACAGTTGGGAGGGCAACAACATGAGATTCCAAGTGTATGCATGGAATCAGGATGTCGAAACGTCCTTGAAAGGTAGTCCGATTATCGATAATATTATCGAACACGAGGCATCCGTTCATAAAGAATTTCTTGAAAAAGGACAAGTAGTACCCGGTGGAGTAGACCTTCTTGTCGTAATGAAAGGTACGGTTGACGACACATTCGGTTATTGGTCATGGAATGCCGTTAATAAGGATGTTATTAAGGGAATTTGGAGTGGATCTAAAGAAATCGCAGACCGTATTCCTGAGCTCTATTTCGTATACAATACCGACGTGAAAAAGAATATGCCGCAGGTTGCATATCGTATGTCAGAGGATAATGGAGCAAGTTGGTCCAATCAAACGGCATGTGCTACGGCTGTAAATGGTATATTGCTTACTTACAACGTATCGCCGAAAAACATCAAGATTCAAAGCGCAGATGGTGACTATTATGCGACTTTTGATATGGGTGACAACAAGGTGTACATCGCAAAAGCTACGAATGTCGACAGTGAATGGAAATTGTGGAATGGCTCTTCGTGGGCTGCATGGTACGAAACTTCTACGATAGCTCCTATCATGGAGAGTGAGACTCCTGTATCGTTAGTTATTAATAACGGAACAGCCTATGTATATTACATGGATGGTCCGGCGCTGAAGGTTGCAACCGCAAGTGCAGGCGACAATTGGCCCGCTAATCTGTCCTCAGCCTCTACTGCATACGAGTTTGAAGTGGCGAATGCATCGGAAAGCGACGAAGAGACGTGGAGTTATCCTGCCGAAATCGATGTTAAGGTTCACGCAAACGGCGAATTCATCGCTACTTACGTAAACGATGTACGCTCGATCGGAACATTGAGTTCGAACAACGGAACCAACTTTACGCTCGGTGAATCACTCGCTCCGCTGGAAACCTATTACATGTGGGCAGGAGCTAAAGGCATCAGTTACTCTGTCGATGAAAGCACAGGAACTGTTCCGAGCGGCGCCTATATGATCTACGCCATCACCGAAGGTACACAAGGTCTGTACGCATTCCCTACTAAATAACCATAAACAACCAAGCAAGAGAGAGGGCCGACAGGGTGTCGGCTCTCTCTCTTTTTATTGCAGATCCAGAAGAGGATTTATTCCGAACCACCTGGTGGCGAACCTCTTTGCACTTACAACGAATAACCCCATCATTTATCATGCACGGAAGCACGAGCGGAGTTTTTTTTAATATTGACCTCGTTTTCTGTATGGAGGGAACGAGGGTCGCCCCGGAACTCTCAGCACCGGCAGAATGAG
>URBJ01000115.1 GCA_900546005.1 uncultured Alistipes sp. | reverse complement strand
TACTGCTGTGCGGCCGACGAGGAGGAGGTAATGGGCCTCTGGGCAAAAAGGCTCCCCATGCCCGTCAACACGGTAACGAGCAAAACATATACTGCATACCTTCTCAAAATCAAAAACATCTGTACCGGCGATAACTCTCCGAAATAACGGCAAAGGTAGCAAAAATATTACATATTCAAATTTTGCGCCTTTGAACCCGGATGTATCCACGCGATAATCAGGGATATCAAGATGTAGGCCACAATGATGAACGGCACCGCCACAAGCCCTGCAATTCCGAGGGCGACAACCGCAGCAATAAGGAAGATGTAACGTACCTGATTGCCGGCGAAGCGATAGTGCGAAAACTTCAGCGCGAACATCGGAACTTTACAGATGAGCAGCCCGGAGAAGATCAACGCCCCGGCGAGAATACTCCAGAGCGGCAACGAGATAGCGTATTTTTGGACCAGATATCCGCTCGATACGAAGAAGAGGGCACAAGCAGGTGTCGGCAACCCGATAAACTGTTTGGTCTGATTTTCGTCGATATTGAATTTACCCAAACGGAGCGCGGAGCAGGCGGCCAAGACGAACACGACGAAACCCCAATAGGGATCTCCGCCGTTTGAGATAAAGAGTTCGTACAGCACCGCAGCAGGCGCTACCCCGAAACTGACCATATCGGCCAGCGAATCGAGCTCCTTGCCGATCGCAGAGTAGGACTTGGTCAACCGTGCGACAAAACCGTCCAAGAAGTCGAACACCGCCGCCATAGCGACAAATGCAAAGGCCCACGACAGATCGTGCCTGCCCAGAACAGAGATCACCGCTGCACAGCCGGCCAACAGATTGCACAGCGTGATCATATTAGGTATCGTAAAAAGCCGTATTTTCATCTTTCCGATTATTGGTTAATAACACGTAACCGCCTTGTTCTCTACAAAAGCACCCACGTCTTCTGGCACGAGCCCACAGACGTTCCCGATATGCGAAGGTAACGAAGTATTTCCAAAAAACAAATCGATGCAAGGGGTTTCGCTTGGGCCTTCTTGGTTATTCGGATAAAAAGCCGTATTATTGTAATACGAAACGGATCTCCATAAAATCGAAACGATATATGAATAACAAACGATATTGCATCATCATGGCGGGGGGCATCGGGAGCCGTTTTTGGCCGATCAGCCGACACACCCGCCCCAAACAATTTCTCGACATACTCGGCACCGGGAAGAGTTTCATCCGCCATACGTTCGAACGTTTTGCATCGATCATTCCGGCCGAAAACTTTCTGGTCGTCACCAATGCCATCTATAAGGATCAGGTTCTGGAACACATTCCGGAGATCGGCCCCGACCAGATTCTATGCGAACCGGTAGGGCGCAACACCGCTCCGTGCATTGCCTACGCGGCGTGGCGGTTGCACACGATCGATCCCGAGGCCACGATGATCGTTACGGCATCGGATCATCTGATTCTGAACGAGAACGAATTCTGCCGGGCGATCGAACGGTCTGCCGATTTTGCCGAAGAGCGAGGCGTCATGATGACCCTCGGCATCCACCCTACACGCCCCGACACGGGATACGGTTACATTCAGATCGACAACAGCAGCAACGCCTACGGTTCGATCCATAAAGTAAAGACCTTTACGGAGAAGCCCAACGAAGAGTTGGCCCGTACGTTTGTCGAGAGCGGGGAGTTTTTTTGGAATTCGGGAATCTTCGTCTGGAAGGTATCGACGATTCTCGCAGCTTTGGAGCGCTACCTTCCTGACTTGGCA
The DNA here is from genome assembly GCA_900546005.1 of uncultured Alistipes sp. Classification (GTDB taxonomy): domain Bacteria; phylum Bacteroidota; class Bacteroidia; order Bacteroidales; family Rikenellaceae; genus Alistipes_A; species Alistipes_A pullicola. The sequence continues at coordinate 4,465 of URBJ01000115.1, read as the reverse complement.
CAGATGTTCGCGTCGATTGCGCCTTATTATGCCACCCCACAAGAGGCACAGTATATCGAGCAGATCTACCCCGAGTGCCGCAACATTTCGATTGATTTCGGGGTTATGGAGAAGGCCGAAAATGTATATGTCTGCTGCTGCGAGTGTGGATGGTCCGATATCGGCACATGGGGTTCGCTCTACCGCTACTCCCCGAAGGACGAGAACGGCAATGTATCCTCCGAACGCTGCATGTTGTACGACACCGAAGGGTGTATCATCAAGACCGCTCCCGACAAATTGACCGTGATCGAGGGATTGAAGGAGTACATCGTTGTCGACCACGACAACGTACTGATGATCTGTCCGAAAGCCAACGAACAGAACATAAAGCGATTTATCGACGATACGAAATTCAAGATCGGCGACGAATTTATCTAAGAGACATGATCCATACCTCCCGTTTCGTTCCGACAAACGGGAGTTTTTATGATTAAACTATAAAAAGAATGGAACTCTACGAAGCCTATCTCCGCCACCCGCACATCTCGACCGACAGCCGACAGGCGACACAAGGCACCCTGTTTTTTGCCCTACGGGGCGACTCTTTCGACGGCAACCGTTATGCAGCATCGGCGCTCGAAGCGGGAGCTGCCGCTGCGGTTCTCGACAATCCGGAGGTCTATGAAACACTTACGGAGGAGCAACGTTCCCGATGTTATCTCGTCCCCGACACACTTGAGGCGTTACAACAACTTGCGGCCTACCACCGCAGGCAGTTGGGTATCCCGATCTTTGCCATCACCGGCAGCAACGGGAAAACGACTACCAAGGAGCTGACTTACCGAGTTCTGTCCTGCCGATTCCATACCTATGCTACACACGGCAACCTGAACAACCACATCGGCGTTCCGTTGACGTTGCTGTCGATGGACCGCTCGACCGAGTTCGGACTCGTCGAGATGGGAGCGAGCCACTGCGGAGAGATCGCCCTGCTCAGTTCGATCGCACAACCCGATTTCGGACTGATCACCAACATCGGGAAGGCCCATTTAGAGGGCTTCGGGGGTGAAGAGGGCGTCATGCGTGGCAAGGGCGAGCTGTTGGACTACCTGCTCCGCCACAAAGGCACCGCCTTCTACCTGCAACAGAGCGAAGCACTCTGCCGAATGGTTTCCGAACGAAACGGCTTAGAGGCCATTCCCTACTCCACCACCGACTTGAAATTGGTCGGCAACGACCGCCAGTTCCTGACCGTATCATGGCACGGACATAAAATCCGCACCCATCTGGTCGGGGAGTATAATCTGTTCAATCTGGCTGCGGCCATTGCGGTGGGCACCTATTTTGATATTCCGGAACCGGAGATCGTTGCAGCCATCGAAAGCTATCACCCCGAGAACAACCGGTCGCAACGCCAAGCCACCCCACACAACACGCTGATATTGGATGCCTACAACGCCAATCCATCGAGTATGGAAGCAGCCTTACGACACTTTATTTCAGAACCGTCAATGCTGCCAAAGGCCGTCATTTTAGGAGACATGCTCGAACTGGGGAGCTACTCGGCACAAGAGCACCGCAAGATCGTCGAACTGCTGCAGGAGGCCCACATCGAGGAGGTATTTCTCGTGGGCTCACACTTTACCGAAGCGGGAGCCGATTGCTACCCAACCTTCCCCGACACCGACACTCTTCGAACCTATCTGACCGAGCACCCGATCGCCAATCGACTGATCCTTATCAAGGGTTCCCGCGGTATCCATCTGGAACGTTTGACGGAGCTACTGTAAGGCAGCGACAAACCCTTACCTCGGCCCTTTCAGCCACCATCCGCCCACTTTCGGTTCGACACAGAGCCGACGGCTTTCTACTTGCCGATTTTGTTATCGCCGGCATGCAACCGTTGGGATTTGCCGTTCCACACGAACGTTCCGGGCAGATCATCGGGCAGCACGACACGACCGGACAGCACATCGCCCTCACATTGCAGATCGACCACAATATCCCCCAGCGGATGGGGCACCACGCCTTTGATCCGTTTCAAATGTCCGGGATGCGGAGCTATCCGCACCTGTGCAAATCCCGGCGCCGCGGGCTCAACGCCGCAAACCGTAGCCAACAGGTCATAATTCGGACTGGAACTCCATGCGTGACAATCGGAGCGGGTCGGTTCGGGAGTCTCGGCAAAGGTAGTCAACCCCATGTCGATCATCCGTTGCCAAGGTTCCAGCATCTGCGTATACCGATCGGCCAGCCCCACTTTTTTCAACGCCCGAATCAGATAGAATTTATAGTAGAATGTCGTCTGAGTTATAGAGGGATCTTCGACAATCCGTTCGAAAACGGCCTGCTGGTCACGTTCGGGAATCGCATCGGTCAGAATTCCCATGATGTTGGCGTGCTGGCTGAAGGTTTCGCTTCCGATATAGTCCCGGAGCAACCCACGCTCGGCATCCCAACACTTTTCATAAACCGCTCTTTTCAGATTACGGCAAATGGTCTCATACTCTTTTGCCACCTCCGTTTTACCGTACTGTTCCATAAGTTCGGCAGCACTCTGTAAAGCCGCAGCGAACTGCAACGAGGTAACGGCCGATCCCGACAAATCGCTCTCCGGCGCTACTCCGAGTGTCCACGAGGTCGCCCAGTCGACAAAATTCCAATGGGGCACCTTGCTCTGCAACAGTCCGGTCTGCGGATCGATCTTGTCGATAAACCACCACAATACGGTCTGTATTCCGGGCAAAAAGCTCTGTACGAACTGGTCGTCCTGCCTATGCATCCAATAGTCGTGTATCATGCCGATCCAATAGAGCGAGAAGGGGGGGATGTATTGGGGATATATACTCGGATAGCGGCTGCAGGTGATCCCGTCGTATTTCCGCGAGACGTCGAACATCCGGATAGCCTTGCGCATCAACCGATCGTCCCCGGAGACATACAACGAAATCAAGGCCTGTATCCGGGTATCACCGGCATATTGCAACTGTTCGTAGTAGGGGCAATCGAAGTAGGTTTCATGTGCACACAGCCGGGCAGTTCTCCAACCCACGTTCCAGATGTCGGTCAAGGTCGGATCATCCGACACGAACGATCCTCGCACCTCGAATGGATAGCCGACATAAATTCCGTACAAATCCTCGATAACCAACGGCTGGTCCTTGGTCTCGATGTCGAGCTGAATGTAGCGATAGGTTTTGAACCACAACGGACGGAACAACCGATTCGCGCCACCGTCGGAGTGGAATACATCGGAGTACCCACGGCAGATCCGACCTTCGATTTCGTTTCGGTTACCTTTCCCTTTATCGTTAAACATGGCTTCCGAGTACGTAAGCCTAACGGAAGCCCCCGCTCCTCCCGAAAGTATCAGTTCAGGATAGGCAGTCGTCAAGAATCCCTGATCGAGCAGCACGGAGCAAACCGTTCCTGCCGGAATCGTCAACGGGGCACCACCCTCGATAAATCGGGGTTTTTCGTCAATTCCCTGATACCTTCTGACACTTCCGATCCGCTGAAGGGTCTCCTCCATCATCGGAATATCGCGTGGCGTAAGCACCCAATCGACCTCTCCATAACCATAGGCCCCGTAGGTTTTACCGTTCGAAAAACCGCTTGCGGGATGCCACGACGAATCGTCGTACTCGAGCGACTCCCACCCCCATGGATAGAGCGTACCGTCCACCTCGTCATGCGACCCCACATATCCTGCCTCGGGACAGTTAAACAACGGACGGAACGAGGAGTCACGCATCACGATCCAACTGCCGTTTGTGTTGACCACCTCTTCGTCTGCGGTATTGCCCTGAACGATCAGTCCGGTACGCAGACTGATTTGTGCTCCGGGCTTACGTTCGCCCATATTCCATACCGATACGGCCAACACGTTATCCCCCTGTTTTAGTAGCGGTGCAATATCAACCGTCTCGTAATACCAGCGATTCAGATCACCGCGAGCCGGGCCCCAGCAAGCCTGTTCGCCGTTGACGAACAACCGATAACGGTTATCGGCCGAAATGTTGATGATGAACTGCTTCGGTTTTTCGGGAAGGTTGAATTTTTTCCGGAAGCGATAGACGCCATAATCGTACGGAGAGGATGCCCCGTCAGCAATCCACGAAGCGCCCCAGTTATCCGAGAGGGGTCGTTCACCGGGTCGAGCCAATGGCAGGGAGGCTTGGATTTCCGGGGAGACAAGAGACAAAAAGAGCGTTACGAGCAGGGGCACGAGACGGTTCATGATCGATATATTTTAGGGTTAATAGTTTTACGGCACACGTCCGATGATAAACAAATGTACGAATTTCTAAAGAAACAGCCGCACATATCGGATGATTTATAACAAAAAAAGGTCCATTTACCGATGGCTCTGTTTTCAGGCAAGGATTTTGAAACGCCTACGGATGTTTTACCATTCAAATCATTTATGCCATGAAACAATTTATCTTATGTTTGAGCGGTCTGTTGCTCAGTTTTTCGGCGA
>URBJ01000114.1 GCA_900546005.1 uncultured Alistipes sp. | reverse complement strand
TGTATTCGGTGAGGGTACATTGCTCTTTTGTTTTACGACGCTGAAGCCTTCTCAAAAAGGTCGATCCCGACTGTCGAGTGATAAATCGGCCGCAAGATACATCTCTCCCCCCGGCTCCGCCTCTACTCCATCCTCTGCTTTCATCCTCACAACCTTATCCGGCAAACGACCGAACCCAGCAACTGCTCCGACAACCCACCTCACACGCCTACCCTTCCCGCTACCACTCTTTTCTCTCTACTCCCTGCCTGCACTTATCTATATATCCTCTCTCCATCTATCGGTTGTGATACATACTTTCATAATACTGACGATAGGCCCCCGAAGTAACATCGTCTAACCACTCCTGATTTTCGAGATACCACGAGACTGTCTTTTCGATACCCTCCTCGAAACGGAGTTGCGGTTTCCATCCCAATTCGCGCTGAAGTTTGCTGCTGTCGATGGCATACCGCAAATCGTGACCGGCTCGATCCGTTACATAGGTGATCAACCGCTCGCTCGTACCTTCGGGTCTGCCCAACTGCCGATCGACCTCCTTGATAAGGATACGGATCAGATCGATGTTCTTCCATTCGTTGTTACCCCCGATGTTGTAGGTCTCGGCAATCCTGCCCCGGTGGAAGATCAGATCGATCGCCCGCGCATGATCCTCCACGTAGAGCCAGTCGCGGACATTTTGGCCCTTTCCGTAGACAGGCAGCGGACGACCATGCCGAATATTATTGATAAACAAGGGGATCAGCTTTTCCGGAAACTGATACGGCCCGTAATTGTTCGAACAGTTCGTCACGATCGTAGGCATACCGTACGTATCATGAAAGGCCCGGACAAAGTGGTCCGAAGATGCTTTGCTCGCCGAATAGGGGCTGTGCGGATCGTATTTCGTCGTCTCCTGAAAAAGCGTTCCATCGAAATCCAATGCCCCGTACACCTCATCAGTAGAGATATGATAGAACCGTTTCCCTTCGTAATCGCCGTTCCAATACTCTTTAGCCACCTGCAACAGCGTGAGTGTTCCCAATACATTGGTCCGCGCAAACACAAACGGATCCTTGATCGAACGATCGACATGACTCTCCGCCGCAAGATGGATCACCCCGTCGATCTTGTAGGTTACAAACACCTCCTGCATCTTGTCGTAGTCGCAAATATCCGCCCGCACGAACCGATAATTGGGCTTGTGCTCAATATCGCGCAGATTTGCCAGATTACCGGCATAAGTCAATTTATCGAGATTAATGATACAGTAGTCCGGATACTTGTTCACCAACAACCGCACCACATGCGAACCGATAAAACCCGCACCTCCGGTCACCAACAGATTCCTTTTTCCCATAATTTTTCCTATTCGTAATCAAACAAAAGGGTACCTTGCGCTCCTTCTCCCTATTTTTTCAACACGCCAAGACGATCGAGACAGATCCGGAGCGAATCCCGCCAATAGGGAATCTTCTGCCGAAACGTACGCTTGAACTTCGTCTTGTCGAGGACCGAATAGGCTGGACGTTTCACATCAGAAGGATACTCCTCGCTGCGGCACGGTGAGACTTCGCAGGAAGCGCCACTCATCCGGGCAATCTCGCACGCAAAATCGAACCACGAGCAGACTCCTTCGTTACTGAAATGATAGATACCCTCTTCGCCGTCACACGCCTCACTTTCGACAAGCGACCGGATCGCCCGAGCCAAATCACCCGCATAGGTAGGAGTCCCGACCTGATCAAAAACCACCTTCACCTGTTTCTGCTCCGACATCAGCCGCAACATCGTCTTCACGAAATTGTTTCCATACTCCGAATAGAGCCACGCCGTACGAAGAATCAGGTAGCGACATCCGCTTTGGATAACCGCCTGTTCTCCGGCCTGTTTTGTCCGACCGTAGACCCCCAGCGGAGCAACCGGATCCTCCTCCCGACAGGGAAGGTTTCCCGATCCGCCGAAAACATAATCGGTCGATATATGCACCAACAAAGCTCCGCATCTCTGTGCCGCCCTGGCAAGATACTCTACCGCTTCCCGATTGATGCGGTCCGCCACAGGCTCCTCTTTCTCTGCTCGATTGACCTGCGTGTATGCCGCACAGTTGATCACCACATCGACACGATGCTCATCCACAAACCGATCGACAGCCGCCCGGTCGGTAATATCCACCTCGGCAACATCCGTAAAGAGGTAACAGCAATCCGAATCCTCTGCAACCCGACGCAGACTACGTCCCAATTGCCCATTGGCACCGGTCACCCAGATCATTTTCGTATCGTTACTCCGCATAATAATCCCTCCCGTAATCGAACAACTCCGAAACTTCGGCCAATAACGGATGCTTTTTATCTTTTTCGGAAAGAATCATGTCTTCCGGTTTCAATCGCCAATCGATTCCAAGCGCAGGGTCGTTCCACGCAATAGCCCCTTCACACTGCGGGGCATAGAAGTTATCGCACTTATACTGAAACAGGGCCTCTTCGCTCAGCACCGAAAATCCGTGAGCGAAGCCCCTCGGGATGAAGAGTTGTCGTTTGTTCTCACCCGTAAGCTCCACGGCAACGCTACGTCCGAAAGTCGGAGATCCGCGACGAATATCTACCGCCACATCCAAAACCCGACCGCTGACGACCCGGACCAACTTACTCTGTGCGAACGGGGGCAACTGGAAGTGCAACCCGCGCAAAACGCCGTACCGGGACTTCGACTCATTATCCTGTACAAACCGAACCGGACGCACCGCCGCATCGAAATCGCGTTGCGAAAAGCTCTCGAAAAAATAGCCCCGCTCGTCTCCGAAAACCTTCGGTTCCAAAATCACCACACCCTCTATTTCGGTCTTTATCACATTCATTTCTACTCTAATCTGTCCCTCGATTCTCTTTCTCAAAATAGATTGTCTACGCAGTCTTTTCATCAGCCCTTCTCAACCAACCGCAGCAGATACTGCCCGTAGGGATTGTTGCTCATCGTCCGGGCAACTGATCGTAGCGTGTCCTCCGTGATCCACCCTTTACGAAAAGCGATCTCCTCGAGACAGGCGATTTTCAGGCCCTGCCGTTTCTCCAAAACTTCGACATAGATCGAGGCCTCGGAGAGCGAATCGTGCGTTCCCGTATCCAACCATGCAAAACCCTGTCCAAGCACCCCCACTTTCAAATCGCCATCTTGCAGAAACTGCTGATTAACCGCCGTAATCTCCAACTCCCCACGCGCCGAAGGACGTATCGTCTTCGCGATCTCGACTACACGATTCGGATAGAAGTAGAGCCCGACGACCGCATAGTTCGATTTCGGATGTTCGGGTTTCTCCTCGATCGAAAGGCAATTTTCCTCCCGATCGAACTCCGCTACGCCATAACGTCCGGGATCATCGACCCGATAACCGAAAACCGTTGCCTTTTGTTGCTCAGTCGCGGTTCGGACAGCCTCATGCAGCAGTTCGTCGAATCCGACTCCCTGAAAAATATTATCTCCGAGTACCAGACAGACCGCATCCGATCCAATGAAATCGGCACCGATCAGGAAGGCCTGCGCCAATCCATCCGGCGAAGGCTGCTCCGCATAGGTGAACTGCACTCCGTAGTCCGAGCCATCGCCCAACAGACGACGGAAAGCAGGCAGATCCTGCGGGGTAGAGATCACGAGAATCTCCCGAATCCCCGCACGCATCAATACCGAAATCGGATAGTAGATCATCGGCTTATCGTAAACGGGCAACAACTGCTTGCTCACCCCTTTAGTCACCGGATACAACCGGGTACCCGATCCTCCTGCAAGAACAATTCCTTTCATAATTCGATCCTTCCAAACGGAAAACAGCATCCGTTTTCAATCCAATGTCGAAAATACTCCGTTTTTTCGGTCTTTCCAAACATCTGTCCCCATAATCGTCCTCTTTTCAGACCATCAAATTTTCTTGCCGTACCGACAATCTTCTGCCTATTGCCTTCCTCGCTTAATCCACCGAACGATTCTTCAAAATTTCAGGTACTATACACCAGACGGCCCTCGCCTCCGAATTTGAAAAATCGCAACAATCATCTATTTTTGTTCACACATAAAACTACTCATTCCATGAACTCATTCGACATGAAACCAATTTTCAGAGTCGCATCGACGCTTCTGTTCGGATTAACAGTCCATTTGACGGCTCAAGCCCAAAAAACTGTTTCGCCGGAGATCATGCAAAAAACCTACGAAACCGTCCAAACCCCCTACAAATACGGACTGGTTCTCACTCCGGAAAACGATAATTGCAAATTAGACTCCCCTACTGTTTTCCGGATGGAGGGCAAATGGTATATGACCTATGTCCGGTACGACGGACGCACCACGACGGACGGAACCGGATACGAAACGTGGTTGGCAGAGAGCGACAACCTGCTGGAGTGGCGGGTGCTCGGCCCCATTCTTTCGTTCAAATCCGACGGATGGGACGCGGCCCAGCGGGGTGGATACCTTGCCCTGACAGACTATCGTTGGGACGGAAACCACCGCCCGAAAAAATACGACGGCTATTATTGGCTCTCCTACATCGGAGGTGCAACCCAAGGGTACGAGGCCGGACAACTGAACATCGGCTTGGCCCGGACGAAACAGCCTGCAAACCAAGTACACGAATGGGAGAGCTTCGATGGCCCCGCCTTGACCCCTAAGGACCCCGATGCACTGCCGTGGGAGAGTTACACCCTATACAAGAGTTCGGTTCTTCGGGTTCCGACCCATCTGTTCGGGTCACCTTTCGTCATGTTCTACAATGCCAAGGGTGATGCAGCAGGACGCGAAAGTATCGGCATCGCGGTCTCCGACGACATGATGCACTGGAGACGCTATCCGGAAAGTCCGGTTCTGGACCACCCCCAAGGACGGATCACCGGTGACGCCCAGATCGTCAAAATGGGAAAACTTTATGTCATGTTCTATTTCGGAGCGTTCTGGGAAGGCAAACAGGCTCAGGCGTTCAACCGTTTTGCCTGCTCCTACGACCTGAAGCACTGGACCGACTGGACGGGCGATGACCTGATCGCACCCTCCGAACCATACGACAACCTGTTCGCCCACAAATCGTTCGTTCTTCACTACAAAGGAGTCGTCTATCACTTCTACTGCGCCGTCAACGATCGGGATCAACGCGGTATTGCCGTAGCCACCTCTCGCGACATGGGACACAGCTCGCTGCAATTCGACCGATAGTCTACCACGGTTCGATTTCTCCGCGACTGCCGATTCGCAGCCCTCTTCCCCGGCCTCTTTGAAACATCGGTTAACGAATTTTCAGCCGATTCAAGGCCGCGGCATAGGCCCGTGCATTGCGGTTGTGTTCGGCAAGGGTACGGGCAAAGTTGTGCGCGCCGGAGAGATCCTCCTTTGCACAGAAATAGAGATAGTCGTGTTCCTGATAATTCAGCACAGCATCGATCGCCGCTATCGACGGCATACAGATCGGTCCGGGAGGCAGTCCGGTAACCCGATAGGTATTATATGGGGAATCCACCTCCAAATGTTTATGCAGAATCCGCCGCAACGAAAAGTCGCCCAAAGCGAACTTGACCGTCGGATCGGCCTGAAGCGGCATGCCCCGTCTGAGCCGATTGATGTAGACCCCCGCTACGACAGGCATTTCCGACTGGCGCTTGGTCTCTTCGTAAACGATCGAAGCCAACGTGATCACCTCGTTTCGGGTCAATCCGCAGCGGGCAAGTTTCGCATCCCGGGAAGCCCAGAAACGGTCGGATTCCCGTTTCATCCGCTGCAACAGATCATCGACCGAACAGTTCCAATAAACCTCATAGGTATTCGGGATGAACATCGCCATGAAGGTCTGAGGAGTATAGCCGTATGCCGCAACGATCGAATCGTTCGTAAAAGCCTCCATCAGCGTCATCGAATCGAGCTCGATCTGACGGGAAAGCACCGCAGCCAGCCGATCCATCGTACGGATATTATGGAACGTAATCCGAACCGGAGACTGTAACCCCGACTGGATCCGGTTGATCACTTCGGAGTAACCCATCCCCTGTTTCAGTTCATAACGTCCCGGGGATACCTTCTTATCGAGCCCCTTCGCCCGGGCCATTGTTCGAAAGAGCGTTTCGTTCCGTAGCAGATCGCCGGCTCGCAACGAGTCCATCACCCGACTGAAATCGCTTCCCGTAGGGATCAACACCACCGCATCCCGTTTCACCGCACTTGCCCCGTAGTATTGCCACACGCCTACTCCCAAGACAACGCAGCAAAACAGTCCCGCCGCAA
>URBJ01000113.1 GCA_900546005.1 uncultured Alistipes sp. | reverse complement strand
AGCATAAACCATGTCATCGACATAGTTTCCGCCGATGACAGACGCAAATTTGTTATTGTATCCGCGCCCGGCAAAAGGAATAAATGCGATATAAAGGTAAGAAAAAAGAATCGTTCCCACGCATCTCCTTTACATTTTTCACCACACAGAAAAATTTTTAGCAAGAAAAACGGGATCTGAAATTTTTGTATCAAATTCAGTCCACACGGCATGCCCCAACAATTTGCACCCCGTAACTTCTGCCGAATAAATATCACAGAAAAAATGCCTCTTGAGCAGCTCTGAGCAAGCAATACCGATATTTACTACCCCCAGCATATCGGCCACAGCGTCCCGGGGATCAATCAATTTTTATCTCGAACTGATCGTAATCGGCATCACGCCACGCATATTGGGCTGTCCTTCTGGAGAGAGCGAACAAAGGCGAGAACGTACGCACATAGATGGTTTTGCCATCGGGCATAAATTCCAGAATCCTCAACCAGCAATCGCCACCGTTTCCGTTCCAATCGCCGTCTCCGTTCTGCGAATTGAACATCATCTGCGGCACATGACGGCCATCGGCTGTCTGATCAATACGGAACGATGTGGTCTGACTGTAATCGACGCTGTCTCCCTCTATTTTGGGCGGAATCCCCGTGTGTCCGCAAAGTACCAAACAGATATTCTTCGAAGGATAGACCAACTTGTCCCATACGGCTTGCGGCCAGTTGCACGGAGTCAATTTATACCCCTCCTGCTCTATTCGTCCCCCGTCATGAGCAAGAAACGAGTGCGTAAGGATAATGACCTTATGTCGGCTGAATCTTTCGGACTCGATCAACCGACTGGCCCACTCCAACGTTTCGTCCCTCGGAGCGAACTCAAACGCAATCACCAACAGGTCGCCCCAATTTTTATCGTGAAACTCGAAAGCCGCGTTTTCCATCGTATGAACACCTTCAACATTCGCACACGTAGCCACCAACGCTTCGGCAAAACAGGCATTGCGTTCCGGATAGATATATTCAGGAGCCAACGAGAAACGGTTCTCGGCACTACGATAACCGACATCGTGATTTCCTTGGGCGACGACATAGGGAATCTTACCATCGAGACGCGACAGACTTTTCGAAACAGCTTCCCATTGCTGACGCGAGGTCTGATCTCCATTGTACGGATTAGGCACACCACCGCTTATCAAAAGGTTATTCTGCTCGACCATATCGCCCGTAAAGAGTGCAGCCGCTACCCGAAGTCGCTCCACATTTTGAGCGATCCATGCGGTTTGCAGTTCGAACAGGGGCTGGTTGGCGGCAAACTTGGTATAACTCTGCGGATCGGGGACCATGATCATCGTAAACGAACCGCTGTCCCGCAAAGCCGGATAGACCGGAATCTGCGGTTCGCCTATGGGACCTTGAGCAGACAGCTGCATGCCTACTATCACCCCTAAAACCGTCGTAAAAATCCGTTTCATAGAGAATCCATTTATGTAGAAACAAAGTTAAAAAAAATTTACACATAAACCCTTGAAACGGAAAGAAAAAAAGGTCTCAATCCTCACGGACGAGACCTCTCTATTCTCTATTTGACTCTACGTTGTTACTCCACCTGCATAGGCGTTCCCACGAAATTGGCATCGACGGTCAACGCCCCGTCCAGTACGTCGATCTTCATCGGCAGGGTAAAGGTCCCTCCCACTACACTGGCGTTCTCGACATTCACTACACAATGGGCCGATACCGTATTGCCCAAAATCGGCACTTCAATGATCCCTAAATCTTTAGAGCCATTGAAGGTGTATCCATCGGCCGTTTTCGCAACCGTACAGATAATTTCGACATCACCCAACGGAATTGTGGTAGCCATCGACTCGATCGTAATCGTAAAGTCTCGGATGTAGATCATCAACTCCGTATCCGACTGTTTTTCCAGACTGATATTGTAAGGAGCTCCTTCCACCAATGTCGTACCATTCAACGCCACCTCCAATACGCCCGAATAGACGTCGAAGATCGGCCCTGTACAATTGGCCGTGTAGGTATTCTGTGTCACGCCATCCTCGGCCGTAACCGTGTAGGTCATTCCCAGATTGAACGATCCGCTAAACGAAGAGATATAGGCTCCCTCCGATACCTTGATCGTCGGCTGCAAGGCATCAATGCTCTCGGCATCAGCCAATCCGTCGACCGTAAAGGTTATTGTATTTCCGTTGATAACGGGCTGAGAGGTCACGATGGCATTGGCCTCGACAGCGGGATCAAAGGTAAAACTCGTAATAGCGGCCTCTTTACTCAACACTTTCGCATCGTCCTCCTTATCGCACGATGCCAGACATACGACGCACAAAGCAGCGATCGTACCGTACCAAAACTTTCTCATCATGATATTCCAAAATATTAGTTCAACAAAAACATATAGAGAAACGATTCTCCATCGAGAAAGTTACACTTCGGTCAAAAAATCCTGATAAGAAAATCGCACATCTTTCCTCGTTTACGAACATCCGGCAGCCACCTTAGTGTCCGATTGGCTATTTTCCACCCTATTTCATTATTTTGCATTCCGGCGATCGAAGGTGTCGGACAGCGTGTCGACACGGATTTTTTCTGAGCATCAGAGACGCATATCTCTCAAAAAAAATTCAGTCTGACTTCTCTTTTCGACTGAAACTTTTGTTTTCTTTCCTTGCCGACAAACCATGCTTATCGATCTCCCACAGGCCTCACTTCAAGTGTTTACTACTTCCAAACAAAGCCGACCACAGACCCTGTTCAATAAAAAATTAAGTTATAAAAACCATCCTCCCAAAATGTTATTTCATTAAAAATATTAAATTCGCATATGGAATGATCATTAACAGGACACTCCGAAATCATCAACTAACCTGCTGATAAAACTCACTGCCATGCATCCACGACGCTTTTCTCTTTTAATTTTATCGTTTCTCCTGTCGGTCCAGCTCTACGGGCAGACACAGGAGATCCGCCTGTTTTCCCATCGCGGAGGCCGTATGGAGCACGACGAGAACACCTTGCAAGCCTTTCAGGCAAGTTGCGATGCCGGATACTACGGATTTGAAACGGACATCCGCATGACCCGCGACGGCGAATTGGTCGTCACACACGACAGCTCGCTCGATCGCACGACAAACGGCAGTGGAACCGTCGAATCGCACACAAAGGCCGAAATTGAACAGCTGCGGACCAAACAGGGTAATAAGGTTCTCTTTCTGGACGAGTTACTCGATTTTCTGCAAGACAAATCGGGACTGTACGTCGAATTCGAAATGAAGACCAATCCGGCGGAACTCTATCCCGAAGAGCGTATTGCCGCCTATTGCGACAAGCTCTATAAAATGGTAATGGCCAAGCGTCCGGCAGATGCAGATTACATATTTACCTCCAGCGACTACCGGGCCCTGCGTTACATGCAATCCCACTATCCGGATGCCGAACTGCTGCTGATTACCGGCGAGCCGTGTAACGACCAGACGATCGCCCTGTGCAAAACCGTCGGGATAAAACGTTTGGGAGCGACCATGAACGGCACGAGCCGCGCCAGCGTTCAGGCCGCCCACGAAGCAGGTCTGATCGTCAGTCTGTGGCCCGGACAGTCGATCGAGGATTTCATGCTGGGAGCCTATCTGGGTTGTGACTACATGTGTACGGACATCCCCATCCAATTAAAAAAGTGGATCTCCGAACATGCCCCGTGGATCAAGGTTAAATACTGATTCATCCAATCCTACCAGAAGCGGGGAAAAGAGATGGAACCCAAAGACACGAGAAAACAACGGAACATACTCCGGTCAATTTTTTCTCACCTTCGTGTGTCATAAAAAGCCTCGATACGCTGTTTTACGTTGCGGGTAAGGAACTTCCGATAGAACTCGAGCTCCTGCAAATGATAATTGCCTACACGGAACAGGGCTCCAAGCGAAGGATGATAGTATCGCTCCGGATCGAAACCTTCCACCAACAGGACGTGGTGCGCCGTGTCAACCCTTACGGTCACGGAGTCGTTGAGCTGTGCCCGGACCGAATCGGTCCGCCAATTCACCGGATTGATACAAAAACTACTGGGGGACAATACGGGACAAATCGCACCAAGATCGGCCACAGAGTTGTAACACACCGTAACACCTACATCTGCGGAGTCTTTGGCCGCTACAATCGTCCGGTAGCTTCTCGCCTCCTCTTCCGTAACCCGATACCCGATGACATAGGCGGCCACCATGCGCGAGTAGACGCTGTCGGGCAGCCCCTTTAACAGCTCCACAACGGCTTTGGCCCCCTGGCTGAATCCGGCCAGAATGAATGGGCGACCTCTGTTCTCATTTTTCAGATAGTAGTCAAAAGCCCGCTGCACATCCTGCATGGCATAAGGGAAGCGACGCGCTACCGTATCCTCCCCTTCGATCCACGACTCCAAAGTAATCTGCCGGTAATAGGGCGCATAGAAATTACTCTCCCGCGCAAAAATATCGGCAGCCAGACGCAGCGAAGGGTCGATTGCCTGCCGTTGCCCGTCGTTGTAGACATCTCCGAAGTGCATGACAGCACCCGAAGAGTCGGTCCAATCCCAAATACAGGTAGGCACTACATAAAAAATATCGGCTGAACGATCGGACGTCGAAGCGTTCAGTTCCTTGTACCAAGTTTCACTCCGGGAATAGTCCGGCTGAACGGGAAGAGGATACTCAGCAACAGGAGCAGAGGATTCTTGCTTAGCGCATGACAACGAAACGAACAAACAGATCAGAACGGCCACATAGCGTCTGGAACGGATTGAACTCTTCATAACGGCGTGTTTTCTTTGGATCTAAAAAAGCGATATCCCGTAAAAAAAACTTTACGGGATATCGCAAGCTCAATAACCTTTCGGATTACTCAGCGGAGAATCAGGGATTCGAACCCTGGGAACCACCTAAGCAGTTCAACAGATTTCGAGTCTGCCCCGTTCGACCACTCCGGCAACTCTCCTTTTCTGGGGCAAAGATAAACAATTTAAACGAAAAACATGCGTCCTAAAGAAAAAATCCGCTTTTTTCCGAAAACTAACATACGACGTTCACGATTTTGCCCGGGACAACGATCACCTTTCTGGGCGCCTTACCTCCGAGGTATTTTTCACAAGCCGGGTCGGACAACACGGCAGCTTCGATCTCTTTGGGCGACAACGACAGCGACAGACCTTTTTTGAACCGCACCTTCCCGTTGAACGATACCGGATATTCGAAACTATCCTCAACGAGATGTTTTTCGTCTACCTCCGGGAAACGGGCATCGAAGACCGAAGTCTCGTGACCGAGCCGTTCCCACAGCTCTTCGGCCATGTGCGGCGCATAGGGTGCAATCAGCACGACCAACGGTTCGAGAATCGCCCGCTTGTTGCATTTCGTATTACCCAGCTCGTTGAGACAGATCATAAAGGCACTGACCGACGTATTGAACGAGAAGTTTTCGATATCCTCCGTTACCTTCTTGATCGTTTTGTGGAGCGTTTTCCACTCGCCCGGTGTCGGTTCCTCCTCAGTCAGAGCCAACTCTCCGTTCCGGTCGAAGAACATCCGCCAGAACCGGCGCAGGAACTTATGTACACCGTCGATTCCGTTCGTATCCCACGGCTTACTCTGTTCGAGCGGGCCCAAGAACATCTCGTACATCCGCAGCGTATCGGCTCCGTAGTCGCGGACGATCTGATCCGGATTGACCACGTTGTACATCGACTTGGACATCTTCTCGATCGCCCATCCGCAGACATATTTTCCATCCTCGAGGATGAATTCTGCATCCACATATTCGGGCATCCACTTGCGGAAGGCCTCTATATCCAGAATATCATTCTTTACGATATTAACATCCACGTGGATCTCCTGCGTATCGTATTGATCCTTCAATCCGGCCGAAACATAGGTTTTCGTACCCTTGATCCGATAGACAAAATTCGAACGGCCCTGAATCATTCCCTGATTGACCAATTTTTTGAAGGGCTCCTCTTCGCACACATAGCCCAGATCGTAGAGGAACATATTCCAGAAGCGCGAATACATCAGGTGTCCGGTCGCATGCTCGATTCCTCCGACATAGAGGTCGACATTGCGCCAATACTCATCCGCCTCTTTCGACACGAGCTCCTTGTCGTTGTGCGGATCCATGTAGCGCAGATAGTAGGCCGACGAACCGGCAAATCCGGGCATGGTGCTCAATTCGTAGGGATACCCTTCGGGTGTACACCAATGTTTCACCCGAGCCAACGGGGGCTCTCCGTCGGCAGTCGGACCGAAGTTCTCCACCTCGGGCAGTTCCAACG
>URBJ01000112.1 GCA_900546005.1 uncultured Alistipes sp. | reverse complement strand
ATTTTCGAACAAGGGAGGACGTGTCAGTTCAGTCGTACTCAAGGACTACAAGACCTATACGGGTACTCCGTTGGAGCTGTTTGCCGACTCGAGCGCACACTTCGACCTGTCGTTTTTCATCAAACAGGGGTATAACGATGCTCAGATCCAGACATCGGAGTATTACTTCACGCCCCTGACGACAGACTGGAGCTTCCCCGAAAATGAAGAACAGAAAGAGATTACCCTGCGGTTGATCGTCGATTCCGCCTCATACATCGATTATGTCTATACGGTGCAACGAGACAGCTACATGATCGATTTCGACGTACGTTTTGTCGGCATGCAGCAGCTGCTTTCGCCGACCCAAAGCGATATGGAGATCGTATGGCAAAACATCGGGCCGCAAAACGAGAAGGGTTTCGATAACGAGAACAACTACACGACGATTGCCTATAACTTCCCGGGCGATGACGGAATCGAGGAGTTGGGCATCTCCAAGGAGTCGAAGGAGGAGACGATCAATGCCAAACTGAAATGGGTCGCCTTCAAGCAGCAGTTCTTCTCGTCGATTTTCATTGCCGAAGACGATTTTATGAACGGATCGGTGCGGTACACGACATTTGCACCGGGCGAAGGGAAGATCAAAAACTTCCACGCACAGCTCTCTGTTCCTTACACACAACAGACCGATCAGTATCACTTCAACTTCTACTTCGGACCGAACAAGTACTCGGTGCTGAAACACTACAACGACCTGCATATCCAAAAGCTGGTACCGCTGGGTGGTTGGATCATCGGTTGGATCAATCGCTGGATCGTGATTCCCACCTTCGATTTTCTCGGGAAATATATCTCCAACTACGGAATCATCATCCTGCTGTTGACGATCTTTATCAAGATTCTGCTCTCGCCGCTGACCTACAAGTCATACCTCTCGACAGCCAAAATGCGGCTGCTGAAACCCGATATCGACAAGCTCAACGAGAAATATCCGAAGCCTGAAGATGCGATGAAGAAACAGCAGGCCATGCTGGCCCTCTACAAAAGTGCCGGAGCGAATCCGATGGGCGGTTGTCTGCCGTTGCTCATCCAGTTCCCGATTCTGATCGCCATGTTCCGGTTCTTCCCGGCCTCGATCGAGTTGCGCGGAAAATCGTTCCTCTGGGCCGACGACCTCTCTTCGTACGACAGCATTCTGCAACTGCCTTTCAACATTCCGTTCTATGGTGATCATGTAAGCCTTTTCGCTCTGTTGATGGCCGTTTCGGTATTCATCTCATCGAAAATCAACTACGCGCAGAATGCCGCAACAACGGCTGGACCTCAAATGTTCGGTATGAAATTCATGATGTTGTACCTCATGCCGCTGATGTTGCTCTTCTGGTTCAACAACTACTCGAGCGGATTGAGCTACTACTACCTGGTCAGCAACATCATTACCATAGGACAGACCTATGGCTTCCGCTTCATCGTCAACGAGGAGAAGCTCCACCAACGGATGAAGGAGAATGCCAAGAAGCCTCGTAAGATGAGTAAATTCCAACAACGCTACGAGGAGATGATGAAGCAACGAGAACAGATGATGCGCAGAAGATAAGCGTGTCGGACGTAATATTTTATGCAAAGAGCGGCTGCTTTCAAAGTGGTCGCTCTTTTTCTGTCTCTATGGCCTGCTGTCGACTCCCATTGACCGTACATAAAAACTCCATTTTCATTTGCCTCACCTCGTTCCTTTGCTTATATTTGTATAGATAGACAGATAAACTCTTTGAGACATCTCGTCTTCCTGAAATAGCGTGCACAAACTTAAAACCGAAGAATATGAACAGAAAACTGAGAATGGGTATGATCGGAGGAGGTAGCGATGCCTTTATCGGCGCTATACACCGAAGAGCCGCCCTGATGGAAAACCAAATCGAACTCGTATGCGGATGCTTTAGCGTAAATCCAGACATATCGAGAAGTTCGGGACGCTCCTACTTTCTTCCCGACGACCGGATCTACGACACCTACCAACAGATGATCGAGCACGAAGCTACACTTCCCGAAGGCGAACGCATGGACTTCGTCACGATCGTTACCCCAAACAAATTCCACTTCGATCCGGCCATAATGGCCTTGAACCACGGCTTCCATGTCGTAATCGACAAACCGATGACCTTTTCGCTCGAAGAGGCCAAACAGTTGGAGCGCAAGGTGGAAGAGAGTGGATTGATTTTGGCGCTCACTCACGTCTATTCCGCATATCCGGCAGTCAAGGAGATGAGAGCCCGGATCGCAAACGGAGAACTGGGAAAATTACGCCGGCTGTACGTCGAATACACCCAAGGTTGGTTGGCCGACCGAATCGAACTTCAAGGAGGAAATAATGCAGGATGGCGGACCGATCCCAAACAGTCGGGCAAGGCCGGGTGTATCGGCGACATCGGCACTCATGCATGGCACTTGTGCGAATACATTACCGGGCAGCACGTAACGGAACTGTGTGCCGAGTTGAACACCTTTGCCCCCGGACGTCAGGTCGATGACGACGGCGTAGCAATGCTTCGCTTCGATGGGGGATTGAAAGGAACACTGACCGCCACCCAAATTGCCAAGGGCGAGGAAAACAACATCCGGTTTAGGGTCTACGGGGAGAAGGGTGGTATGGAGTGGCGCCAGATGGACCCCAATCGACTGATTCTTAAAGGAAACAACAAACCGGAGGAGATCATCCACATCGGGAACAATGCAAAAATCGGCGAAACAGCCTTGTGGAACACCCGGACACCGGCCGGACACCCCGAAGGATTTATCGAAGCCTTTGCCAACATATACCGCAACTTTGCATGTACCGTTTCAGCCAAGATGGACGGTAAGGAACCGACTGCTGACATGCTCGATTTTCCGACGGTACACGATGGAGTTCGGGGAATGCAGTTTATCGAGACAGCCGTTCGTTCAGGTTGGGACGATTCGCAAAAATGGGTTCCTTGGATCGAATAAACCTTTAATGAAGAGGCCTGCGGGAGCTGGATTTCATTGATCTCGTAGATCTTATCGAAACACATGGTAATAAAATAGGGGAGAGGCCGACGCCTTTCCCCTATTTTTTCAAAAATATTACCCTTTATTTTGTAGCAGTCGAATCTGCAGCCGCTGTATCTGCTGCCGCCGGTTCTTTCAGCTTCAGTTCGGTCTTAATCAACGGCATCAAATCGGTCATCGTTGCTTTATCGTAGTAAGCCAATGATTCTGCAGCCAAATTAAACACTAACGTGTATCCGTTGCTTTTACTTATCTTTTCGATCGCTTGTTGGATCTTCTCGATCAGCGGATTATACAACTCGGCCTGAGCCTGATCCAACTGCGTTCTTGCAGTCTGTTGCAGGTTCTGATAACGTTGTTGCATATCAGCAAACTCCTGTGTTTTCAACTCTTTTACTGCATCGGAATAAGTTGCCTGATTTTTCTGAAAATCATCATACTTCTTGTTCAATTCGACCTGCATGGCATCGAGCTGATCCATCAGTTCCTGTTGCAACGCCTGAATCTTTACATCTGCCGAATCCTTCTCAGGCATCAACGTAAATACTTCAGCCGTATTGATATAACCGAATTTTTGAGCAAAAGAGGTTGTACTTGCGGTAATCAGTAAAGCGACTACCAAACCCATTTTCATAATCGTTCTCATAGCATTTTTTGTAAAGTAAGTTATTTAGTATTCAACAAATTTATAATTTCTTCCGTTTTATCCAAAGCCGGAGCGTAATAAAGTAACGTCTGATTGTTCGCACGATCAATAATCATTCCCAATCCATGACTCTCTGCATAGCTATTGATCACCCCGAATACCCGTTCCTGAATCGGTTTAATCAATTCGACTCTCTTTTTCATCAAGTCTCCTTCTGGCCCGAAAATCTGTTCTTGGTACTGTTTGAGTTCTCTCTCCCGGTTGATAATCTCATCCTCACGCATCTTTTTACTTGTCTCGGAGAGATAGCCACGCTGAGCTATATAGTTATTGTATTGCTCATCCAAGTCAGCAAAGGCCTGATCGATCTCCTTCTGATACTGTTCAGCAAGATCGTCCAGCTGTTTGATCGCATCGTTATAATCGGTCTGCGATTTGAAGACAGCCTCCGAATTGATAAATACATATCCTTGTACCTGAGTTAGTGATTGTGCCTGCATCGTACCTACCGCACAACACATCACCACAAACAAAACGATCAATCTTTTCATAATTCAAAATGTTTAATTATTAAAACTGTTGACCGATCATAAAGTGAAGCTGCCCTCCACTTCGTGTCGTCCGTCCGACAGGATTGTCGAAACCGTATCCCCAATCGATACCCAACAATCCAACGACTTGCAGATAAAGACGGAGACCGACACCTACCGATCGTTTAATCAAAAACGGATCAAACTCTTGCCATGAACGAAAGGCATTACCACCCTCTGCAAATACCAAGGCATAAATATTAGAAGCCGGTTTTAAAACAATAGGATATCTTAACTCCAGCGTATATTTGTTGTATGCTCGTGCATAGTCGGAACGACCGTTTGCATCATAAGAGTAGGGGGTAAGTGCACCGTCTTCGTATCCTCTCAGTCCAATGATGTCGACACCATAGACGTTGTATCCCGACATACCGTCACCTCCGACATCGAATCCTTCGAACGGAGAGGGTTTATTTTTGTTGTAAGCTCCGAGATAACCCATTTCGGCTTTTGCCATCAGGACCAATTTATTGTTGTTGGTCAAGGGGTAGAACCACTGTGCCTTCAGCTGCCATTTGTGATATTCGATCCATTTATACCGTTGTTGATCCGTCAAGGTCTGATCG
The DNA here is from genome assembly GCA_900546005.1 of uncultured Alistipes sp. Lineage (GTDB taxonomy): Bacteria > Bacteroidota > Bacteroidia > Bacteroidales > Rikenellaceae > Alistipes_A > Alistipes_A pullicola. The sequence continues at coordinate 1,669 of URBJ01000112.1, read as the reverse complement.
GAATAATCGATATTCTGGAATAACGAATAGGGTGGAGTCAAAGCCAACGAGATCGAAAACTCAGAACCTGTCCGGGGATAGATCGGGGAGTCCACCGTATTACGGCTGAAAACCGTCTTCAGAGCGATAATGTTGGAGGTACCGTTTTCTACGATAAACGAGGTCCAATCCTTCAAGTTGTAGGCTTCATAGCTAATCTCATGATACATGGAGAAGTTCCGATCGGGCCACGAAAGCCGACGTCCCCATCCGATCGAGGCACCTAAGGTTCTAAAGTGTTTGGTTCCCGATTGCCAAGCATAGTACGCATTCGATTCGTCCGAATAGAAGAGTCCGACTGTAAACGAATTAGGTTTCTTTCCGCCAAACCACGGTTCAGTAAAGCTCAAAGAGAAAGCTTTGTAATAAGAACCGTTACTTTGTGCCCGTATGGCCAACTGCTGGCCTTGTCCCTGAGGGTAGGGACGCCATGCCCCTTTTTTGAAAAAGTTTTTGATCGAAATATTGTTCAAGGTTACGCCGACCGAACCCACGAACATGCCGCTACCCCAACCACCGGACACTTCAAATCGGTCGTTGGCAACCTCTTCAAGCGGGAAACCTATATTGACCAACTCGGATGAACCTTCGACGGGTTGCACGTCGGGCATCATCGTTTCGGGGTTGAAGTGCCCCAATTGGTTCAACTGACGGATCGTTGCCATCAACAGCGAACGGTTATACAGCTCTCCGGGACGCACATACAACTCCCGACGGATCACCTTATCGTACACCTTCTGATTACCCGAGATTTCAACTTCGTTAATCTTGGCCTGTTTTCCTTCGTATATTTTGATGTTCAAGTCGATAGAGTCTTCTCCTACGACCTCCTCTCCCGGATCGATACGCGAGAACAAATATCCGTTATTCTGGTATCTCGAATTGACCGAGGTCATATCGTCGATATTGTCCTCTTTTCCAAGTCCCAATCGTTTGTAAAGCGTCTTTTTATCGTACGTATCACCCTTATTGATTGCCAAGATAGCATTCAACTCATCGGTTTCATAGATGCTGTTTCCGGTCCATGTTACATTCCGGTAGTAGAATTTGTTCCCCTCCTCGACACGGAATACCAAACCGATCCGATTATCCTTGATCGCATAAACCGAATCACTGAGAATCGCTGCATTACGGTATCCTTTCGAATTGTAATAATCGATGATATTTTCCTTATCCTCCTCCAACTCTTTGGATTTCAGCTTGCTGTTTCGGAAAAAATTGATACTTTTCTGGTGAATCTTCTTCATCGATCCCCGCAACTTGGCGTCCGAAATCGCCTCATTGCCTTCAAACGTAATCTTACCGACCTTGACTTTCTTTTTCTTATCCACGACAAAGACCACCGTAACCATATTGTTCACCGTTTCGTGATCTTCGATTCGATAGGTTACTTCCGTATTATAAAATCCTTTCTCTTTAAAATACTTTTGAATAGCATCCTTCGAACTGTTGAGTATGAAATCCGACAACTGCTTTCCGTCCAGACTCAATGATTCGAACAATTCGTCACGTTGTCCTTTTCGAATACCCTCTACATTCCATTTGTCTACACGGGGACGTTCCTTCAAGGCTATCTCTATATTGATGCTATCGCCTTGAGGCTCTACATAGATTTGGATATCGGAAAAAT
>URBJ01000111.1 GCA_900546005.1 uncultured Alistipes sp. | reverse complement strand
CCACCCGCATGTCCGCCTTGACGGACCAGCTCGCACAACTCCACCGCGACGGAATCGAAGTCGTCGTCGTTTCGTCGGGTGCCGTGGCCTCGGGCCGCAGCGAGATGAGAAGCGACCGTCGCTTGGACGCCGTATCGGCCCGACAGCTCTTTTCCGCAGTCGGACAGGTCAAGCTGATCAACCACTACTACGAATTGTTCCGCGAATACGGCATTACCTGCGGACAGGTGCTGACCACGAAAGAGAACTTTTCCACCCGGAGGCACTACCTGAACCAGCAACACTGCATGACGGTGATGCTCGAAAACGGCGTGATCCCGATCGTCAACGAAAACGATACGATCTCCGTAACGGAACTGATGTTCACCGACAACGACGAACTGTCGGGGCTGATCGCCGCGATGATGGACGCCGAAGCTCTGGTGCTGCTGAGCAACGTCAACGGAATCTACAACGGAGATCCGTCGGATCCCGACACGGAGGTCATCCGGGAGATCGGAACCAAACGGGAATCGCTATCCCAATACATTCGGACCGGCAAATCGCAGTTCGGGCGAGGGGGCATGTTGACCAAATGCCGGATTGCCATGAAGGTGGCCGACGAGGGCATCGAGGTGATCGTGGCAAATGGCAAGAGGGACAACATCCTGCTCGACCTGCTGGCCGAGAGTCCCGATCGGGACGTGGTTGCCACACGGTTTGTCCCCGCTTCGCGTTCGATTTCGCAAGTGAAAAAATGGATCGCCCACTCCGAAGGATTTGCCAAAGGTGAACTCTACATCAACGAAGGGGCATACGAAGCGCTGCTGAGCACTTCAGCCACCAGTCTGCTTCCGGTGGGTGTAAACCGCGTGGAAGGAGAGTTCGAGAAGGACGACATCGTGCGGATCATTGCCCCGAACGGAGAGCCGATGGGAGTCGGCCGGGTCGCTTGCGACAGCGTAAAAGCCCGCCAAACGATCGGCCGTAAGGGAGGACGCCCGATCGTCCACTACGACTACCTCTATTTGGATTAACCGTTTAACCATCGCCGCGCCGGAGGCGCAGGCAACCAAGAGAATAATACCATGCAACTGAAAGAGAGTTTTGAACAGGCACTCGAAGCATCGCGGGAGCTGAATTGCCTCTCGACCGAAAAAATCGACGAAGTTTTACTGGCATTGGCCGATGCAGCTGAAAAAAATGCCGATAAGATTCTGGCTGCCAACCAAGAGGATTTGGCGCGTATGGATCCGGCCAATCCGATGTACGACCGGCTGCTGTTGAATCGGGAACGTATTGCCGGTATCGCTTCCGACATCCGAAACGTCGTTTCGTTGCCTTCTCCGCTGGGTCGGGTACTCAGCGAAACGGTGCGCCCGAACGGCATGCGTATCAAGAAAATTACAGTCCCCTTCGGCGTAATCGGCGTGATCTACGAGGCGCGTCCGAACGTCGGTTTCGACGTATTCTCGCTCTGCCTGAAATCGGGTAACGCCTCTATTCTGAAAGGAGGAAGCGACGCCCGTTGTTCGAACGAAGCGATCGTTGCACTCATCCGGGAGGTACTGAAGGCGCAAGGAGTTAATGAACATTGCGTCACGCTGCTGCCGACCGACCGTGCGGCAACGGCCGAACTGCTCAACGCCACGGGATACGTTGATCTGATCATTCCGCGAGGCAGCAAAGGGTTGATCGACTACGTGCGCCAGAACGCACACATCCCGGTAATCGAGACTGGAGCCGGAATCGTTCACACCTATTTCGACAAGGATGGCGATCTGAAGAAGGGAACGGCGGTCATCCTCAACGCAAAGACCCGTAGGGTCAGCGTCTGCAATGCACTCGACTGCCTGATCATCCATCGGGACCGTTTGTTCGATCTGCCGGCCATCTGTGCTCCGCAGGCCGATAAGAACGTAATCCTGTACGCCGACGATGAAGCCTACGCCGCATTGAAAGGCAAGTATCCCGAAAACCTGCTGCAACACGCCGACGAACACAGCTTCGGAACCGAATTTCAGGCCTACAAAATGGCGATCAAGACGGTCGGTTCATTGGACGAGGCCCTCGCCCACATTGCCCGATACTCGTCACGCCACAGCGAAGCGATCATTTCCGAAAATCCGGACACGATTCGGGAGTTCCAGAAACGGGTAGATGCGGCATGCGTCTATGCCAACGTATCGACGGCCTTCACCGACGGAGCGCAATTCGGATTCGGTGCCGAAATAGGCATCAGCACCCAGAAACTGCATGCCCGCGGACCGATGGCGCTTCCTGAATTGACCTCCTACAAATACATCATCGACGGAGAGGGCCAAACGCGGGCTTAATATCCGGAAACAAGGGGACAAAGCAGACCATCATCTGATCTTCTCCCGATGTCTCTGAGAGAAAGAAAGGACTGGAAAGAAAAGGAAAAAGGGCTGACAGAGAAAGGGAAAGGGAAAGGGAAAGGGGAAAGGAGGAAGGCGGAAAAATGGATCGAACCGGGGAAAAAGATGTGTAGCTCCACGATAACTGCTCGGCCATGCAGGATCGTTGGAGCTACGTTTTTTCGGAACTACTTTTTGAAGATAAAGTAGACGGCCAGTACCAGAAATACGAAAGCCAGCAGGTGGTTCCACCGGAAAGTCTCGGTTTTAAAAAAGACCAAAGCGAAAACCGTAAATACAGTCAAAGAGACCACCTCCTGAATCACCTTGAGCTGGAAAAGCGTAAAAGGACCGCCGTTGCCTCTGAATCCGATGCGGTTGGCCGGAACCTGAAACATATATTCGAACAGAGCAACACCCCAACACAACAGAATAATAGCGAGCAGGGGCAAATTATCGAACCACCGCTGCCCCTTCAACCGCAACTGCCCATACCATGCAAAAGTCATAAAAATGTTGGATATGACCAACAGACCGATAGTCAAATAGGGTTTCATAACGGAATACAACGTTTTTTCGGAGTGCAAAATTACAACATATTCTAGATTATTTCTCGAAAACCATCCCTTACGGCCGAGAACGGATAAAAATCCACCCCGAACAAGTGTAACCAGACGAACAAATATTCGCTATCTTTGTACGGTTCATCCAGATAACCCGATAAGGAGTAAAAAACGGAGCTTAGAGAGTCATGATGCAAAGTATCGTTGTCGTTGTCATAGTCGTAGTGGTCGCACTGACCCTATCGGCCTTTTTTTCGGGTATGGAGATCGCTTTTCTGTCGGCCAACAAGCTGAAACTCGAAATCGAACGCAAAAAAAATCCGCTGTTCGGATTCATTGCCGGGATCTTTTCGAAATATCCGGGACAGTATATCACGACCATTCTGGTCGGCAACAACATCGCTCTGGTCGTCTACTCGTTACAGATGAGCGTACTGATCCAGTTTCTGTTGAGCAAGTGCGGACTCTCCGTCAGCGACGGTACCTCCTACCTGATCGAAACCCTGATCTCTACCGTCATCATCATCTTCACGGCCGAGTTTCTCCCCAAAGCCATCGTCCGCTTGGATCCAAACTTCTACTACCGCAATTTCGCCGTACCGGTCTACTTTTTCTACCTGTTGTTCTACCCGATCGCCCGTCTGACGACCCTCATCTCGTTGGGCGTTTTCCGACTGTTGGGATTTCCGGTAAGAAAAAAACGCAACGTCGGTTCGTTCGACCGGACCGATCTGGCCCTGCTGATCGACAAAGCCTCCGAAAACCGGGAGCAACAAAACGAAAAGGACATTCGTCTGTTCCAGAACGCATTGGACTTCTCCGAACGGTTCGTTCGCGATTGCATGACCCCCCGTGTCGACATCGAAGCCATCGACCGGAACTGTTCGGTCGAGGAGGCACGCCAACGCTTCGTCGACACACAATTCTCGAGGCTTCTGGTCTATGACGGCAACATCGATCACGTCATCGGCTTCATCCACAACAAAAGTCTGCTGCAATATCCCCAAACCATCCTCGACGTGCTGAAAAAGGTCGAATATGTCCCCGAAAGCATGCCGACCCGCAGGTTGCTCTCCATCTTTATCAAAAAACACCACTCGGTGGCCGTCGTCATCGACGAGTTCGGCGGAACGGCCGGAATGGTTACCATAGAGGATATTCTGGAGGAGATCTTCGGAGAGATCGAAGACGAACACGACTCTCAAGAGCTGGTCGAAAAGAAGATCAACGACCGCGAATTCCTCTTCTCGGGACGTCTCGAAATTGAGGCAATCAACGAAAAATACGGCATCGGTCTCCCCGAAAGCGACGATTACGACACACTGGCCGGATATGTCATATCGGTCTACCAAGGGATTCCGGAAGCGGGAGAAACCATCATGACCGACCGCATGCGCATCCGTATTCTGCGCACCGATGCTTCAAAAATTGAATTGGTCCGCATAACTTTGATTTAAACGCTCCACCGAACAACAAAATATAGTGTTTATTAACCCTTTTTGTTCTCGGAATAAAGATTTTTACTATCTTTGAAGCTCGTTATACGTCAAAAACGGAAAAACAAAAAAACTAAATTTAAAATATGGCAACATTAAACACTTTGAGAACGCGGGGCGGTGTCATCGTCTCCATTGTGATCGGTATAGCCTTGCTGTCGTTCTTGCTCGGAGACTTCGGAACCTCCGGAGCCAATATGATGAACGAGAGAAAAATGCAGGTCGGCAAAATCAACGGCGAAAAGATCGGCTACACCGACTTCTCCAACCAACTCGATTCGCGTAAAAACGTACTGGAAACCCTCTCCGGATCAACCCTCACTTCGGAACAGCAGGATAATGTCCAAAATCAGGTATGGGAAAACCTGATCATGGAATATGCATGGATGCCCGGCTTCGAAGAGGTCGGACTGAAGGTCACCGACAACGAACAGCTTGACATGATCAACGGCTCGTTCATTTCGCCTATCATCCGGATGTACTTCTCCGACCCGAATACGGGAGTATATAACGGCACCATCGTTCAGGATTTCGTTGCCAACATCAGCAAAGACCCTACGGGCCGTAGCGCAATGATCTGGAACTTCTTCAAAGACCAGATGATTCAGGAACGCTTCTTCTCGAAGTACCTCAATCTGGTCGCAAAAGGAATGTACGTAAACGACCTCGAAGTTGAACAGGGCGTAGCAAATGCCGATGTTTCCAGCTCAATCTCCTACATCATGAGAGAGTACACGGCCATTCCCGACTCAACCATTACGGTTCCGCAAGCTGATATTCAGAAATATTACGACGCCCACAAAAACAGTTTCCGGCAAACCAATTCTCGCGACATCGAATATGTATTGTTCGACGTCCTGCCCTCAGAAGCTGACTACGCAGAGGCCGAAAAAACAATCAATAATATTGCCGAGGAGTTTGCAGCCAGCGAAACCCCGTTCCAGTATGCAGTGCTGAACTCGCAGGAGCAACCCGACAAAACGTACCGCTCCGAAGAAGAGCTTCCCACTGAAATGGCAACCTTTGCTTTCGGGAAAGATCAACCGAAAATGTATGGTCCTGTCAAGGAAGGCGATGTGTACACGTTGGCACGGGTAGCAGATGTTAAGATGATCCCCGATTCGTTAGGCGCTCGCCATATTTTGATTAAAGCTGGTGAAACGGAACGTGCAGACAGTATCGTAACGGCTCTTAAGGGTGGGGCCTCGTTCGACGAACTCTCGAAACTCTACTCTTTGGATCAGGCTGCTGCCGCAAATGGAGGTGATCTGGGAATCTTCACGGCAGACCGTATGGTGCCTGAATTCTCGGAGGCCGTAATTGATACGGATAAGGGAGAGTACTTTACCGTCGAGACCCAATTCGGACTGCATATCGGCGAGGTAACCTACAAGAGCACCCCGAAGAAGAAAGTGCAGCTGGCAACGATTGTTTATCGTATCGACCCGAGCGATGCAACCCAACAGGAGATCTATGCCAAGGCCAGCAAATTCGTTGGTGAAGTGGCCGGATCATACGAGAACTTCGAGAAAGCGGCTGAGGACAACTCGCTCTCGAAACGCGTCGTACGGATCAAAAACACGGACCGCGATATCAATGGTTTGGACAACTCGCGCGAGATCGTCCGCTGGGCCTTCAACGGCAAAAAGGGAGATGTTTCTTCCATTCTTGAGGTCGACGGCAACTATGTAGTCGCAGCTATCACCGGAGTCACGGAAGCAGGAATAGCTCCGATGGAGACCGTAGCTGCTCAGATTACGGCGATCCTTCGAGCCAAAATGAAAGGCGAGATGCTCACGAAAGAGATGACCGGAAGCTCGTTGGCAGAAGTAGCGGGTAAATATAATCTCGAAGAGAAACAGGCTTCAGATATAGAATTCAACACCCTTTATATCGAAGGTGTGGGTGCTGAAGCCAAACTGATCGGAGCCGTAACCGGAGCTCCCGAGAATACGCTCTCGAAACCGGTAACGGGCATCAACGGGGTCTATCTGTTCGATGTGACTTCGCGTAAAACGCTCGACAACGTAACGCCCGAAAGTGAAAGGGTCCGTCTGGAAGCCAATGCCGAATCCTACATCAGCGAACGGCTCATGCAGGCTCTGATGGATCAAAGCGACATCACCGACAATCGTGTGAAATTCTTCTAACGGTTAGAGAAATTTATAGAGAGAATAGAGCAAAGGGGCGACTCGTG
>URBJ01000110.1 GCA_900546005.1 uncultured Alistipes sp. | reverse complement strand
GAAGATGTTCATCACGGGTCCGGAAGTAATTAAAACCGTGCTCGGCGAGGAGATCTCGATGGAAGAGCTGGGCGGTGCGAAAGTACATAGCGAACTGACCGGAAACGCCCATTTCTACGCTACGAGTGAGGATGAATGCTTCGTTCAGATTCGTAAGCTGATCTCGATGATCCCGATGAACAATACGACCAAAGCGGAAAAAATCGCTCCCGCACAGCCGCTTCCCGAATACGATATTACGAAGATCGTGCCGAGCGATCCGACCGTGCCCTATGATGTACGCGACGTGATCAAGGCGTTGGTCGATGAGAGCGAGTTCCTCGAAGTGATGGAGATGTTCGCTGCAAATATCGTGATCGGATTCGGACGTGTAGCCGGTGAGACCGTGGGCTTCATCGCCAACCAGCCGATGGTGATGGCCGGTGTGCTCGACTGCGACTCGTCGGATAAGGCAGCCCGTTTCATCCGCTTCTGCGACTGTTTCAATATTCCGATCGTAACGCTCGAAGACCTTCCGGGTTATCTGCCGGGCGTCGATCAGGAGCACGCCGGGGTGATCCGTCACGGAGCCAAGATGCTGTATGCATACAGCGAGGCTACGGTTCCGTCGATTACCGTTGTGTTGCGTAAGGCCTACGGTGGTGGATACATCGCTATGGGATCGCGTCACCTGCGTGCCGACTTCGTATTTGCATGGCCGTTGGCTGAGATTGCCGTGATGGGTCCTGAAGGTGCGGCCAATATCATCTTCAAGAAAGATATCGTCAGTGCCGAAAATCCGGCCGAGATGCGGAAAATCAAGATTCAGGAGTACAAAGACAAATTTGCCAATCCGTATGTAGCCGCAGCGAAAGGTTATATCGACTCGGTGATCGCCCCCTCGGAGACGAGAATGTTCATCGAACATGCGCTGAAGGTTTCCGCCCACAAGAACCGTTCGCAGCCACACAAGAAACATGGCAACCCTCCATTCTAAAATATAAGCATCTATCTATATCAAAGTTATTTAGGAGATTATATTATGGAAATGGAAAAGAAGACACATTACGATACATTGGAGACCATGCATGGTACGTTTCAGACTACGTTGACAAAGAAGTATCTGGCGCGTAAACCGTGGATTCCCAATAATCCGAAACACATCAAGTCGTCCATTCCGGGCACGATTGTCAAGATCTGTGTAGCGGAGGGACAGGAGGTGAAGGCCGGTGATTTGCTGGTCGTGTTTCGGGCGATGAAGATGAACAACAACATCAAGGCGCCGTTTGCCGGAAAAATCAAGAAAATCGATGTGAAGGAGGGAGACAACATTCCGAATCACGCATTGATGATCGAGATGGAGTAGGGTGAGCGTCGAGGATATAAAATAAAAGAGGAGAACGGAAAACGTTCTCCTCTTTTTTGTTGTTTGTAATTCCCGTATTTCATAATCTTTGCATGCAGATGGATGCGAGGAAAGAAAAGGATGTGTGTCTGCTGGACTCGATGGCGAATGTCGCGGGCCTGCCCCTTGTGCGAAACGGAACAGCGACGAGTCTGCGTTTCTGTTTTGGCCTTCTGTAAAGTTTTGCAAAATTACAGAAAAGCAAAAAGGGGAACCCTTGTCGGATTCCCCTCTCTCTTGGTGAAGATTGTACTTCTATTTGCCCTGTTGTGCCAAATCGGCCGGGTCTTTCATAGTCATGTTTTTGTCGACGCGAATGGTGACGTTGTTGTCTACTTCCATCAATACGTAGGCATCTTTAACCTCTTTGACGGTTCCGTAAATCCCGCCGGCGGTAATGATCTTCTGTCCTTTTTCAAGAGCATTGCGGAATTTAACGAGCTCTTTCTGCCGTTTTTGCTGCGGACGGATCATGAAGAAATACATTACGGCGAAGATAAGCACCATCATAATCAGCATCATGGAACCGCCGCCCCCTTGGGTCCCGGTCGAAGTGCTGCTCTGAAGCAAGAATGTTGTCAGCATAGTTATTGGTTATTGAATTAATAAGATTTTGCACAAAGTTAGTGGAAAAGTGCAATATAACAACTCGATCACCAAATAAATTCGGTATTTGTCCCTCTATTCGTTCGATTCGACCTCTCCGGTGACGACCAATATGTACGGTGCGGATGAAAGTGTTGTGCGCAGTTTGATCTGTTTCAGCTGGTATCCGACGAATCCTCTGCTGTCGAACTCAAAACTGAAATCGCCGTTTTCACCCGGTTTGATCGGCTCTCGGGTGAAGTCGACAGCCGTACATCCGCAATTGGCCGAGGCTGAAAGAATGAGCAGCGGTTTGTCGCTTGCATTGTGCAGGTAAAACTCTTTCCGGATCACCTCTCCCTGATGGATGCGTCCAAAATCGACGGTGTCGGAACGTACGCTGTCGGACGGACTCAAGCTCCATACGGTCCGTTCGCCCGTGGCTTTTGCGGGAGACCTGTCCGGGTCTCTGTTTACACACGAAGCTGCAAGGGTGCAGAAGACGATGAGCGATATTATGTATTTCATACGGCGGAGGTGTTGTAAATCGGCATGCCGATCCGCAAAAATGGTGCCCGGAATGGCGCCCGGCAGAGGAATACGGACGACTCTATTTGTCGAGTAGTCCACGGCCGCTTTTCTGGATACGGTTCTCGGCGGTCAGCGTTTCGACGATCTTGTCCAGCACACCGTTGATGAACGTACTGCTGCCCGGAGTGCTGTAATATTTGGCAATCTCGATGAACTCGTCGAGCGTTACCTTGACGGGTATCGACGGAAAATCGATCAGTTCACTCATGGCCGTTGCCATAATGACGTTGTCCATAAAGGCGATACGTTCGACCTCCCAATTGCTGGTGTACTTGCCGATGTATTCCAGATGCTCCTTGAAGTGGACGAGTGTATAACGGAACAGTTCGCGGGCGTAGGCCAGATCCTCCTCGTTTTTGTATTGGGGAAGTAACTCGATGTGGTCTTGATCGCTCTTCAGGTTGTCGAGCGTCCGCAGTACCATGATGCCTGCAAAATCCGTATCGTCGTTCCAGAATATGGATTGCTCTTCGAGAACCTCGTCGGTCATCGGGTCGTCGCAGGCGATTTGGCTGTAAAATTTGCCGATCACGTCGACATCCTCCTTGAACGAATGGGTCTCGCTGCTCATGTATGCTTTGTAGAAGTCGCTTTCGGTCAATGCGAGGTACAGATGCTTGATCAGTTCGGGATAGTTGCTCCAACCCAGTTTTTTGCGCTCCATGTAGTCGACGAGCTCCTCGTTGTTGCGGATCATGGCGATCACCGGATTGTCGATGAACCGTGTGTTGGGATTCAGCTCTTCGGGGGTAGGGAGTTTCTTGTTTCGGCCCAGTTCGATTCGTTTTTCGGCGTATTTCGCCACCTCGACGATCAACCACAGCATCTGGTGGTACAGCTCGTAGGTCTTGTCGATGCTGAACAGCAGATTTTTTTCTGAAACGACTAAAGAATCCGACTCTGATTTGAAATGTGCGTATAACGCCTTGACAACCTTAATTCTTAATAATCTTCTGCTTAACATCTCTTTGTGAACTGTTTCGGGACGCAAAGCTACTCAAATTTTGACGAAACGAAAAGAAACACGCTGAATTTTTTATCTTTGTGTAAAATTTTACGCGAGTGAGACATTTCGATGTGATAGTGATTGGCGGTGGTGCCGCAGGGGTGATGGCTGCCGGAGTGGCTGCCGGGACGGGTCGTAAGGTCTTGTTGTGCGAGAAGATGGAGAAGCCACAGCGTAAGGTGCGGATTACGGGCAAGGGGCGTTGCAACCTGACCAATATGCGCTCTATGACTGAATTTTTGAGTCATGTCCATGAATCTCCCGAGTTTGTTGCGGAAGCGTTGCGTGGCTTTTCCAATGAAGATGCCTACGCTTTTTTCGAACGGATCGGTGTGCCCTTAGCCGTTGAACGGGGCGATCGGGTTTTCCCTGTGAGTGGCAAGGCTTGGGATGTGGCTGAAGCGCACATCCGCTGGTGCCGGAAGCAGGGTGTTGTGATCGAATGCGGTGTCCGTGTGGTGGAGATATGTGCAGAGCACGGTCACGTTACGGGGGTTCTTACCGAGAACAAGCAGGGAAAGTCGGAACACCTCGCTGCATCGCAGGTCATTTTAGCGACGGGGGGCGTCTCCTATCCTGCAACCGGTTCTACGGGCGATGGCTATCTGTTGGCCCATCGTCTGGGGCATACGATTGTCGAGGTGCGTCCATCGCTGACTCCGCTCGAGACCCATATGCCCGGAGTGCGAGCCTTGAAGGGGCTGGCGCTGCGAAATATTGCGGCCTCATTGCGAGTCGATGGGAAGATTGTCCGGCAAGAGTTCGGCGAAATGGAGTTTATGCCCTATGTGGCAGGTCCCATCGTTTTGCGCATGAGCCGGAGTGCGGTGGATGCACTGATTGATGGCCGACGGGTCGATATCGTGCTCGACCTAAAACCGGCCCTTTCTGAAAAACAGTTGGAGAATCGCCTTGTCCGTGAATGGAACGCTTTAGGTCGAAGTGCTGACAGGAAAAGTTTGTTGCGAAAACTGTTGCCGGCGCAGTTATTGCCGGTGTTCGAGTCGAGGTTACCGATCCGCTCCGGTCAGAAATTCTCGTGCGATGAACAAGAACGCAGCCGAATCATCCGTTTGTTGAAGGAGTTCGTACTGCCGATCGATGATTACCGTCCGTTCGAAGAGGCGATCGTCACGGCAGGAGGAGTTTCGACAGACGAGATCGATCCCCGTACGATGCAGTCCCGACGAGTCAAAGGGTTGTACTTTGCGGGAGAAGTGATCGATATCGATGCCGATACCGGAGGGTATAATTTGCAGTTGGCCTATTCGACCGGGTATTTGGCAGGAGCTATGAAAGATTGATTATGAAAGTCGTAGGTAAGATCAGACAACGTTTGTTTCGAGGATATTTTCGCCTGAGGTCTAATATCCACGTGCACCATTGGCGGGGACATGGCATTCATTCGCCGTTTATGTATGGCATCGTTCGCAATGTGTTCATGAAGAGCCGTGTGGTCGGGCCGGATCGGCGGTTGTATGAGGTTCTGCGTCGGGACGGGATCGAACAGAAACAGGCGGTCAAGATCCAGAACCTGTATACCCATTGCCGGATGAACGGCTTTCTGACCATAGCTTCCGGCGAGTGTCTGAATCGCATCGCTCCGGATCAGTTGTGCATCCTCTTGCCCGGGACATCGCTGGAGACAATTGCTACAACCGCCCGTCGGGTCTCCGAATGCCATGCGACGCTTATCCTGCTCTCACCCCACCGCAATGCCCGCTGTTGGCGCTTTGCCCAACAAATTTGGCGGCATTATCCTTGTGTCAGTGTCGACCGTCGGGTGATGGTGCTCTATTTTTTCAGTTCGAAATTTCAACCACAACATTACCGAATCTAAAAAATTGCACGGAGATGAAAGTGTACACGAAAACCGGAGATCGGGGAACCACGTCGTTGATCGGCGGCGAACGGGTTGCGAAGACTCACCCTCGAATCGAGGCCTACGGAACGATCGATGAATTGATGGCATTTACGGCGCTATTGAAAGACAGTTTGCCCGAGACGGATCAGTCGGTCCCGTATCGCGAGGCGCTGATTACCATATTGGATCACCTGATGCGTATTGCATCTCATCTGGCAGCGGAGGATGATTCAATAAAATATCTGCCGGTTTTCGACACACGTGCCATCGAATTTTTGGAAAAGGAGATCGATCGGATGCAGGCCACGTTACCTGAAATTCGATATTTTACCCTTCCGGGTGGAGCTTCCGTGGTTTCTTTGTGTCATGTGTGTCGGACCGTGTGTCGGAGAAGTGAGCGGAGAATTTGTGTGGTAGCGGAACAATGTGCTGTAAATGAAAATATTATGGAGTATATAAACCGTCTTTCCGACTATTTTTATGTATTGGGAAGAAAATTGTCGCAAGAATTTCATGTAAAAGAAGTTTTGTGGCAGTATAATGAATAAAAAAATTTCTATTTTTGCACACTAAATAAAATAGAACTAACTAAACTTTACTGTTATGTACTGGACATTGGAATTGGCGTCGAAGTTGGAAGATGCGCCTTGGCCTGCGACAAAGGAAGAGTTGATTGACTATGCGGTTCGTTCGGGAGCACCGTTGGAGGTGATAGAGAATCTGAATGAGATCGAAGATGAAGGAGATATTTACGAGAGTATAGAGGATATTTGGCCCGACTACCCGAGCAAAGACGACTTTTTCTTCAACGAGGAGGAATATTGATACGCTTAAAAGCGCGATAACGGCAACAAAAAACCTGCCAATAATTAGAATGGCAGGTTTTTATTGATCAAAAATTACACAGATTAAATATCATCTTCAATAATTTGGTTCTTCTCGCGGTTCATTATTTCAACTCCTGCGGCATCTTCGTATACGAGACGAACCCAACCATCTGAATTGTTAGAAGCACTTATACCAACAAATATTGTTCCTGCTGAAAGTTCCCAAAAAGTAGTATAATACCCTTTTTCTAATTTGATGGCTTGTAGCTCATATCCATCTCCTTTCTCGTAAGGATCTATGAAAAATTCAAACGAATCTGCCGGCTTCCCATATTTAGCAGTATAACTTTCTTTAAAATCTTCATAACGAGAACGAGTAGATGACCAAGAGAGCTGATGAGGCAAACCCACAACGACCTTCCATACTGTCTTTGAAGACTTACTACCAATAACATATACCGTACAATCATCAAAACCAGCAAATGAGCCTTGAAGAATAGCACTGCGCCCATCATTCTCATGAAGTAGATAAAAACCGACTGCCTCCAACTTGGCAACATAAGCAGAAACACTACCCTCAATAGGTATATTTTTGAAGGTCAAATGCTCTTGTGCACTCAATGAGACACTCAAAAAAGTCAAAATAAAGAAAATCATAAACTTCTTCATAAACAATATAGCTATAAATTATTTTATTTTTCAAAGAAAA
>URBJ01000109.1 GCA_900546005.1 uncultured Alistipes sp. | reverse complement strand
AAATTATATCATCACTTAAAACATATCAGATTTTACTCAAAGTTTCAACTATTCGTTTACAAGCCCAACCATCACCATAGGGATTCACTGCCTTACTCATTTCTTCATAATATGCCGTATCGTCCAGTAGCAGAGAAACCTCTCGCACAATTTTATTGTAATCCGTTCCGACCAATTTGACCGTTCCAGCCTCGAGTGCCTCAGGCCGTTCTGTGGTATCACGCATCACCAACACAGGTTTCCCCAAACCAGGAGCTTCTTCTTGAATACCTCCACTGTCAGTCAATACCAGCGTAGATTTCTCCATCAAGTATACAAACGATAAATACTCCAACGGTTCAATAAAAAACATATTGCTCAAATCAGACAGATCTTCTCCGAATACTTCATGAATCGGACGACGGACATTCGGATTCAAATGCATCGGATACACAAAATCCACGTCCGGATACTTTTCAGTCAACGTCTTGATCGCTTTGCACATCGAAATAAACCCTTCTCCAAAATTCTCTCGACGATGTCCCGTGATCAACACTAATTTTCTTCCTGAATCAAGTCGTCGAACATCATAGTTTGCTTTATATAACACACTCTCCAGCTCTTTCTGCAATTTGGTGCTCTGCTTGATCTTGTCAACTACCCAATACAAAGCATCAATCACCGAATTACCTGTGACAAAAATTTGCTCCTCGGCTACACCTTCTGCAAGCAAATTTCTTTTACTCAAAGGCGTTGGAGCAAAATGATAAGTAGCTATACGACCTGTCAGTTGACGATTAATCTCCTCTGGCCATGGACTATATATATTATGTGTTCGTAATCCAGCTTCAACATGTCCCACTGGAATCTGCTGGTAAAATGCAGCTAATGCCGCTGCCATAGACGTTGTTGTATCCCCATGTACTAATACTATATCAGGATGACTCTCTTTAAGGACATCACGCAAACCTGTCAACACCCGGGCTGTAACATCATATAAGTCTTGTCCTTGCTTCATTATATTCAGATCGTAATCTGGGGTGATCTCGAAAATATCCAATACTTGATCCAACATTTCACGATGTTGTCCCGTTACACATACGATCGTTTGAAAATTATCAGTATCTTTCTGAAAAGCCTTAACAAGCGGAGCCATTTTAATCGCTTCAGGACGTGTCCCGAAAACAAGCATGATTTTTTTCATTATTCTAATTTATATATTCCACAAAAATCCAAAATTACTTTATTCTCATCATATGGCAAGGTTTTAAACGGATCATGAGCCACAAGAAATACAACAATATCTGCGCGCTCATAGGCCGTACGAAAATCCGTTAATTTAAACACCTGATGTTCCTTTAGATTTGGTTCAACCACAAGTATATCACTATCATTACCACCTTGCAACACTTTGGAAACTATGTATTTTGCAGGACTTTCTCGCAGATCATCGATATTCGGTTTAAAAGCCAAACCCATCATGGCGACCACAGGTTTCCGATGCTTGTTCAATTCGAATTGCAACATCGCATTTTTCACCTTTTCCACACACCAAAACGACTTATAGTTATTTATTTCACGTGATGTGGCAATCAACTTGGATTCAGACGGAAAATCCGCCGTGATAAAATATGGATCGACTGCTATACAATGTCCTCCCACTCCACATCCGGGTTGCAATATATGCACGCGGGGATGCTTGTTAGCAAGATTTATTAGTTCCCAAACATTTATTCCTGCCTTATCGCATATGATAGAAAGTTCATTTGCGAAAGCAATTTGCACATCTCGACTCGAATTTTCTGTCAGTTTACACATTTCTGCCGTACGTGCATTGGTTTTATGTAGCGTACCCTGCACAAACTGCGAATAAAATTCAATCGCTTTATCTGTAGACTCTGAGTTTATTCCTCCAATCACACGGTCGTTATGAATAAGCTCGTAAATCACATTTCCGGGCAAAACCCGTTCCGGACAATATGCTATATAAATTTTATCTTTTAGTTCAGGCCGTTCCGTATAAATAATTTCAGCCATTGCCTCTGTGGTTCCCACAGGAGAGGTCGATTCGATGACAAAAAGATCACCCGACTTCAAAAAAGGGATCACTGCACGAGTAGCTGCTTCTACATACGAAACATCGGGTTCATGATTTCCTTTAAAGGGTGTCGGTACTACAATGAAATAGGCATCACTTTCTTCCGGAGTTATCGACGCATGTAACATCCCGCAATCGATAACATCCCGTAATAAATCACCTAATCCCGGCTCTATAATATGAAGCTCTCCCGCATTGGTTTTCTCCACCACTTGAGCATTGATATCAACCCCGACAATCTGAATCCCGTGTTTTGCTGCAATAATAGAGGTCGGCAAACCAATGTAGCCCAACCCCATAAAACAAGCTTTCATTCCTATGCGATTTTCACTATT
Organism: uncultured Alistipes sp.; assembly: GCA_900546005.1. Classification (GTDB taxonomy): domain Bacteria; phylum Bacteroidota; class Bacteroidia; order Bacteroidales; family Rikenellaceae; genus Alistipes_A; species Alistipes_A pullicola. Next base: position 4,568 of record URBJ01000109.1, on the reverse strand, counting down.
AGCCATTTATACCCGGTAAAGGTAATCATTTATTATATTCCATACTTGATTTTACCGATAAATCCATATTTCAAACACAACAGAAGACCATCCTGACCCCTTGTCTTATCCACCTAAAAAGTAAAAACACTGATAGCAAAACTTATCTACGAATAATTTCAGACTAATACATATCCCCCGCTCTCTTTTCGTACCGTTCCTTGTCGCACCAGTTGAGCGATTGCGCGGGATAAGGACGGACGTGTAACCCCTAAAATAAACGCCGTTTGTTGCAGATTCTGAATCGTGCCGTTGTTTTCGAGATAACCGATCAGTCGCGAAGAGAGGGTCTGCAGCGCAAATTGTTCCAGTTTACGGCTCAAAAAGAGGCTATGATCCGAAAGTACCGCCAAAAAATTGTGTAGAATCGCCCGATCCTGTTCAATAAGCGACAATACACAGGCTTTATTAATAATCCACAATTTACAGTCCGAATGGGCAATCATAGTGATAGGCAAAATATTCTCTGTACCAAAAAGAAATGCAGAAGCCAAAACATCCGGTGCCGATAGAGTATCGAGCGTGAACTCACGTCCTTCATCACTGATCATCCGGGCATAGACACTTCCTTCACACAAAACATACAGCGAACGGCAAACGCTGTTCTGCATGGCGATAAAATCCCCCTTACGATAGGAGCTGAAACGACTGGGATACTTTTCGAGTATACCGTCCACTACCGTCTGATCGCAACCCCGAAAAAGAAGCGTATCATAAATTCTTCTATCCATAAAACACTATTTTACAACAAAATAGCGGAATACGTAACAAATGTTACCAAATCGTATTTCGCCTTTATACTTTTGCGCACAAATGAATAATAGACAAATTGCCAATATGACTATTGGGAACCGACAAGTACAAATATACAAAACATCGAAACCAATGAACAGAATTGTGTATGTTTTATCGCTCTGCCTCATTATCTTGAGCTCTTGTCGTTCGGACACATGGATGGAACCCGTTTCTCCGGACAGTGCACGACAAGGTATCGCCTTCAAACTGCGATACGAAGAGTTCGAGGAGGCGAGCACCCGATCTGCTTCGCTTCTCGACACAGACTATGATCGTGTGGAGTTCTGCATTGTCGACGAAAGTGGAGATGCTGTAAACGGAATCAAGGGTCTTTACGATCCGTCCCGTTCCGAAATACGGATCGAAGGACTACGTGAAGGCAATTACCGACTCTTGATCTTGGGAGTCGTGGGAGACGAAACGGCCGATGGAGTCACAATCAATCCGATACGACACATCGACGAAACTTGGTTACAGTTTCCAGCTGACCTGCACAAACTGCTCGAAGCAGAATATTTCTACTCACAGACACCTTTTTCGGTTGTCCGGAGCGCTGGTCCCTCTGGAGACGAGCTGACCGCTCTGCTCGACAAAGAGGTCGTACAACGCCGGATCATCGGACGCACGGATTTCTCGTTTACATTCAACAATCCGTATGTCGAGAGTGCCCTTTCGACCCGGAATGTCATCCTGCACGCGCCCCGTTTCCTGACCGATTTTTCCGGATCCGGATCATTTTCGGGAGAAACCGACGGAACGGATGTCTCGATGGATCTCCTCTCGACCTGCTCTTACCTGTTTCCTCCCACCACCGAAGGAAACCCTTTGGATGGAGAGATCGAACTGACCACCCGCAACTATCGCGGAGAGACGGTACGCCGTACGTATGACTTCACGTTGCGGGAGATCGCACCGAACCGTATCGGAAAGATCCACACGACACTCATACATCCGGATGATCCATCCGGCACGGCGTTCATTACCGAACAGGCGCTTAAAACAGCCGACTTGAGCTATATCCTGCAAGACGACGAGCCGCACTCCATCTATACGAACTCCTCGTTGCGCTCGTTCAACACATCTGCACCGCTTCAAGTATCCATCACGGAAGAGGGACAACTACACGTCCGGTTCTACTCTCCGCGCGATCTGAGCGACGTGCTGATTCAGGCCCTGATTCCTTCGGTAAGCAGTGAGTATATCGATCTGGCCTATTTTGACCGCATTCCCGCATTTGCCGACTTTTACGGCGAGCTGCGCTCCGTGCAACATAAAACTCTCTTCCGCTCGGAGTCGGGACGCATCGTCGAGACCGGTCCGACTCCCCTCTCCGAGCTGACAGCTGCTACATTCCGCATCACCTCGAACGACCCCTTCTGGAGCAAACTCGAGGCCATCGAACATGGATGGAACATCAGCTTCGCACTCTACGGGGGAAATCCTGAGCTTCCGGACGGAGGCCCGGTCGGCAACTGGATGGGAATCCGACCGGTACACTGCCGGGAAGCCGTAGCCCTGTTCCTGAACTTCACCTACATGATCGACATGCCCGAACATGAAGAGATTCTCCGTGCGAACGTCGACCGTCTCTACGGCAACGGAGGTCCGGAGGACAAAGTTTCCGTCGAGACAGTCCTGCAACAGATGCGGCAACGTCGTACCCTACAGGTCGGATTGGTCTATCCGGGCAACGGCATCGTCGGACTCGGGGGTGGAAATGTATTCGGAGCCTACCAGCAGGCTTGGTTCCAACACTATTTCAACACCTACTCCTGTGAGATTCTTTTCCATGAGTTGGGACACGTCATGGGATACAACCACAGCAGCTCATTCACCTATGGGCCGTGGGCACAGGAGCTGATGAATCGCTTCTATGTCGAGCACATCGCCGAGATGCCGATCGATTCGCCATCTTACCTGAACAGCGAACAGAATCCCAATAAATACTAAAAACCGACGACAATGAACTATCTGAAATATTTGCATATCGTATTTTGCGGCATACTTCTCCTGTCGGGATGCCATAAATCTCCGGAGAGCGACCTGCCGACACCCGATGCGGGGACGATCTCTGTCCGATTTATCCCTGAGGAGCCGACTGCCAGATCCTTCACTCTATCCAAAACAGCACAGGGCGAGACGAATGATCAAGCGATCGGGCAGGTTATCGGATACCGTTTTACACAAGGTCTATTCCGTGAGTCGATTGTAGGCGAACCGTCCGGAACGGATGGCGTTTACACGTTTCGTCCGAGCGCACGCCTCGGAGAGATCTACTTTATTGCAAACGGACCTTCGGAGATGTCCAGCGAACTGCAACCGGATGTATCCACACAGGATGAATTTCTGGAACTTTACGCCACGGCCAAAGAGATGACCGCGTCGGGATTCACGATGACCGGAAAGGCCTCCTTGGACGAGCTCACCTCAACACCAACGACCATTCGGCTTCGCCGTACGGTTGCCCGCATCGACCTTGTAGTCCAAGAGCGAGGAGTAGCCGTCCACGAGGTAACCATACGGGGCATTGCGGATCGCGGATACCTCAACGAACGTAACAACGTGAGCAATCCGGCGGCATCGGAGAGAACGGACTTCCTCAAAGAGTACACCGACACTCCGTTGACAAACTCGCGGGAAACGCTGTTGTACCTCTGTGAACAGACGGGAGACGCTTTGAACGTGGAGGTAATCGCCGACATCGATGGAGGCTTGCACCGGATGACCGCGACTTTTCCCTCGGAGATCCTCCGCAACCGGATATACACCATACAGGTGCATGGAAACGGAGCCTCCGCCTCTCTCACCGTTGTCGCCGACAGTTGGGAAGAGGGCGATTCGACAGAATCTTCTCCTGACCTCAAAGGAGTGATCGACATCGAAGCTTCGGTCCTTCCCGAATCGGTTCGGATCAACTCCTCCTGCGACTCGGTCTACGTTCCCTACCAAGGAGCCGAATTTCGGTTGGTACTGCGGGCTGAAACCGAATCGGATGTAGCAATAGAGGGGATTGCACGGGGTGTAACCACACAGGTCGAAACCCTGACCAAGTCCCTGCAACCGGTCGCTGCCGTTTCGGTAACAAGCAATCGACGGCTTCCCGGAGAGAAACAGGCCTACCTCTACCTGAACCTTCACCGCGACGGACTCCACTCCGGACGCATCGTGCTGGTCTTCGAACCGAATCCGGTTGTCATTACCGGGGCGATCACCTTCGATGAGAACGGCATCTGCGATTTCGGGAAATACGTTGACGGAGAGCTGGGCCGGATGAAACTTCCGGAGGGGAAAACCGCCCGTTTAGCGTTCGACTCGGGAGAGGATGCATGGATGAAACTTGTCGACGATCAGGGCGAACTGCGCATCCTCGGAGGCTGGAAACCCAACGATCCGAAAGCAGACGGCCGAACCCAAGAGGGACGAATCATCATTGCGGATGCCGACGGATCGAACTCGGAAAGTTACTCTCTCCGCAGGCGCAACTGGGGTCTTCCGGTGGTCGAGATCGACGGTACATGGTGGTGCAAATACAACCTCCGGGAAAGCGTCAAAAAGTTCGAAGACCAGATTTCGATTCAGGCCGATCCTGCTTCGGACCGTGAACTGGCCGATTACCTGAACACGTGCGACGAGGACGAATTGCTTCGCCTAATGGGAGATCAATATCAGGGAGGTACACAACAAGGGCTACCGTTAGGGTACGATGGAACCGCTTTTCTGTACGAAGGGATGCG
>URBJ01000108.1 GCA_900546005.1 uncultured Alistipes sp. | reverse complement strand
GTCCGCGACCTGCCCGTATTCGGCCCGGACGCTCACGTAGAGGTCCCGCTCCGTAACGACCGCATTTCCATAGAACTGCTGCCGCAGGACAAGCCCTGCGCCGGCCGTCAGGACGAACGCCGCCAGCAGGCCCCAACCTAATATTTTCTTACGCATTTCAGTTTTTTTTTGCAAAGATATAAAAAATTCCTACTTTTGTGCCGGGTGAGTCTTATACGACCAGCTCCTGCTGAATCCCCCAGGGTCGGAAGACAGCAAGGGTAGGTGGTTGTAGCGGTGCGATATAAGTAGCTTACCCCTTTTTATTTTCTGTCTGAACACGACGTAATCCTCCACGGGCATGATCATCAAAATCTATCCGCAGAATCCGAACGAAAAGGCTGTTGCTCAAGTTGTCGAGATCCTTGCGCACGATGGAGTGATCATCTATCCGACCGACAGCGTCTATGCGTTCGGCTGTTCGCTCAAAAGCAACAAGGCGATCGAACGGCTCCGATCGATCACCGGGAAAGAGGGTTCGAACTTTTCGATCATCTGTCCCGATCTCAGCACAATCGCCACCTACGCGAAGGTCGACAACGACACCTTCAAAATGCTGAAACGCAACCTGCCCGGACCTTTTACCTTTTTACTCAACGCTTCGGGCAAAATTCCCGATAAGTTTTTAGAAAAGAAGAAGACCGTCGGTGTGCGGATTCCCGACAACGCCATTCCGATAGCGCTGGTTGAAGAATTGGGACACCCGATGGTTACGGCCTCCGTAAAGGATCCGGAAGAGGAGGCCTATACGACCGATCCGTCGCTTATCGCCGAACGGTACGGCCATGCGGTCGACGCCATCATCGACGGAGGATACGGCAACAACATTCCCACCACCATCGTGGATTGCACCGATCCCGAAGAGGCTGTCATCGTGCGCGAGGGAATCGGAATATTACAATAGCCTATGGACGATTCAAAAAAAACCGTGAACAAAATCGAGTGGAGGGAGGCCGCTACCGGAGGTCTCTATCTGGGGATAGTCTACGCTGCCCTGTCGATCGCCACCCTATATCTGCAAAACAACCAACAGATCGTATCGATAATCAGTGCGATCAGCTTTTTCTCTGTGGCCGGATTCCTGTTCGCCTATGCAACACGGATGGCCCGACAATACGGCAACCGCGGATATACCTACCTCCAAAGCATGAGGTTTGTCTTGAAAATGTCGATGTTTGCCGGAGTGATTGCGGGAATCGGCCTGTTCATTCAGAACAAAATCAATCCGGAGTCCATCCGCCAACAATTGGAAGTCACGCGCGACCTCTACATCGGTAAGGGATGGGACGCACAGTTGATCGACCAAAGCTTCTCCATGACCGAACAACTGATGCTCAATCCGTTATTCGTCGTTATCATGGGAGTCGGTTCGATGCTTGTCTACGGAGGGTTGATGGGCCTCATCGTTTCGCTGTTCGTCCGCCGCAAAGGTACGGGATCACCGACATCCGCCAACGATTAAACCGGCATTAATACTGAAACCTGACATGGATACAAACAATCCGAATATTTCCGTCGTCGTTCCGTTGTACAACGAAGAGGAATCCCTGCCCGAATTGGAGGCATGGATCGAACGCGTCATGACGGAGAATCACTTTACATACGAAATTATCTTCGTCGACGACGGGAGCAACGACCGCTCATGGGAGGTTATCCGATCGTTGAGAGAGAAGAATCCAGCCGTACGCGCCATCCGGTTCCAACGCAACTACGGCAAATCGGCGGGGCTCTACTGCGGATTCGAAGCGGCACAAGGCGATGTCGTAATCACGATGGACGCCGACTTGCAGGACTCGCCGGACGAGATTCCGGAACTCTACCGGATGATCACCGAAGAGGGTTACGATCTGGTGAGCGGCTGGAAAAAACGGCGCTACGATCCGATCGGGAAAACACTGCCCAGCAAATTTTTCAACGCTACGGCCCGGTTGGCTTCGGGAATCAAGCTGCACGACTTCAACTGCGGCCTCAAGGCCTACCGCAAAAAGGTGGTCAAAAGCATCGAGGTCTACGGAGAGATGCACCGGTTTATTCCGGTTCTGGCCAAAAATGCCGGGTTCAAAAAGATCGGTGAGAAGGTCGTCCACCATCGGGCCCGGAAATACGGAGTCTCGAAATTCGGATGGGAACGGATGATCAAAGGCTATCTGGACCTGATAACCGTGATGTTCATGACCCGGTTCGGCAAGAGCCCGATGTACTTTTTCGGAGGTCTCGGCACACTGATGTTCCTCATCGGAGGAGCTACGGCAATCTACCTGATTATCGAGAAACTCTACAAACAGGCCCATCTGCTTCCGATACGTGCTGTCACCGATCAACCCTTGTTCTTCCTTGCTATGGGAGCTGCAATTATCGGAGTCCAGCTGTTTCTGGCAGGCTTCATCGGAGAGTTGATCGGACGTAATTCGAGCGACCGCAACCGCTACCTGATCGATGACAAATTTTAATAGAATACCTTTTGTTATGAGAACACTTCAACTGCTTCTGTTTTCTTTCGTTTTGCTGATCGCCGGATGCGATAAAAACGAATCGACCTCCGATTCAATTACAGATTTTGATTCAGAACAGCTGGATCAGACAATCTACGCAGATCAAACGACAACCTCAAATGGAGGGTTTGCTTTCACGGCAAAAGAGTCATGGTACACCCAAATTCGAGACATATCCACCAAATCCGCATCTAAAGCTCCCAATTCCACCCCCACATGGGTTAAGGTCGATCCCTCTTCAGGAGGTGCCGGCACGGTACAAATGACCATTTCGATCGATGAAAATAACACAGGAATGGATCGTGTAGCCGAAATATGGATCATTAGTGGAGAAACGACGCTCAGTCTCAGGGTCGAGCAAAAAGCCCAAACCCGCGAAGAGGCCGGTGTCGACGACGGAGATACGCCAAGCGAAAATCCCGACATAGACAGACGGACGGTCCGTTATCTGAGTACATTGGACTACACGTATAAATCTGGAGATGATGATAATACAGAGCAAGGTACGATCACATACACCTACGACGAAGATCACTTTGTCTCGCAAATTTCCGATGGGGAGAATACTTTCTCATATACGATCGACCGGGGCGGCCATTACACGAACCTGATTGTCAGCGGAAACGGAGACGGAGAGCTATCCAACGAACCGTGGGAAATGACCATCAACTATTGGAACGACACAGAACGTTATGGCTCTTCGGGTATCCTTTTCTATGAGAGCCACAAGGAGGAAGAGGGCTACAGATTTGACTACTCATTCGATATTCAGGCAAATAACCACACAGGGTTGGACCGGTTGACCATTACTCCCAAAAGAACCGATGAACAGATCATCTACGAGACCGGAGTATGGGACTACTCGTGGGGAGAGACCTATCCATCAGACAACTCTTCCGTCGATCAAAAACCCGACCGACAGAGATACAATCTCTTAGGAATCAGCTATTACGGATACCTAAGCGACCAAGGAGGCATGACTTCGAGCGAGATTTCCCTGTCATACAGCGATATATTCAACTGCAACACAGAGAACGACTCTCCGCTATGCAACATCGATCCGAACAGCATTGTGCTGGGTTGTGTCGAAACCTTCTCTCCCCAATGCCCTCTCTCCTCGCTCTTTTTAGCGGGTTACATGCGCCAATGGGGGGATAATCTGATCAACAAAATAGAAGCATCGATCTATGAAGAACATATTGGTGAAAGACAGTTAACATACCAAGTCAACTATACTTTCGATGCCGATGAATACGTTACCGGTATCGAAATCAGCAACAATGGAAACGAACACTGGACCTTTACGTTTAACTACGAGTAGTCCCGTACAGAGAGAATTCATCACACACAAAACAAAATGATACAACGTATTCAAACCGTATACTTACTGATTGCTGCCATACTGACAGGAATGCTGAGCCTTTTACCGCTGGCCCACGGCATAACGGCCGACACGACGTTATGCTCCGTTTCGATCTGGGGATTCACCGCCCCAGCCCCGACACCGGACTCCTACTCGGGAAGCTGGCTGAACCTTGCCGCCGGCCTTGTCTCAATCGTTACGGCCCTGCTCGCCCTCATCACGATCTTCCTCTACCGGAAACGGCCGTTGCAAAAAAGGCTGTGCAATATTTTGTTCGTATTGCTGATTTTGTTGTGTGTAGCCGTGTCGGTCTACCTGATCCATACCGCCTCACTTTTCAAAGACTTTAACCTGTCGGTAATCTGCGGATTTCCCGTTATCGCTTTTATTTTGACGATTCTGGCCCGCAGAGGGGTCGTTCGGGACGAGAAGCTGGTCCGTTCTCTGGACCGGATCCGGTAATCTCACTTCCGCCATACATACACCTACAAAAAAGAGTGCAGAGAGGTTTCATCCCATCTCTGCACTCTTTTATTATTTATCCGATCGGTAGTCGTAGACCTAACGCACTTCGATCTCATACTCTTCTCCGTTCACCAGACCCTCGATCGTTACCCATGCCCAACGGGCATCGCCGATCGGTTCCGTCTGAATCTCCTCTCCATTTACTTTTACCGTCTCGGTGTCCATACTGAACGGCCCCGCACGAAACTTCAGACGATCCATTCCCGCCCGTTCGTCAATACGGAACTGGGCGGTTTGTTTCCGACCATTGGGATAGTTTACCCGATAGGAGATCTTCGCGTCACTGCCATTCACTGTTATGCCCGATACCTCGACCGCCCAACCTTTCGGCAAACGGGGCATCACCGTAATCTCATTTTCACAGGCTTTTGAAGTTCCGGCCACCATCAGAATGGTTCGTACGGTTTCGTTCTGTTGAACAAAGTTTCCGAGGTCACCCTGCCTCCGGTACATTCCTTTCTCCCGACTATACGACGCCCCTTCCGGCACAATAAAGGGTTTCGGCAGGCGAGGCGCATAGCACAATTTGGCCAGATTGGTAATAAACCGATCGTAATCCGCACACTTATCCAGCAACAGGGCTGTCTGGGAAATGATGTTATGGTCATAACCGAGTCCCCGCACTCCCATATAGGTATCGCCAATGTATCGATTCAAGTCATCTTCATAGGTATTCCGACTCAATTCTATCCACTTTTGCGGCACACCTTGCGTCACGTCATATCCGACATAATCCGCATAGATCGAGAGCGTCGGGTCGTGGAAGAATCCGAATTTATCCATCCGCCACTTATCCCCTTCGATAAAATAGCTCTCGATCGACCGTTCCATCTCATCGGCCAAACGGGTCCACGCAGCAACTTTATCCAGCTTACCCGCACGGCGCGCCATCTCCGTGTACATACGCACACCGAGATAACACGGCATATTGTTAAACATCGTAAACTCCATCATTCCACCTTCGGTCTCCCCATACATCAACCCATGTTCATTGAAAGAGAGATCGGGATTCTCCATCGCCCAATCGATGTAGTGTACCGCCTCGTTGATATACTTCCAGTTATCGAGCACCCACTGGGGTGAGTACCCTCCGTTGGCCCAAACATTGGCTATGCTCATCATGGTCAATCCATGCCCATCGGGTTCGGCATTTCCGAAGTTCTGATAATCATCGCCGAAACGCTCCCTTGTATAACGGGTCGGCCATCCGGCTACGACGGTCAACTCTTTGGAATAAACAAACGGCTTGTTGGGAATAACGCTCCAATGGCCCGGAATACGATGCCCCAACAGGGTCAATCCATGCTCCGGATAGTACATCAACCACCGGTTCAGAAAATCGACCGACCGCTGCGTCTCTTCCAGCAAACCGATATACGACAAAATGCCCAACGACCGATTTCTCGAATACATCGACCCGTAGTAGCTACCCGCTTCGGGAACCCACGTCCCGAAACCGTCGTACCTCCACGACGGAGCTCCGGGCGACGATTCATCGATCATTCCGTCGTCGCGCATCTTTGTCCGAATATCCTCGAGGTTTTCATAATATACCCGGGTCAGGATGTCGGCATAATTATTTCCGGTAAAAGTGATCCGGGTCAACTCGAAATCCGACGGGTAACTCCACGGCTCGACCCGTTGAAAGTCCGATTCAAAAGTATAGAGCCGGTTACACAACCTATCGAGCGCCGTCCAAGGCACTTCGTCGCTGCGGCTATCTACCGTATGCGTATCGAAAAAGGAGTCGTCCGGCTTTACCGCGACGGGTCCACCCGTAAGCTCATCCTTTGGAGTCGACCCGTCTACGACATAGCCTCCCAAAAACTGAGGCTCCCCCCGCTTGTCGGGATTGTCCACCAGGCGAATCTCCCGGATCGGCTTCTGCTGTACTTTGACTCTCAACACAGGGTATTCGTCGCCCTCGAACCCTCCATACAGATGCAGCGTTTCGCGCAGGCATTCAGCCATCTCGGGTTCTGCCTCCGACGTTTTGAACGGCGCACCGCCATCCATCCAATGCGCCCTGAACCAAAGTGTATATCCGAACACCAAGGGTACAACATCACAACTGCCATCCTCATAGACAATCTCGATCGTTCCTCCTTTATCTCCGACATACAAATTCTCTGACTCCACGATACTGCCCCAAGGAGGCGTTCCGGCATCGATCGAATTGTATCCTCCGACAAAATAGATATATTCACCCGAAACACCTGCTCCGTCTGCACGGAAGGGCATTTTGAACCATCGGTTATCCGACGCCCCGGAGACTGTCGACGCTCCCAATATTCCCGACAAAAGGAGGAGCATAGTCCGGCCCCTTCGTATTGATTTTTTCATACCCATAAAACCAAACGATTAAATCTTACGTGTCCGTTTTCCTCAGCGGACCCTATAAAATTATATGGAAAACCGACACAGACAATCCTCCGGACGGATTATTATCAAGAAACGGAACAGAATTATCAGAAACCGGACTTTTCCCGAGACGGACGGACCTATGCAACTATCCTTCGATCCGACCGGACACATAATTGCGCCAACGTTCGATCACGGTTCTCATATCGTCGGGCTCATCACTCTCGAAAAATACATAC
>URBJ01000107.1 GCA_900546005.1 uncultured Alistipes sp. | reverse complement strand
TTATGCCGGATCAGAAAAAAACGATGCGAATGAAAAAAGTTGGAGTCGGCAGTCTGTTTTCCGGTTTCAATGGCAGAAAAAGAGATCCGGGTATTTCAGTTTCTCTAAAATCGTCTTAACTTTGATAAAACTTAAAAACCGGAATGTTATGAAAAGTGTGAACAAATCGATTCTGCGCAGTGTTTTGGCTGTTGTGTTGGGACTGATGCTCGTGCTGTGGCCCGATAACGCTTTGGATATATTGGTTATCGCGATGGGGGCGCTGTTTCTGGCCGCCGGCGTCGTTGCCATTGCCGCCTATTTCGCGCGCGACAAGTCCATATATCCCGATGCGCGGTTCCCGATCGAAGCTGCAGGAAGCCTGTTGTTGGGATTGTTGTTGGTCGTAGTCCCGAAATTCTTTGTCGGAATACTTATGTTTATTCTGGGAATCGTACTCATTGTGGCCGGATTGCAGCAGATCGTGATGCTGTTCTCGGCTCGGAAATGGGCTGAAGTGTCGATCTATTTCTATATTGTGCCGGTATTGGTGACTATATGCGGAGTTGTCGTGCTGTTCAATGCACAGGCTGTCGCACAGTCGATTTTGATCCTTTCCGGTGTGACTTGTATCGTGTACGGAATAGCCGGGCTGATCAACGAGATTCGATTCAGAAAGCAATAAAGTGCGCTAGGAGGAGACGACCGAAGCCGTCGTATCCCGAGAACTTTTGAAAAATATAGTGGTGCGATTCGGGAAGACCCGGGTCGCACTTTGTTTGTATATTATCAGGTGAAGTCCATCCTTTTCGAAGCATTTTGTGAGTAATTACATGGGCGAAATTTGCTATTCCGGTATCCGAATTTTATATTTGTCCTTTCTGTAATCGGTTCGCATGAGAAAATATGGACGAAATATAAAAGCCCTGTTGCTCTTGGTGCTGTTCGTAGTGTACTGGAGCAACATTACGCTTTTTTATCACGTCCATACGGTGGACGACCAAGTATATGTCCATTCGCACTTTTTCTCCGGATCGGCGAGTCATCCGACCCACACGCACACCGCACAACAATTTCAGCTGATCGCTCTACTCTCGTTGCTGTTGGCTACGGCGGCCGTCGCGGTTGTTTTTGCTTTGCTGCTTCCGAAGCGGAGTTTCGTTTTTGCGGTTCCGGGGCAGGAGGTCTTTCGTGTGCTGTCGATTCGCATCCCCGGACTGCGTGCCCCTCCCCTTTGCTGATACATCTCGTGTTTCATGACGGGGCGAAGTGAATCTTCGTCTCCCTGTTTTTATGTGTCAGTAAATACAATCAAATCGAAATAGTAATGAATAAATATATTTTGGGAGTAACCGTATTACTCCTTTCACATGCTGTGTGCAAGGCGGAGCAGAGAGCCGTTCATCCGCACCAGCAGAGTGATGCCAACGTTATAGGGCACGTGGTCGATGCTGCGACCCACGAACATTTGGCCTATGCTACCGTAGCCGTCAAGGGAACCACATTCGGAGTGACGACAGATGCTACCGGACACTATTTTTTGAAAAATCTTCCCGATGGTACCTATACGCTCTCGGTTTCGATGCTCGGATATAAGACGGTCGAACGAACGGTTGATGTGGTCAAGAACCGGACGCTCGAAGCCAATTTTGCATTGGAGTCCGACCTGTTGTCGCTCGATGAGGTTGTCGTGACGGCCAACCGCACGGAGACCAGCCGCAAAACCTCTCCGACGATCGTTGCCGTGACAACTTCGAAGCAGTTCGAAACAACCGCCTCGAATAATTTGGCCGAGACGATGAATTTCCAATCGGGCCTTCGCGTGGAGAATAATTGCAGCAACTGCAGAACGACGCAACTCCGGATCAACGGGCTCGAGGGGCAGTATTCCCAGATTTTGATCGACAGTCGGCCGATTTTCAGTTCGCTGACGGCTGTGTATGGTCTCGAATTGTTGCCGGTGGCGATGATCGATCGGGTCGAAGTGATCCGTGGAGGCGGCTCGGCGCTGTTCGGCTCGAATGCCATCGGTGGGGTGGTCAATATCATCACGAAGGAGCCGTTGCGTAATTCGGCGATGCTTTCCCATACGACCGATATCCTGAAGGGCGGAACGGCTGACTTCAATACATCGCTGAACGGTTCTTATGTGTCGGATGATGGCCGGATGGGAATTTTTCTGTTCGGAATGGTGAAGGATCGGAATGAGTACGATCGGAACGGTGACGGCTTTTCGGATATTCCGAAGCTCAATTCGGAAACGGTTGGATTCAGAGCTTACTATAAGACCTCGCCATTTACCCGTTTGACTGCCGAGTATCACCACATCCATGAATTCCGGCGTGGCGGTGACCAATTCGACCAACCTCCGCACATGGCCAATATTGCCGAGCAGATTGAACATAAAATCGACGGGGGAGGGTTGAATTTCGACTATTTCAGCCCGAATAACCGACATAAGTTGGGGGTTTATACCTCGGCGCAATACATCGACCGTAACAGCTATTACGGAACGGATCGTAACCCCAATACCTATGGAGCGACTGCGGATCAGGTTTTCGTGGCGGGGACGCAATACTCCTATTCGTTTTATAAACTGTTCTTCATGCCGGCCACTTTGACGGCCGGGATCGAGTACAATTACAATGCGCTTCACGACCAGTATCTTGGTTTCGGTCGGGATTTGCGGCAGACGACCCATTGCACCGGACTCTATTTTCAGAACGAGTGGAAGAGCGAAAAGCTGAATTTCCTGATAGGCGGACGTCTGGACAAGCACAATCTGATGCAGAATATTATCTTTTCGCCTCGGGTCAATGTGCGATACAGTCCGGTGGAGCATGTCGGATTGCGGGCCAGTTATTCCAGTGGGTACCGTGCTCCCCAAGCCTACAACGAAGATTTGCATATCGATGCGCTGGACAACAACATCTCGATCATTCGGCTCGCGCCCGACCTTAAACCCGAATATTCGCACAGCTTGAGCGGGTCGATTGACTTGTATCACAGCTTCGGGAGGTTGCAGGCCAATCTCCTTATCGAAGGGTTCTATACGATGTTGGACAACGTCTTTACGCTCGAAAAGATCGGAGAAGACGAGCACGGGTATACGATCAAGGAGCGGCGCAATGCTTCGGGAGCTACGGTGGCCGGTATCAGTACCGAACTCAAACTCGGAATCCCGAACCGTTTCGATGTGCAGCTTGGCTACACCTTCCAGCGAAGCCGCTACAACAGGCCCGAAACGTGGTCGGATGAGGTGGCGGCACAGCGGTGTATGTTCCGCTCGCCGGACCACTACGGATACGTGACGGCCAACTATAACTTTACCGATGCGTTCAAACTCTCGCTTTTCGGAAATTTTACGGGGAAGATGTTGGTGCAGCACAACAAAGGTGTCATCGAACGGGATGAAAACCGGTTGACTCCGGCATTCTGGGATATGGGAATGCGCCTCTGCTATGATTTCCGTCTGTCGCAACAGTGTCGCATGGAACTAAGTGCAGGAATGAAAAACATCTTCGACAGCTACCAGAAAGATCTCGATTTCGGACAGCATAAAGATGCGGCCTATGTCTACGGGCCGACTCTCCCGCGCACCTGCTTCGTGGGGGTTAAGTTTTCGTTGTAGCCGGATGTAAACGTAAAAAAAGCAGCGCCTTATTCGATTAAGGCGCTGCCCATTTTTTCTACTTTCTGCGAAGGCAGGTGCTTCGGCTTGCTTCTCTCTCCGGTCCATGCAGTGTCTCTTCAGACACAGTTTCCCGCTATTTGATCTTTCTGTTTAGAAAACGTTTTGAGAGGTACCTGCGGACCGGTTCATCGTATATCTTCAGACAGCACCACGCCAAAACGATATTTCCCGCGATCAGCAAAATGGCTGTTACCCACGTCTGACCGAAGGTGTAGTACTGGTTCTTGATCAACCAAGCATAGAACAGATAATAGAGGGGATAGTGGATGATATAGACGGGGAAGGAGATGTCGCCTAAAAATTTGCAGACGCCGGAAGAGAATCTGTCTGTCGTTGATCCCGATGCACCCAACCACACCAAAAGAGGAAAAGCAAGTGTGATGCAGATCATTTCGAACAGCCCGTTGTAACAGATGGGGGCCAGTCCGGGAATGAACGGTACGTGAAACAGAACAAACAGAATCAGCGAACAGATCCAGAAGGCGCCGCGTATTTTTGCCGGTTTAAAGTGGCGGAAAACTAACATGCCGAGGCTGAACGGAAAGAGCATCCGTAGCAATCCTCCGATGAAGTTGGTGGCGTCGAGGGTCCATCCAACGCCCAGATTGCCGTATCCGGAGAAGTCGGTAAGGGTGAAAAAACCCAATCCGATTCCCATCAGGGCAGTCCAGATGGCCAAGGCCCTGTTGCTGAAACGATGGATGAAAAGTGCGTACAGGATGTTGCCGATGTACTCGAAAAACAGCGACCATGCCGGACCGTTAAGGGGAAACATTTCGCCGTTGCCGCGTATTTCGTAGTAGCATCCGGGCACCGCCGGAATGAAAAACATGGCACACAGCAGGGCGATCATAACGGCAGAGGTCATCACATGGGTTCCGTCCC
Organism: uncultured Alistipes sp.; assembly: GCA_900546005.1. Taxonomy (GTDB): domain Bacteria; phylum Bacteroidota; class Bacteroidia; order Bacteroidales; family Rikenellaceae; genus Alistipes_A; species Alistipes_A pullicola. The sequence goes on along the minus strand of URBJ01000107.1, from coordinate 2,480 downwards.
ATTGTACGCTGCCCTGCATAAGAAAAGTTATGACTCCGAAAACAGCACCCAATACGACCATGGGGTGCAGGCGGATCAGGCGTCGTTTGAAAAAGTTGCCGAGCGGCATCGACTTTCCTATGCGGTCGTCGTAGGCATAGGCAATGACGAATCCGGATAGAATGAAGAAGAAGTCGACCGCCAAGTAGGCGTGGTTGGGCATTTCGATGATCGGGGCACCGGCCGCAAAAGCATACCCCTCGAAGACATGATACCACAGGACCAGAATTGCCGCTACACCGCGCAGTCCATCCAATATGTCGTAATGGGGCTTGGAGTCGGAAAAGGTTGCAGATAATTTCAGGTTTTGCATAGATGAGATTTTGTGTGTTTGGGTTGTTTGTTGGGTTTTAAAATTAAATAATGATTCTGTTTTCGATGAACGATCAATGCCCGTCGTCCGGCTCGAAGGTTGCGATTACGCTCGCGGCATCGGCTGGAATACGGAAGCGATAACTCTCCGGAGCGAACGGAACCCTTGCATTGGCCGTGCAGTCGATCCGGTTGGTGTCAACAGTAGGAATGTCTGCCAAAATAGAGTCGAAATATTGTTTTTGGGGTTTATCGTTTGAGGCTGAATGTGATTCCGTGTGTCGATTGTATATGTATTTACAGAAATGGTATTAGTGTGAGGCATTTTTGATGTATTCTAATGCAATGAAGTGCGCCGGGCGGGCCATTGAACCGTGATCGAAACCATCCAGTTCATAGAGGTGTACCTCGGGGTGTCCCACGAGCTTTAACATTCTCCAGCAGTAGGCATTCTCCTCGTACCGTCCGAGCAGTTCGCGCTCCCGGTCCCCACAGATAAGCAGAATCGGGGGGCAATCTTTTCTGATGTGGTACAGTGGGGCTTCGCTGTCGATGAGGGGTTGCAGTTCGCTGATGCCGCGCTGTTTGCGGTTGTGGAAGTGGGTGATCATCTGTCCGCTGTATGGGATCAGGGCGGCAAAGTCGTCCGCATCGACACCGTATTTCGCCAGACGGCTTTTGTCGAATCCGATCATCGAGACCAGATATCCACCGGCAGAGTGTCCTGCCAGAAAAATCCGGTTGCGGTCTCCTTCGTATTTTTCAATGTTTTTCATGACCCATGCGGCGGCGGCAGCCGCATCATCAATGCAGTCACTGGTTTTGACGTCAGCATTAATGGCGCTGCGGTCATCGGTGCACAGCCGATAACGGACGCCTACGATACAGATTCCTTGGTTTTGAAGCTCCTGTGGGATCTCTTTGTCTCCACCGGTTAGGCCTCCGCCGTGAAACCATACTACGGTGGCGAAGTTCGTGCTGTCTGTGGGGTAGTAGATGTCCAGAACGCATTGGTGAGTGGTGTATTCATCCGGACTTGACTGGCGATAGGGTATGGAGCTTTCTGTTTTGTAGGTTTGGGACATGGCGATGGTTGTGTCCAGCAGAAAGCACATGCACAATAGGAAAGAGAGGGTCTTGTTCATGGTTAAAAATTTTGGGATCTAATTTAGAAAAAACTTTTGAAAAATGGAGTTTCGCTTATCGGTTAAATATAGAATAAGGTGTGTTTGGCGTCTTGGCAGTGCGTGTGCGTCAAGAAAAATATTTTCGCATTACTTTGTTTTCGTGTTACTTTTCTGGACACTCTTTTTGTGGTAGCGAAGGGAATGCAACATATATTGAATTGTTGGTTGCTTTGGACAATCTGAAAGCAAACAGCCCACCAACCCATGCAGGATAGCATGTTCGGGATAGTCATGTACAAACATTTCTGTCTTTTTCTCGGTAGCGAGGCTCTACCGACGGGCCGAGAGAGCATAGTTTAGAGGTGCGATCGAGAATGAACCGTAACATCAAAGGAGATTTGCCGTTTTGTAAATGATGAGCGTTTTTTTAGCTTTTTTGTCTCCGAAACGGTACAAAAAAAGAGGCTATCAAAATGATAGCCTCCTGATCTTCAGAGCTGTTGACGAGGCTTGAACTCGTGACCTCTTCCTTACCAAGGAAGTGCTCTACCACTGAGCTACAACAGCAAAATTCTTCCCGCGACGGGATGTCGTCCCTTTTCGCGGTCACAAAAGTAGTATTATTTTTTAATTTACCCAAACTATCCGCGATTTTTCTTGTAATTTCCGTGAGTAAGTCCATCGGCGGACGCCGCGATCGGCCCGATTGCCGGGCCTGATGCGGTTGAGCGAAAGATTCTATCAACACAAAGCAATATGATTTTAAGCATGAGTGAGGCGGATGTTGGCGTTTCCGTTTGTCTCGGCTCCTTGCTTTTTGTATATTTGTATGCGTCTGTTGCAAGACTATTTATTAACTAAACTTAACCCCAAAAACATGAATGTAAAAAAATGGAGTAGAGCGGGTGTGCTGTGGACTGCGGCATTGGCTTGTGCGACAACCTTGTCTGCTCAGACAAAACCCGACACGTGGGTCGCTCAGGATGGATTGGGACGAACCCT
>URBJ01000106.1 GCA_900546005.1 uncultured Alistipes sp. | reverse complement strand
GACAGGAGTACGAAAATACGAATGAATAAAGACGGTGCGGGGCATTATGCGGTGCTCCGCATCGTTATTTTTTGCGACCCCATTTGGGGGTGATTCCGATGAACAGGCTGTAGTTGCGTTTGGCCATCGGCCGCGAAAGAACCGATACGTAGTCCTCGTTGAACAGGTTGTAGACGCATACCTTGAGCGAAAGATCCGCAAACCGCAGCGAAAGCGATTTTTCGAGGTAGATGTCGCTCATGTAGTAGGGACCGATGTAGTAGAGCCGGTAGGCCTTCTCGTTGCTCGAGGTGGTATAACGTTCGCTGTAATGGTGGTATTTGTAGGAGAACGACCAGCTTTTCCAGCTGATCCGTCCGGTGATCGAGGAGGAGAACTCAGGAATGTAGACCAACTGTTTGCCGATCGACCCGTCGGTCCACCCTTTCGGATCATCCATGTTCAGCGATCGTGTCCAAGCCCAATGGGCATCCATGTAGAGGTTCCATTTGGGGGCGAGCTGCACGGCCAGTTTCCCCTGCAGTTCGACTCCGTAGCTGTGCACCTTCTTGACGTTGCAGGGGGTCCAATAGCCCTTGTTTTCCCCTTTGGGCATCCAGAGGATCCAGTCCCGGAATATGGAGTTGTAGGCCGTGCCCTCTCCCGAGAAGGCGAATTTCTTACGGTGTATGCCGAAGGTTACGCCGCCTTCGTAGGTATATCCCTTTTCCGTCTGCAGCGAGTCGTTTCCTCCCGGTTGGAAGTAGAGGTCGTTCATCGACGGATAGCGGTAATTCCGCGTAAAGGAGCCTTTCAGCACAACGTCGTATTTGGGCCACAGCGTGAAGTCGACGAATGCGGCGGGGATCGGTGGGGTAACCTTGTCGCCATAGCTCTCCTCGCGCAGGTCGACACCTAATCCGATGCGGGGATGGGGACGGTAGCGTACGCTGGCATATAGCGACGTTTCGACCCGGGTGTGGTAGTACCCCTCTTGGATCGTATCGTTTGCGGTTTTGTTGCTGCTTTTGACGGCATGCAGGTAGGCCGAAGCGCTACCGGTGATGTACCACTTCTCCGAGGGCGTGTATTGTATTTCGAAAGAGCCGTATCCGGTGTGGATTTTGCTCGCGGCGTGCAGACTTTCCGAGAGCTCTTCGGTTCCCAGATCGTTCCACAAGCGGTAGAGCATGTCGGAGTAGGTATATCCGACACGGGTCTCCATCACGATGCGGTCGTTTGTGTGTTTCCAATTGCCGACAACGCGCAGGGTCTTTTCGCCCTGCAGGTCTTTCGACCGGTTTTCGTCCCGATAGTCGACCGAGAGCATCGGAATGCCGCGTTGCGAATTCATGAACCAAGCCGACAGCCCGAACCGGTTGCGGTCGTCTTTTTTATAGAAAAACTCCTGCATCAGGTGCCAGTCCTGAAATTCGCAGTTCTTGTTGCGCTCGATGGGATAGAGCTCGTTGTTCTCGCCGATCTTGTCGAAATTACGGTATTTGAAGTCGTTGTCCGAGGTGACGAAGCAGAAGCGTGTTGAGGTCTGGAACCGGTCTGTACCGTAGGTCAGGTGGAGAAATTCGTCGTACGTGTCGAAACTGCTGATCCCCTGTATGAAATTCAGATTGAAACCGCGTTGTTTCGGGGCTTCGGTTTGCAGGGTGATGGCTCCACCGAGTCCGCCACCCGTCACGCCGACCGATCCTGCACCGTGATATACGGTTGCGTTGTCGATGAAGTAGGAGGGAATCAGCGAAAAGTCGACCATGCCCAACATCGGGGAGTTGACCGCCATGCCGTTCCACTGCACCTGAGTGTGTGACGGAGCTGTTCCCCGGAATGAGGCTGTAGCCAAAGTTCCTCGTCCGTACGATTTGATGAAGATCGAGGTGTTTTGCGCCAATACATCAGCCATGCTATGGATGACGTTTTCCCTGAGGGCCGAGGAGTCGAGTTCCGTTCGGGTGATCCCCATCTCGCTGAGTTTCCGCCCCGAGACGGTCACTACATCGAGATCATATCCACGGTCCGGAGTTTGGGCGGAAGCTGCAAGCAAGGTCAGAAACAGTTGTCCGACGGCGAGAAGTGTTCGTTTCATGGTCCTTGGCGTTTATTTGAAACAGAAAGCCCCCGGAATAATCCCGACTTCAAACTGGTCGAGCAGTTCGCCCTGTGCATTGTAGCGGTAGATGCGGCCGGGTTGCGTGTAGTCGATCGCATCGGCCAGATAGACGTCCGAATTGTAGGGATTCACCGTCAGACCATACCAATGGTTGGTGGTCGGATTTTCGAGGAACGGTTTGTCGGGCAGTTTGTCGCTGGTCGCCGCCATCCGCCAGATGTGTTTGTTGATGAAGTAGAGCGTATCCCGTGTCCCGTTCATGCAGATCTCCGATCCGCTGTCTCCGAGTTTGAAGTTGAAGGTCTGTTCGATTTTTCGGGTCTCCGCATCAATCCGGTAGAGGGCCGGTGCCGTATACCCATACGGACAGCCTTCGTATCCGCCGTCGGTAATCGTCCAGATTTTATTGTATTTGTCGATAACTAAAGAGGTCGGTTGGATGCCAACTTCGATGTAGTCCACAACCGAGTCGGTCTGCGTATCGATGACCAGTATTTTGTTGTCGTAGGACCAGCAGTTCGTGAAAATAAAGTTCTTGTACTGGACCATCTGCTCGGTCGAGGGTTGGTTCTTCCCGTCTACCCGGACGTCGATTCGCTTGGTGATCTTGAACTCTTTGGGATTGATGACCGAGATGAAGTAGGAGTACAGATCGGTCACGTAGGCCTTTTCGTCGCTCAGGAAGTGGATGTAGCGGGGTGAGACCAGTCCGCGTATCGTGCCGACGAGCTGGAACGTATTGACGTTGATTACGAAGATGATGCCTGAATTGTTTACGACGAGGTACCCTAAACTGTCGCGGATGGTCATCGATTGGGCGACATCGCCCAGTTTGATTCCGTTGGTTCGGTAGAATACATAGTTTTCCACCTTCATCGAGTCGGGATCGTAGTAGGAGAGCGATGCGTTTCCCGAGCGGAAATTCCCTTCGTTCATGATGAAGAGACCCTTCGTTGCTTTATTCGAGTTGATGTTTTCGCGTTCGACCGGTTCATAGTGCATGCACCCGGAGAGGCCCAGAAACAATCCGATAACGACGGCGATACCGATAGCCGAGCAGACTTGACGATTCATTCGATTCCGTTTAAAAGTGTTGTGTAGCCGGCGAATTCGGTGGAGGTGCTGAGACAGATCGAGATTTCAAAAAGAACAACTTATCCGTCGGAGGTTCCGCCCATAGACCGCAGGCCGAAAATCCATGTTGCAAGGCAGGTCTTCTGACTCGTTTCCGTTTTAAGGCCTTCCCGACAAGTAGGTCAGTGGCAGAATTTTAAAACGATCTTCTCCGATCCGCAAGTGTTTCGGAGAGTGAAACATACAGCAGCGGTAACTGTTGCCGATTCTCACGGCATTCCCTTTTGTTCCGAACTCTGTGTTCGGAAACCATTGCCAGACAAAGGTAGTTTATTTTACAGAATTTTTGCCGGATTGAACGAAATTTCTTGTAGTACGTTTAGTCCGGATAAAAAAAGAGGAGGAGAACTTTTAACGTTCTCCTCCTCCTTGTTGTATGTTTGAAAAACGGAATTACAACTCTTTCACGCGGATGTTGCGGAACCAAACGTTGTCGCCGTGGTCTTGCAGACCGATGTAACCTTCGTGGTTGTCACCGCCACAGTTGAGCAGCAGTTCGTAAGCAACGGGCTCTTTGTCCTTGCTGAATTTGCAGCTGTCGAGCATCTGTTGCCATTTTGGAGTCCACAAGTGGTATTCCAATACCTGTACACCGTTTTGATAGTGAGCAACCGTACCGTTATAAACCATGATTTTTGCAGTATTCCATTCTCCGAACGGTTTTGCGTTCTGTGGCTTAGCAGGAATCATGTCGTACAGCGATGCTGATTTACGGTTACCGTCGATACCCAATTTTGCATCAGGGTGGTTTTCGTTATCCAATACCTGATATTCAGGAGCTGAGAAGAAGATTGGTTTATCAGGAACTTCTTGTGCGAGATAGAAGATACCGCTGTTGGCCCCTTTGTCGACTTTCCATTCGAGTTCGAGCTCGAAGTTCTTGAATTTCTTGTCGGCATAGATCAGGTCGCCACCGTTTTCAGCACCAGCTTCGCCACGACCTGAACCCTGAATCTTGATGCAACCGTCTTCGATGATCCAAGCACCCGGGACTTCGGTCTTGTTATACCCTCTCCATCCGTTGAAGGTCTTTCCGTCGAACAGCGTGATGTACTGATCGTCTTCCGTAGCAGCGGCAGCCGTTGCCGTACTGTCGGCTGATCCGGCTTTGTTCGGATTCGATCCGCATGATACTACCAATGATGCAGCAGCCATGCAGCCGATAACATACATAAATCGTTTCATTGTGTTGTAAGTTTATTAAATTGAAATGAATTGGTTTTGACTATTTCGGCATAGCAACGAGCTTCCAACCTTCACGATAGTTGTGTTTGATCATTTCGTTAGCAAACTGCTGAGCGTTGATCGGGTCGGTGTATCGTTTGTTGAACGTCGGATGTCCGTCGTGGATGGTGAATCCGTCCTCGACCATGATCTGGATCGTTTCGTCGGGACCGATGTTGGTGAACTTCATGTTTTCGCCGTCCCACAACAATTCGCGGTTGAGGCTTTGCAGACGAACGGCCAGCACGCCCATAACGACCATTTCGTTGAACGGACCGGCTTCGCTGAAGTCCGAAGAGGTCTTAACCCGCGATTTGGCATCCTCCTTACAAGCGCGGATCCAGTCTTGTTCGTGGCTGATGGTAATTTCACGATTCAGCTTGGGAACCGACGGTTTGCGACCCGAAACCAACCAAGGATTGACGCCGTAGCATCCGCAGATCAACGTGTCTTTGGTTCCGTAGAAGATGGCTCCACCACCCTGATCGTTCAGCGATTTTCCTTCGGGCATTCCTGCCGGACGCGGAGGAGTCAGACCACCGTCGTACCAAGTTACTTCGACTTCCGGAAGGTTGACTTTCTCTTTTTTGCCACGAGCCGGGAATACATATTTTACCATCTGGGCGTTCGGAGCACAGTCGGTCAACAGAGCGGTCGAACTTCCTTGAACGCGGGTCGGGTAGCCTAATTGCAGACCTTTGAATACCGGATGGAGGATGTGGCAGGCCATATCACCCAAAGCACCGGTACCGAAATCCCACCATCCACGCCAGTTCCACGGATGATAGATCTGGTTGTATGGGCGCATCGGAGCCGGGCCGATGAACAGATCCCAATCCAGTGTTTCGGGAATCTGGTGTACTTCGGTCGGACGCATCAAGCCCTGCGGCCAGATCGGACGGTCGGTAAAGGTATCCACGCGGGTTACTTCACCGATTTCGCCGTTCCAGATCCAGTCGCACACCTGACGAACACCTTCGCCCGATGCACCTTGGTTACCCATCTGCGTTGCGACGTTGTATTTCTTGGCCAGTTTGGTCAGCAGACGTGATTCGTATACCGAGTGGGTCAACGGTTTCTGTACGTAGACATGTTTGCCGAGGGTCATGGCGTCGGCTGCGATCATACAGTGTGTATGGTCAGCCGTAGCGACCAGCACGGCGTCGATGCTCTTACCCATTTCGTCGAGCATTTTCCGGTAGTCCCAATATCTTTTGGCATTGGGGTAACGGTCGAACGTTCCTTTTGCATATTTCCAGTCGACATCGCACAGAGCTACGATGTTTTCCGTTTCCATATTTTTGAGGTTGGCGGCACCCATACCTCCGATACCTACTGCTGCGATATTCAGTTTATCACTGGGAGCAGTTTGTCCGGCAGCTTTACCCAAAACTGCACTCGGAACGATGGTAAGTCCTGCCAAGCCGACAGCGCTTTTGCGCAGGAAATCACGACGAGAGATTTTTTCTGACATGGTCGAATGTGTTTGTTTAGGTTAGTACTATATTATTTGACGAATTTTGCGGAGCTGAGGTATTCGGCGCTCTTTTCGGCACACTCCATGATCGGAATGGAGTTGGCTTCGATTTCGACGTAGTAGGCTTCGAGGCCGCATTTGTAGGCTGCATTGAAGATGGCTTCGAAGTCGACCGTTTGGCTGGCTCCGATGATGTTGTCATCCTTGATGTGCAACAGCGGGAATCGGCCGGCATACTTTTTAATATAGGCAGAAGGATTGACACCGCCTTTTGTAGCCCAATAGACGTCGAGTTCGAACATGACTTTATCCGGATCGGTATTTTCGATCAGGTAGTTTTCGATTACTTGTCCTTCTCGTTTTTCGAATTCGTGGGAGTGGTTGTGGTATCCGAATTTCAGACCGAACGATTGAGCGATCTCACCGGTTCGGTTGAAGTATGAACATACGTCATCGAGATCTTTGATCGTAGGGCCGAAACTCAAGGCCGGAACGACGATATATTTACCGCCCACAGCGGCTTGAGCTTCGCACGCTTGTTTCCACCAGTCGTCGACGCTTTTTTTGTTGTTCGGGTCATCGGGACGGCCCAGATGGGCTCCGGTAACGCGGATGCCGAAGTCTTCAGCGATTTTACGGAATTCGGCGGGAGCGAGTCCATAGAATTTGCCGTTGTCGTATGATGCGGTTTCGGCTGCGGTGTATCCCATTTCCGATATGCTTTTCAGGGAGCCGGGGACGTCACTCATTTTTGCTCCGAGAGAGTAAAGTTGGAGACCGATTTCTTTAGCTTTTTTCGATGCGGAAGCTGCAGCGTCGGCGGAAGCCGGCATGGCTTTTGCCAAAAAGCTGCTTCCGACCACTGCACCAGCGGTAAGGAGCATCGATTTTTTCAAAAATTCTCTTCTGCTTATTGTATCTTTCATAATGGAAATTTGATATAAATATATCAACAAAAATGCAATCTTTCATAGCGAGCTATAAGCCCATTTTAATCAACGCATAAAATTAAGATATATTTGCTTATAAAAATAGAAAAAACAACCCAAAGAATGCAAAAATATCTGTTTAAATTGAAGAAAGAAGAGGATAAAAGTCTGCTT
>URBJ01000105.1 GCA_900546005.1 uncultured Alistipes sp. | reverse complement strand
GGAAAGTCCGGGCAACACAGGGCATCGTGCTTCTTAACGGGAAGATGTTCGTGAGGGCATAGTAACGTAACAGAAAAAAACCGTTTCACGAAGATTCGTTTTCGCTTGAAATAAGGGTGAAAAGGTGGGGTAAGAGCCCACCGGTACTGCAGGTAACTGTGGTAGCCGTACGTCTCACGAGTTGCAAGGCCATGTATACCGGCGCATTCGATTAGCCCGATCGATGCCGGGGGGTAGGCTGCTAGAGCTGCAGAGCAATCTGCAGAGTAGATAAATGATAGAAACTGAAAGGTACAGAACCCGGCTTACACGCCCTGCTGTGTTTTTTACCTATTTCAAGTCTCCTTTTTCCGGCTAATTACTCGGTCTTCACGGCCACGATCAGAATGGGATGGTAGGTCAACGAAACCCGACCATCGTCCGCCCCGAAAAGCGTCCGGTACGTCGAATCGAAATTTTCGAGGTTCGGACGTTGCCATCCGATACGGCGCACGGCATTTACACCGGTCTCCCGAATGTGGCCCAATACCTCCTGCGGCGTATCGAACATCAGCACCCGGGTATACTCCAAGGTTTCGGCGATCGAAAATCCCGCCCCGACAAGCATTTGCTGCAACTCCTCGCATGAGTAATAGGAGAGTCCGTCCCCGGTCGTCTGTCGGATCTCCCGGAAATTATCGGGGCCGAACGTCGTAAAGGCAAACATGCCACCCGCAACGAGTGCATCGGCCGCCTTTTTCATAAACGCCGGGACATCGTCGAACCACTGCACCGTAGAGGCTGAAGCCAACAGGTCCGTCCCGATAGGAAGAGGAAGCTGTTCGGCATCCCCCCACATATAGGCGACATTCCGTCCGGCGGCATAGGGTTTCAGATACTCTTCTGTCGTCTCGATCATATCGTTGAGCATCCACTGGGCATCGGGAAAGCGTTTCAACAGCAGCCGGGTCAAAAATCCGGTTCCCGCTCCGATCTCCATCGCCCGGTCGACGGGCAAAATACGGATACGGCCGATCATTTCATCCAAACGGATGCAGATCTCGTTCTGTACGGCGGCATGCGCATCGTATCCGGGCAGTGCCGCTGCAAAGCGTCTCTTCAATAAGGGTTTGTCGATCATATCTCAAATCGTTTGAAGATAGTTATACATCAAGGACGTGTCGCCGAAAGGGTAGTGGAGCAACGGCAGGCGAAGCACCTCGCCGTTCCACTTTTCGGTCCAATAGGCAGACATGTTCGCCACCGGAAAAATCCGATCCTCCGTGCCGATAACGGCATCTGTCCACCTCAAACGGGGTTCGTACGGTACTGAAGCCTGTTCGACCAGACGCTCCAGCTCTTCGCACCGCTCCCCGAAAGCCCGTTCTTCGGACTGAAGGCTCATTTGAGGGTAATACACCCCGTAGGCCTTGCGGTCGAACGGTTCCATTCCTGCCTGACGGATTCCTTTCAACGTAACGGTCAAATATTTCCGCGGAATACCGAAGCGGTCGTCTACCGGCAGCGGGGTTCCGTTAAAGGCTACGGCACGGCTCCACCCGATCGCCGCACAGGCCTGCTCGGCCGCCCACACCCCGAACGACCATGCAAAAAGGGTGGTACTTCGGTAGGAGGCGAAATCAGCGGGGTCGAACGGCTCGATCGTGCGATAGTCATACACGGCCAGCACATCGTATCCGGCTGGGAGGAAATGCGACACCGCGCGGTGACTGCACGCCCATCCCAACATAAAAAGGATCAACCTCTCGTTTCCCTCCCGTTTCAACCAATACTTCTGCATAGTTCGGCAAAATTATCCACCTGTTCGTCCGTGAGAGCCGCCGTCAGCGAAATGCGGATACGGGCCTTACCCTGCGGTACGGTCGGCGGACGGATCGGCATAACCCAATAACCCGCCTCGCGAAACCGCCGGCTCATCTCGATCGCCCGACGATTCTCTCCGGCCATCAGGGGTATAATGTGTGTCCGGTCGCTCTCCCCGGTAATCCGTTCGACATAACGGGCGAGGCGTTCCCGGCGGTCATTCATTCGGGGCAAGCGGTCGATTAGAAACTCGGTCCACCGCAACGATATCGGAGGCAGAGCGGTCGAGAAAATCAGGGTCCGCATCCGATTCACCAAAAAGTCGCGGGTCAAGGCATCGGTCACCACAAAAGCACCCTGCGAGGCAAGTGCCTTACCCAGTGTCGCCATCCGTACATCGCAGGCATCCTCCACACCGGCCTCTGCCGCACCACCGCGCCCGTCCGGACCGTATACGCCGAAGGCATGGGCTTCGTCAAGATAGATTTTCGTGTCGTAACGCCGTTTCAAATCGACGATTTCACGAAGGGGAGCCCGATCACCATCCATACTGAAAACCGATTCGGTCACGATCCACACGTCGCGGTAATCCGACCTGTATTTTTCGAGCAATCGTTCCAGATGCTCCACATCGTTGTGATTGAACCGTTTCCAGTCGGCTTCGCACAGCCGGAGCCCATCGATCAGGCTGGCATGGATCAGCTTGTCGGCCAGAATCAGATCGCCTTTCCGGGTAACAGCCGGCAATACGCCCGTATTGGCCATATAGCCGCACCCGACCACCAAAACGGCTTTACCGTCGTACATCGCCGAGAGTTTCCGCTCCAGACGCGTGTAGTCCGGACTGTTTCCGGTAATCAATCTCGAGGAGGGGTTGCTCAGCAAAAAAGCCTCATCTGCTGCCATCTGCGCCATGAACTCTCGGTGCAGACCGCTGCACGACAACCCCAAATAGTCGTTCGACGAAAGATTCAGATACCTTTTCCCCTCACTCACGACATAAGCCCCCTCGATCTCGATCTGAGGCAAATGCCTTAAATTTCCTTCTGCCGCCAACCGCTCCAACTCCTCGCGCATCATACGAAAATCTCCTCGTCCTTTAAATCCAGCAAACGCACAACGGCCCGACGGCCCTCTTCTCCCAAATCGACGGAATATGCATTAACGAACAACTCGATATGGCTTCGCATCACCTCGTCGTCGAGCTCCTGAGCATGTTCCCGTACGAACTCGGCCGAAGCCTGAGGATGAGCCATGGCATACGTCACACTGCGACGCAAAACCCGATCGATCGTGTGTCTCAACGCAGGATCGAGCTCCCGCGACACGACGATCGCCCCCAACGGGAGCGGCAGTCCGGTCCGCTTTTCCCACTCCTCACCGAGATCGGCCACCAGTTGCAACCCCTTTTTCCGGTAGGTAAACCGACCTTCGTGGATCAGTACACCGGCATCACACTCGTCGCTCATCACCGCATCTGCCACATCCGAGAAGAGATAGACCCGACGCCGCGAAATTTCTGGAAAGATAACGGACAACAACCGATTGGCCGTCGTGTACTCTCCGGGAATGGCCACACACACATCGCCCAACTCATCGGGGTAAAGTTTGTGACGGCTAACCAACAACGGGCCGTTTCCCCGTCCCAAGGCACTCCCGCTGTTGAGCACCTGATAGCGGTCGCTCACACGGGGTACAACCGCATAACTCAATTTCGAGATGTGGGGCGTCCCCTGAAGCGCCTCCCGGTTCAGCTCTTCGATATCGCCCATAAAAAGGTCGAACTCCAATCCTTCGGTATCGATCCGCCGATGGATCATCGCATCGAACATGAACGTATCGTTCGGACAGGTCGATATATTCAATCGCAACTTCATGACTGTTTTATTAATTCCAACAACGACTCCAACGAACGGGCCAACTCCTCAGTTGCCCGTCCAATCTCCCACCGTGCAAAAGGATCGCCTACACGATTGGAGAGGCTTCGCAACTCCAAAAACGGAATCCTAAACTCCCTGCACACGCGGAAGAAAGCGGCTCCCTCCATGTTCTCGATCTGCACGCCATCGCGGCTGACAAAAGGCGAAGCAGCTGCACTCACGCTGTTGCTCGCAACAAGCGGCCAACGGCTGAACCTCTCTACATACGGGCACATATACTTTTCTGCGAACTTGTCGGTAAACACCCCCTCCGAATAACTGCCCACATCGGCCGTCCGTTCGGTTTCGACCAACACACATTCGCCGACCTTCACGCCGCTCTCGGGGTAACATCCGGCAATACCCGCCAGCACAATCCAATCCGGCCGCTCGGCACACACTGCCGCCGTCACCGCCGCACACCGATAGGGCCCGACTCCCGTAAGACGTACATCAACCCGAGGCATCCTCCGACGAAATACCCCGATCTCCGATTCGGTCGGAACAAGAATCACTATTTTCGCTTCACTCTTCACATCGAGCCGTTTTCTGATTCAACACATGGATCGAGACGAACAAAGATACGCCAAAAAGCAATATCTTCACCCACACTCTATCCGTAAGAACGATTGCCGAAAAAGAAATCGTACCCCACAGCATAACCAGAATCGCAAATTTGACCGAAGGGGGAATCCCTTTCCCTTTTCTGTAATTCTGAAGATACCGACCGAAAAAACGATTCTCCATCAACCACCGATTCAGCCGGGGATCGCTTCTCGAAAAGCACCACGCCGCAAGCAACAGGAACGGAGTGGTCGGCAACACAGGAAGGAAAATTCCGGCAAACCCTAAAGCTACCGCCGAATACCCAGCTATTTTGAATAATATCGTTCTCATGTCGTCAGCGTCGGGGCGAAGATACGGAATAAAACAAAAAAATGCTTACCTTTGCGGGACTTCGTATGTGTCGGTACGCGATCCGGGGAAAGTATATACAGCGACACCCCCTTACGCCTTTTATGAAAACAAATACGGAGCCACCATTCTAATACACACGAATAATTATCGATACGCAATATGTCTGACAACTCGATTTTATCTCGCCTCGACGGGCTGAAAATCAAATACGAAGAGATCGGCCAGCAGATGACCGACCCCGAAGTGATCGCCGACATGAAAAAGTTCGTAGCTCTGAACAAAGAGTACAAAGAGCTGCAACCGGTAGTCGAAACCAGCGAAAAATACCGCACCACACTGAACAACCTGAATGAGGCCAAAGAGATCCTCGCAACGGAAAAAGACGACGAACTGCGCGAAATGGCCCGGGAGGAGGTGGCCGAACTGGAGCCACAACTCGCCAAACTGGAAGAGGACATTAAGCTGCTGCTCATACCGGCAGACCCGCAGGACAGCAAAAACGCCATCGTCGAGATCCGTGGTGGTACGGGAGGCGACGAAGCCGCGCTCTTCGCCGGTGACCTTTTCCGCATGTACACGAAATACATCGAGAAACGGGGTTGGAAATATGAGATCAACAGCGCCAGCGAAGGCAGCTCGGGAGGTTTCAAGGAGATCGTCATGAAGGTCACGGGCGAAGGAGTGTACGGAGTGCTCAAATACGAGTCGGGCGTTCATCGTGTACAACGGGTTCCCCAGACCGAAACGCAGGGTCGGGTACATACTTCGGCCGCATCAGTTGCCGTACTTCCGGAAGCCGAAGAGTTCGATCTGGAGATCAACATGAACGATGTCCGCAAGGATATATTCTGTGCATCGGGCCCCGGTGGACAGTCGGTCAACACGACCTACTCGGCCATCCGACTGACACACATTCCGACCGGTATCGTCGTACAGTGTCAGGACCAGAAGTCACAGCTCAAAAACTTTGACAAGGCATTCGAAGAGTTGCGGACCCGTATCTACAACCTCGAGTACCAGAAATATCTGGACGAAATCGCCAGCAAACGTAAAACCATGGTATCGACCGGCGACCGGAGTGCCAAGATCCGTACCTACAACTACCCTCAGGGACGGGTTACCGACCACCGGATCAACTTGACGCTCTACAACTTGAGTGCAGTCATGGACGGCGATTTGCAGGAGATCATCGACAAACTCCAAATAGCCGAAAATGCCGAACGTCTCCGTGCCAGCGAAGAGTAATCCAACAACCTTAACTCAATTCTTAAAACTCAAAAGAAATGACCGTTTCCGAATTGTTCGAACAGATCCGCCGCAAGCAGAGTTTTCTCTGCGTCGGTCTGGATACCGACACCCGCAAAATACCGCAACATCTGCTCTCGTGCGACGATCCGGTATTCTGCTTCAACCGCAAAATCATCGACGCGACGGCTGCTTACGCCGTTTGCTATAAACCCAATCTGGCTTTCTACGAAGAGAACGGCCGTGCGGGGTGGGAGAGTTTAGAAAAAACCATCCGATACATCCGCGAGAAATATCCGGAGATCCTCATTATCGCCGATGCCAAACGGGGCGACATCGGAAACACCTCGCAAATGTATGCCCGGGCCTTTTTCGGTCATGACTTGGCTGACGGAGTGACCCTCTCGCCCTATATGGGACGCGATACGGTAGACCCGTTCCTCAAGTTCGACGGTAAGTGGGCCGTATTGTTGGCTATGACCTCAAATCCCAGTGCCGCCGACTTCGAGTTACAACGCCTCGAGGACGGCAGCCTTCTGTACGAAAAGGTCATCAAAACTTCGAGTCAATGGGGTACGCCGGACAACATGATGTATGTCGTTGGGGCAACGCAGGCCCGGATGCTGACCAACATCCGTCAGCTGATTCCTGACCATTTCCTACTCGTTCCGGGCGTCGGAGCACAAGGCGGAAGTCTCGAAGAGGTCGCTCAATACGGAATGAACCGTCAGTGCGGATTGTTAGTCAACTCCTCACGGGGTATTATCTACGCCGATACGACCGAACGCTTTGCGGAAGCCGCAGCCGACACAGCCGCACAAATGGCCGCACAGATGAGTCAACTGCTCAAAACATATTTGTAGTCATTTCGGGAAAGCTCCGATTATTTGAGGACATATCGCTCTGAATAGCGATCCTACACAAGAGAGCTGCCGATTTTCGGCTTACGAAATTTTCAAACCGGATTATCGCATAGTAGAGAGAGGTTTTTCACCTCTCTTTTTTTACTATATCCAAAAGTTCCCGAATTGATCGGGAAGGATCACTCCAAACAGAAACTGCACGCTACAATCTCGCCCACATATCTCAAAATACCGGAATCATCGGACGCGACCAAACTATGGGAAAGGAAGAACACCATTGCAAGGTCTCTTTTGCATCTACTTCGATGCTGTTGTATATAAGTTGTATATAACAGGTAATATTTTCGTGCAGGACACCCCATCTTACATATTACATATCCGAATTCCGAAAAACGGCTATGCAAACTATCTCCATTTTTCATCAAACCCTTTATCTTTCATCCAATTATCGACGATTGTGTGCATTCGACCGGAGATAAAAGACTCAACTGTCCAGTCGG
>URBJ01000104.1 GCA_900546005.1 uncultured Alistipes sp. | reverse complement strand
TTCGGCTTCTCCGGCTATCAACATCAAGGAGTCAGAAAACGAATACAAAGTAGAAGTTGCGGCTCCGGGTATGACCAAGGACGACTTTTCGATCAAAATCGATGCCGACAATCAGTTGATCGTATCGATGGAGAAGAAAGAGGAGCACAAGGATGAGAACAAGAAAGAAAAGTATTTGCGTCGCGAGTTTGCTTACACACAATTCCAGCAGATTATGATCTTGCCGGATAATGTGGAGAAGGATAAGATCGAGGCTAAAGTCGAAAACGGCGTATTGCAGATCGATATCCCGAAAAAACAGATTGCAGTGGAAGAGAACAAAGTGAAAGAGATTGCGATTAAATAGTCGATAGTTGCTTTTCACCTAATAACGGGAGGTATGGCTTTCGGGTCATACCTCCCGATTTTTTTTGTGATTTTACGGATCGGAGAGAAATAGTTGATCGAAATGACATAGAAACAGACAGAAATTGTTACTTTTGGAGATAGATGTCGCACAGGCATCCGAAAATAGATGTCGAAAGCTCAAAAAATGAAGAACCCCATGAAACACCGGATTCCTTTATCCAAGAATCTAAGAACGGCTGTGCTCGTCGCATGTGGATTGTGCGGAACGGCCTGTACTTCCGAAACCGAGACGGATCTGTTGACGGCGAACAACTTTTCGAAACGATGTTCACTGACGGAGACCCGTCTGTTGGCCGGATTCAATTCCGATACCGACGGTTTTGTTCCCGGAGAGCACGTAACTTCGTTGGAGTTGATCGATTCGGTTCCGAACTGGCCCTATCGGTTACATGAAGGAGCACAATGTTTACAAGCGAATTGTCCCGACCTTCCGGCTAACGTGTGGCGTACGGTGGTGTGTGACTATCCCGATGGGCTCGACCTTTCGCAGACTCCGGTGGTTTCGTTCGGCGTCAATACGGTTGGAGGGGCACAAGCTGCCGACTATTATGTTCGTCTGACGTTGGAGAACGGCTCGCGCAAATTCGAAAGTGTGGCGCAGGCCACAACGAACGATTGGAACGTGACGATTTTTGACCTGAACGACTGTCCTTTTGTGGATGATATTCGAAGGGTCGAATTCGGATTTATGAACAACAGCGATTCGGTGTGGCACGATGCAGCGTTCCAGCTGGACGGATTCGAAGCCGGTAAGCCGATCGATCTGTCGTTTACGATCGACGGATCGGCCGAGCAGTTTACGGCCGAGCAGGGAACGATCTCTCAAAATGAGGGTTGTCTGCTCTTTGATTTTGAACCGGGAGGCGTGTTGACCTCACCATCGTTCGAGAACAGCCGGAACCGGGTACTCAATCCCCCTTTGCAGGAGTGGAATACGCTGTTCTTCGTCATGGAGAACCGGAGCTCGGCCGACAAGGTACGCCTTGAATTCATTACGGAAGAGGACCGGAACTACGATGAAGCGAAATCCAAAACGTTCGACATGGAACCGAACAGTCCGATAAAGGCTTATTACTTCAATCTTTCGGACATTAAAACAGCAAAGGGCGGTCTGATCGGGTTCCGTCTCGTTCCGTTGAACGGGAGCGGAGAGCTGTCGATCGACCGAATCTCTTTCGAACAGGAGGAGGTGATAGAACCGTTTGCCGGAGAGATTCTCTCTTGTACGGCTGCCAACGACCTCCTGCGGATCGAAGGCACCTTGTTGCCGGAGTATGCGGAAAAGTATAAGCAGATTGCTGTTTATGTGGTTCCGATGTATCAACCTTTCGACAATCTGGGCGAGTTGAACAAACTGTACGAGGGTCCGGCTCAAGCCCACTTCGTGCTCGATACCTTGTCGTTGAAGAAGAACGACGGAATGACCCATTTGAGCAGCCGTTTCCTTGCTGTGGCCAAAAATTCCGATGAGGATTATACGAAAATAGCCCCCTATTTCTATGTCGAAAATTGGCGGGATTTTTCCAAGAATCCCTATGCCTTTACGTTGCCGGATTTGACGGTGAGTGTCCTGGATTACGGGGCGAAAGGCGATGGGTTTACCGATGATACCCGTAACATACAGGCGGCCATCGACGATGTGGCTAAACGTGGAGGAGGCCGGGTTGTTCTGCCGGGTGACAGCAGCCGGTATGGGCGGCGTTATGTGGCAACGAACCTCATGATACGCAGCAATATCGACCTGCACCTCGAGGACGGGGCGATTCTCTGGCAGTCGCAGGACGAAACGGATTATACCTACCATCCGGCTTACGGTCATGATGTGGTGATTCCCGGAGTTCCTTGGACGCATAGCCTCTACGTCAATCTGCCGTTGATTCAGGCCAAGGGGGCGGAGAACATCAAAATTACCGGACCGGGAAAGATCCGTTCGGCCGATCGGTATTGTGTCGACTCCCACTTGGACCACTATGCACGGACCTGTACGGATCGGATACACATCATTCCGATCGGCTTCTGGAAGGTGCGCAATGTTGAGTTGACCGATTTCGAGATGGTTCGTACGAACAATTACCATACGTCGTTCTATTTCAGCGAAAATATCTTTATCGGGAATATCAAGATGCATGAGGTGAAGTGTGTCAGCGGCGACGGCATCGGAGTCAGCATGGGAACGCATGATCTGGTGGTCGACCGGATATTCTTCGAGTCGAACGACGATTGTATCGTGTTGACCAGCAGTTACGGTGATCCGCGTGGAGGTGTTTGGTGGTGGGAAGATCGCGAGGCCGATCACACGGTCTACAACGTCGGCGTATATCGCAGCTATCTCAACTCCGGTGGCGGTAAGGCGATTGCCTTGATCCCGTGGGGCACGACGAATCCCGATCAGGGAAAGCAGGGAATCTCCGATGTGCAGGTTTACGATTGTGTCCTGAAGGGCGGTTATTCGGTCGGAACGTGGCCCGACAACCCGTTTGACGGAAAGCCTTTCGACAATACCGAGACGGACGACTATGTGGCTGTCAAAAACTTCCGGATCTTCAATAACGAGTACTTGAGTCCGTGTGATCTGTTGTGTGTGCGTCCGACCAACTTCCTGACCGATTGCGGTATCCTCAGCAGCAGTACGTTCCGTAACGGTGACTTTTCGGAGAGTCACTCCTACTGGACGATGGAGGAAAATGCCGGTGTAAAGGACGGTTACGGCTATGTACAGGGCGGTCGGTTGTACGAGGGGCTCTATCTGACGGCAGGGCATTACCTCTTCCGTGCCGAAGTGAAATCGACCGGAACGCTCTTTGTCGAGAGTGCAGATACGGGGGATCCGGTGATTTCCGAGCCGTTCGAATCCGACGATTGGACTCCGGTTTCGGTTTCGTTCGATATCCCCAAGACGGGTACCTATTATCTCGGGATTTCCGGAGAGCAGGCTTCTGTGCGGAAGGTTGAAATCTCCGAACCGGAGCGCTCTCGGTAGCGTATTTTCTATCGAGTGATCCTATCGAGGTGCGGTTCGAGTGACGGGCCGCACCTCTTTTTGCGGGGGGCAATAGATACAATGTGTCCGAATGAAGCCTCTCCTGCCGGACGAACAGAAAAAACGATTTATTTCATCGACAGTTGTCGGTTTTCCGGAAAATATATTACCTTTGTCGAACAAGGTTCTTGTAGCAAAGATGAAAAGGGAATGCCGTGCGAATCGGCAACAGTTACCGCTGCTGTATGTTCCTGCCCGTGGCTTGTCTGCGGGTCAAAAAGTTTTAAAATCGATGCCACTGACCTCCTCGGAGGTTGGGAAGGCTTTAAAACAGGAACGAGTCAGAAGACCTGCCTTGAGATATAGATTTTACTTGCCTGCGGTGTATGGGTCGGTAATGTTTTGGCGAGGTCTTCGTCTCAAGGGCTTTCTGCCCGTGCATCGTTCGCTGTAAAATCAATTGAAATTTTTATTAACCTCTTTAATTTACAGTGAAGATGAAAAAAATTCTGTACTGTTTTCTGTTGTTTGTCGCGAGCGTTTTCGCATCGTGTTCGAAGGATGACGGGCTGCCCGCACCGGTTGTCTCCAATTTTTCGGTGACTTGGAATTCTGGCGTAGGTAGCGATGTCGTGGTAGGATCGGTTGTGACCTATACGGTAAAATGTGAGAATGTAGAGATCGTTCGTTACGAGTGGTCGGTCAATGGCACGGTTAATAGCGAAGCCAACGGGCCGACTTTTGCGTTGACTCCTGCACAGCGGGGAGAGTACTCCGTCAAGGTGGTACTTTATAATGCAGATGGAGGCGCTACCACGCAGGAATTCATGACGTTGACCGTGAAAGATCCGGCTCCGGCAGTTACCATTCTTTGTGGCGATACGCAGCTGGAGAACGGAGGAAGCATCGATGTGGAGGTTTCCGAAGGGACGCTTCCGGTTGTTTTGAATACGGGTGATGTCGAGATCAGCGAGTACAAGTGGACGCTGAACGGAACGGCTCTCGAAAACCAAACGAAGGAGTATACGCTCGACCTGACCCATAGTGGAACGAATGCCTTTGAAGTGGAGGTGATCAATCGGGATCAGCTGTCGACCACCGTGTCGTTTACCGTACGGGTCAACGGTCCGTTCAAGTCAGGTCTGTGGTTCTACGGTACGACGACCGAGGGAATTGCATTCTTCGATCCGGCACAGCATCTGTTCTATCAGGATCACCTCTATCAGGAGTTGAACGGCGAGGCGATCGGAGCCGGTGGACTGAACGACCTCTCGATCTGCAACGGTAAAATTTATCTGTTGACCCCGACTTCGGAGTCGAGCCGGGCACAGATCGTTGAGTGCGATGCGCAGACCTTGAAAAAGGAGCGTGTCATAACGGCCGAAGGGTTCAATACGGGTTCGCTCGGAGAGATCTACAATTTGCTCGCCGTATCGTCCGATAAATTTTACGTAGGCAACAACAATTCCGGTGCGAATAACGTGTCGGGGGTTAACGTGCTGACCGTACAACCCGACGGACAGAATACGTTCGTTCCGTTGGCGGGGACGAGCGGCAGCATCGGTGTGGACGGACCTTGCTGGTCGCGGATGCTCAAGGTAGGGCAGAATGTCTATATCGGTTGTGGAAACAAACTGAAGGTATTCGATAGCGAGACGGACAAGGAGCTCCTCACTCCGATCATGATTGCCGAGGATCGTCAGATCGCCGATGTGGTTCGTGGACGCGACGGTAATGTATATGCCTTGGTTGCCGGTGCCATGGCCAAGACGGGTTACTGGTTGTGGGGGATGGAGCCGTTTACCTCTCCGGCTTCGGTTTTGACGATCGATCCACAGACTTTTGTATATACCGAGACACCGATCCTGATCGATGGACAACAGATCGATGTGAACGCCGGACTGGAAGGTGCCGGTACGTGTGCTTCGCTGACCAGCGACGAGATCTTCTTCAAAGGTGGCGGTGGATACAGTACGACCAAGGTCTATAAGTTCAATTACAAGACCGGCGTCACCTCCTTGTTTGTCGATATTGCAGACAAGAGTCTATTCAGCATGGTTTCCAAGTATATGGCAACCGATCCCGAGGGACATCTCTATGTGCCGACGACGAATTACAGTGAGGTAGTCATCGGCGTGTTCGATATTGCTACGGGCGCTCAGCTGAATGATGTACAGAATGAAATCGGTGCGATCAAGGGAGATGGAGGTATCTTCTCGACCTATGCACTCGCAGAGTAAACGATAAAAACAAGCGGTACGGAGGCATGTGGAGGCTTGCCTGTCTCTATTCCATGCCTCCGTCCGTTTATCAGCAAATAAAGGTTATTTTGTATGCAAAGCATGAAAAGTTATCTTTTGTGGATGGTTCTGGTTGTTTTCTCGTTGGCGGGATGTGACAAGAACGATGAGAGCGGGACGATTGCAGTGACGGGCCTTTCGGTGGCAGATACCCTGAGGATGCGGATCGATGAGACGAAATCGATCGCGGTGTCGTATCTACCCGAGAATGCCACACGGCCGGTAGAGTTGACGTGGAGCAGTTCCAAGGAGGAGGTTGCACGTGTTGCTGCGGATGGAACCGTGCAGGCGTTGGCGGCCGGCGAGAGTGTTGTTACGGTTATGTTGGCGAGCAATGCATCCGTTCGTGCGACCTGCGTGGTGGTCGTAACTTCGGAAGCGGATCCCAATGAGGAGCTGACGTTCGAAGACAACCGTTTTGCCGCACTTGTGCTTCAGTTTGACAAGAACAACGACGGTGTACTGCAACGTTCCGAGGCCGAATTGGTGACGGAGATCAATGTCGACGGACAGGATATCGGATCGCTTCAGGGGATCGAATACTTCACGAATCTGGAGCTGTTGGCCTGCAGTCTCAATAGATTGGACTCTCTCGATGTGTCGCACAATACGAAGTTGAGGGAGCTCTATTGCCGCAGCAACCGAATTTTGGCGCTCGACGTGACGATGTTGCCCGATCTGCAGGTGCTGAATTGTCGGGGGAACCGTCTGTCGAAACTCGATGTGTCCCAAAATCCGAAATTGGTCGTATTGAAGTGTGGCATGAACGGGGGAAGGAGTTATGATGATCTGGGTATTACGCAGATCGATGTGACGCACAACCCCGAACTCGAAGAGTTGGATGTGTACTATCTGAATCTGTCGGAGTTGGATGTAACGCAGAATCCGAAGTTGAGGGTGCTGGATATGGGATATTGTTGCCATACTTATTGGGATCTGACCCCGATCGAGACACTCGATCTGAGCCAAAATCCGGAATTGGAGGTGCTGAATTGTGTCAGCAGTAATCTGGATGGGTTTGGTCTGAATGCGCTGGATGTGACGCACAATCCGAAACTGAAACAGCTGACTACCTATGGAAATCCGAAGATCCAAGAGCTCGATTTGAGCCAAAACAAGGAGTTGACGATGCTCAATTGCGGGCACAATGCGTTGTCGGCGCTCGATGTGACGGCTTGTACCCAATTGGAGACCTTGTCGTGTCCCTACAATACGATTGCCGAGCTCGATTTGACTCATTGTACGGAGTTGGTTCATTTGAATTGTGCCGACAATCGGATCGGGAAACTCGATTTTAGCCAGACGAAACTCGGCTATCTGGAGGCGCAGAACAACCAGCTCGAAGAGATCAATATGGGAGACAAGACGTTCGATACACCCAGTGCTGCAAATTCGGGTTATGATCATGCGGGTGAACCCTATTTATACATGAAGTTGAACAACAATCGGCTTACGTCGATCGATCTGTCGCGACAGACTTATCTCTATTGGTTGGAGATTTGTGATAATGAACTGACTGCACTCGATGTGAATAATTGTGTGATGTTGGGAGGACTGCTCTGTTCAGGAAATCAGCTGACGGAACTCAGTTTGGCAGGATTGTCCCGGATATGGGAGCTGAACTGTTCGGATAATCAACTG
>URBJ01000103.1 GCA_900546005.1 uncultured Alistipes sp. | reverse complement strand
GAGGAGTCGTCGTAGTGCTGGTGGTGCTGTTCGTGTTTGTGCTGGCGGATCGGGAGCCGCAGCACGAAACCGATCCTGTCGTAGAAGAACCGCAGGAACCGACAAAGGAGCTCCTTTACGGTATAGCGATCGATGATTACGATATTGCGGAGAACACGGTTCAGCTCGGAGAGACACTCGGGCAGATTCTCGGTCGGTTCGGGGTCAGTGCGGGCGTGGTCGATCGGATTGTCCGTGCATCCGAACCGGTGTTCGATCTGCGGGGCATCAAGGCCGGACAAAACTATATGACTTTTCAAACGAAAGATTCGACGGCACGGCTCGCCTATTTTGTCTATGAGAATACCAATATTGAGTATGTGGTTTTCGATCTGTCTCAGGTCGATTCGGTTCGGGTCTACAAAGGTGAGAAAAAGGTCGATATCCGGCGGGTGAAGCAGCAGGCTACGATTACCTCGTCGTTGTGGAACAGCATGATCGATAACGGAATGAGTCCCGTGTTGGCGGTCGATATGGAGAATATCTATGCGTGGACAGTCGACTTCTTCGGACTTCAGGAGGGGGATAATTTTACGTTGATCTACGATCAGCAGTATGTCGATACGGTCAATATCGGACACGGAATGATCTGGGGGGCACGTTTCGAACAGGGAGGCAAAACCTATTATGCCATTCCGTTCATGCAGGATGACAAACTCGGCTATTGGGACGAGAAGGGACAAAGTCTGCGCAAGAACCTCTTGAAGGCTCCATTGAAGTATAGCCGGATCAGCTCCCGATTTTCGAGCTCGCGGTTGCATCCGGTCTATCGGGTGCGCAGACCGCACTATGGGGTGGACTATGCGGCCCCATCGGGAACACCAGTCGTTGCCGTGGGGGATGGTGTGGTGATAGCCAAAGGATACAGCGGTGGTGGCGGTAATACGATCAAGATCAAGCACAACACCGGATCGTTGGTTTCGGGATACCTGCACTTGAAGGGGTATGCCAAAGGAATCCATAAGGGAGCCCGGGTGCGTCAGGGTCAGTTGATCGGATACGTCGGCGCGACCGGAGTGGCAACGGGTCCTCACCTCGATTTCCGTATCTGGAAAAATGGAACGCCGATCGATCCGCTGAAGGTGCCGACCGAACCGGCTGAGCCGATTCGCGAGGCCAACCGGGCCGAATTTGAGCAAATTCGCGACCGAATTATGGCAGAGTTGAACGGTGATTTGCCGGACAGTTTGAAGGTGACTTCGCTGGTGCCGGTAACCGATTCATTGGCTCGTCCCGTTGCCGATTCGTTGCCTTCCGTCCAAAACAGTACCGATAGCGAGGAGGAGTAGAGAGGATGATGGATCGGAAAATAGAAGCCTTTATCGAAGAACATCACGTAATGACGCTTGCCACGGGTGGTGCGGATACGTTGCACTGTTGTAACTTGTTTTATGTCTATGTCCCTGATGCCCGTGTTTTTGTTGTGACCTCTTCGGCCGAGACGTTTCATGTGTGCCAGTTGGAGCAGAATGACCGCATTGCGGCTTCGATCGTATTGGAGACATCGGTTGTTGGGCAGATTCGCGGTTTGCAGATTCGCGGGTCGATGCGACGTCCGAAGGGTGAACGGTTGCGGAGTGCACGTAAGGCTTATCTGAAACGTTTCCCGTTTGCGGTATTTATGGATGTGGATGTATGGGTAATAGAGCCTGATTATTTTAAATATACGGACAACCGGCTTGGGTTCGGGAAAAAGATTGTTTGGGAGAAGGAACGAAATGGCCATGAAGCAGAATGAGATGTCGGATGTGTTACAAACTAAACGGGTAGCGGTGACCGGGGGAACCGGACTGATCGGTAGCCATTTGGTTGCCGAGTTGTTGAAACGGGGATGCCGGGTGAAGCTCTTGGTGCGAGATATGCGGCGGATCAGACAACTGCGTGAAACGCTGAGCCGCATGGGAGCAGAGTCTTATTACGGCCGGATTGAATTTTGTGAGACTGAATTGAACAATCCCCATACGTTGGCTTCGGCGCTTGCGGGGGTAGGGGTGGTGTTCCATTGTGCGGCACTTGTTACGTTTGATCCGGAAAAGGACGAAAAGGTGGTTGCAGTCAATACGGAGATTACGACGCATGTGGTCAATGCCTGTTTGCGATGTGGGGTCGGACTGTTGGTTCATGTCAGTTCGATCGCTACGCTTGGATCTTGTCGGCCCGGACAGCGTGCAATCGATGAGACGTGTATTTTGAGTAATCCGGTCGGACGGTCTTCTTATTCGGTCAGTAAGATCTATGCCGAGAATACAGTGCAACGCGGGATGGTTGAGGGATTGCGTGCGGTAATTGTCAACCCTTCGGTGGTGATCGGTGAAGGAGATATGAACAGCAGTAGCTCTCGCTTGGTCGCTTATGCCATGCGTCGCAGGTTATTCTATACGAACGGGGTTAAAGGATATGTAGATGTACGGGATGTGGCACGGGCTGCGGTTGGTTTGGCTGAGATGCCACAAGCGATCGGGAAGAGGTTTATCGTATCGGCTGAGAACCTGACATTCGGAACATTATTTTCGATGGCAGCACGGATTTCCGGCCATTGGCCTCCTCTGATTCCGGTGGGACGAAGGGTGCTGACAGGAATTTATAAGGTAGAGAAATTACTCAATAAATGGTTCGGTAGGCGTCCGATTCTGTCGGAGACTTTGATCGCCAACGCTTGCGATGAGTCGTATTACGACAACAGTCGAATGAAAAATTTGGTAGGTTTTACTTATACGCCGATTCGGGAGACGCTCGAACGGGTGATACGTTATTATAAAAGACAGAGGGAGCAATGAGCCGGATTGCGGTAATCGTCGTGGCGGGCGGACAGGGTACGCGCATGGGTACGGAGGTGCCGAAGCAGTTTTTGCTATTGGATGGGGTGCCTGTGTTGTTTCATACTCTACGTGCATTCGCGGCGGCCTTAGGGGATCGGGCCCGGCAGATTCTCGTTTTGCCGGAGGCGCATCGTGCATTGTGGAACAGTTTGTGTCGTCAGTACAGATTGGAGGTGCCTCACGAGGTGTGTGCCGGAGGAGAGAACCGGTTCGAGTCAGTCCGGAACGGTCTTGAACAAATAGGAGAGGCCGAATGGGTGGCGGTGCATGACGGTGTGCGTCCGTTGGTCAGTCGTGAGGTGATCCTGCGGACCGTAGAAGAGGTGCAGCGGCACGGGGCAGTGATCCCGGTTGTGCGTCCGGTGGATTCCTTGCGTTATCTCGAAACCCCCGATACTTCCGGACGAATTGTCGATCGGTCGCGGTTTCGGGTTGTCCAGACCCCTCAGGTGTTTCGGGCCGATTGGTTGCGGGAGGCCTATGAACGTCCCTACTCCCGTGAATTTACGGATGATGCGAGCGTTGTCGAGGCATCGGGTCGAACAGTTGCTCTCTGTGACGGTGATTATTCCAATATCAAAATTACTACGCCGACCGATCTGCTGTTTGCAGAAGCCATCTTGCAGAGTCGGAAATCAACATTGGAAAAATAAACTTTTTGTCTGTAAGATTTATAGAAGCGGGTCAGTCAAAAACAAATGTCGGTCGCTGAAGATTGGATTTTTTCGGATATGAGTGAGGTCGATTGAGCAGGAAACCGAAAAAGTGTCATCTCTACAGTCGGAGCACTCTCGAAAAGGTTAGCTTTCGGCTTTGTGTTTTTTCATGAATTTTTGCTTGATCCAGCGCGGGAAAATAATCACACCGATGGCCAGATAGGGGTAGTAGGTCACTCCACGCCAGAGCAAGGCGATGAGGGTCGCTGCACCCAGTTGGAATTCCGGAGCGATGTTGATCAAATCGCGGCAGTAGGAGCTGAATACGTATTCAGCGAAACCGCTGCCTCCGGGCGTAGGCATGATCAGCATCATGATCCACATGACCAGTTGCCGTGCGAATAGCAGAAATTGATCTCCGACCGAGAAGAAAGCCATGATCAGAGCGTTGGCTACCAAATATCGGGAACTCCACGACAAGAAGGTCGAGGCTCCGGCTTTGAGCCAAAACTTGATACCGTAGTGACGTATTTCGTGTGACGAACGGATGATGTCGGTTCCGGTCCGTTCGGCTCCTTGATACCATCTGCGAAGCAGTTTCAGTTTGAAAATTTTCAACAGTAGCCATTTCAGTCCCCGCGGATTGATGAACAGTCCATAGGAGAGGATGAGAACGAAACCCAACTTCAGGAAGTAACCGATCAGAGCGATGCTCATCAGACTATGGGTCAGGAAGTTTCCGGAGGCTGCGGCATCGAACAGTTTGGCGGGACCGACCAGCAGGATCAGCAACGGGAACATCACGATGAAGTAGAGCTCGTCGAGGAACGAGGTGAGCATGACGATTGCCGAACTGCGTCCGACGCTGATCCCCTCTTTGTGGACGTAGATGATCGCAACGCTGGTTCCGCCTACGGCCGACGGGGTGATGGCCGATGTAAACTCCCAAAGCATGATGACGCGAAAAGCCTGATACCACGAGAGCTGATTGTTGCTCAGGATACGGATCCGGATGATGTAGCCGATGTCTCTGCCGAACATGAACAATACGGCCATAAAGAGCCAGAACACCGTATGCCACGTAAACGAGATTCCGGCAAAAACCTCCTTGTCGAAATCCTTCCAGAACATGTATCCAACGACGCCGAGTCCGATCAGAATCGGGTAGATGGCATTGGATATCCGGATTTTTCCTAATGGATTTTTGGCGGATTCAGGCGTCTGTGGTTTATGTTCGGTATCGTTCATGTCGTTCAAAAACGGTTAATCTTCTTTTCCGGACGGAACCATTTTATACAATTTGTCGCCTCGTCGTACGGGAACCGGAGTCTTGACCGAGCAGTAAACTCCTTGCGGGGCCATCTCTTCGGGTTTCAGTGCCACGCGTATCTCTTCGACATCGAATTCGACCACACCAGTGGTCTCTCCGGTGATGAATACCGACTCCCCTACATGAAGCGGCGTGGCTTCGACATGGATCTCGGCAACTCCGATCCGGGCGAAAAAGTTCGTGATCTTTCCGATGTACATCTTCTTCATCGTGGCCGATGAACCGTAGTGTCGGCTCCACTCTCCGGCCCGTTCACCCATGTAGTATCCGTGCCAGAATCCCCGGTTGAAGACGGTTCTCAGCCGCTCTTTCCATGCAGCGGCACGTTCGGGGGTGTAGGTTCCCGCTTCGATCGCCCGCAACGCTTCGTCGTAGCACTCGACGACCCGTTTGACGTATTCGGCCGAACGGGCCCGTCCTTCGATCTTCAAAACCCGTACGCCGGCGTCCAGAAACAGGTCGAGAAAGTCGATCGTACAGAGGTCCTTGGGGGACATGATATAGTGGTTGTTGATCTCCAACTCCTCGCCGCTCTCTTTGTCGCGGACGATGTACGAGCGGCGGCAGATTTGTCGGCAGCTACCTCGGTTTGCCGAGCAGGTATTGTCGTGCAGGCTCAGATAACATTTTCCCGAGATTGCCATACAAAGGGCTCCGTGAGCAAACATTTCGATGCGCAGCAGCTCTCCGTGTGGTCCGCGAATGTCGCGTTCCCGAATCGCACGGCTGATTGCTTTGACCTGTGGAATAGTCAATTCCCGGGCCAGAACGACGACGTCGGCGTATTGGGCGTAGAAAGCAACCGATTCGATGTTCGACAGATTGAGCTGCGTCGAGATGTGTACCTCGAGCCCGATCGAACGGGCATACAGAATGGCGGCTTGATCGGAGGCGATCACGGCATTGATCCCCTCGGCAAGCGCCCGATCCAGCACACGGTGCATCTCTTCAAGGTCTTGATCATAGAGGATCGTGTTGACGGTCAGGTAGGTTTTTACTCCGTGTTCCCGAGCGATGGCGACGATCCGGGCGAGGTCGTCGAGGGTAAAGTTGGCTGAAGAGCCGGCCCGCATATTGAGCTTCTCGACTCCGAAGTAGATCGAATCGGCGTGTGCCTGTATGGCGGCCATCAGGGATTCATAGCTCCCTACCGGCGCCATGATCTCTACTTCGCTGCGTCTGATTGTCTGTTCCATGTGTATCTCGTCTCGTTGAGGCGATTCGTGTTGTTACTCTCTATTTTTTTCGTTTCAGCAATTTTTCGGCCAATTCGTGCAGCGGAACGATACGCTCCTCGGGAAGATTCAGGTGGTGCAGGATCAGTTCCGCTTCACGGAAATACCCGGAGATCGCCTTTTCGGTCGACTGACGGATACCGAGCCGATCGTATATGCTTCGGACGGAGTCGATTTTTGTCGCTGCGTCGATCTGTTTGTCGTGGATAAGGGCAAGAATCTCGTTACGCGTCGGTTCGTCTGCGGCTTTCAGAGCAGAGGTCAGCAGGTAGGTCTTCTTGCCGGCAAGAATATCGCCGCCGATCGGCTTCCCGAATACGGAGGCATCGCCGTACGTGTCGAACAGATCGTCTTGTAGCTGGAATGCAAGCCCGACCTCGATTCCGAATTTGTACAGCAGTTCGGCCTGCCACTCTTGTGCGCCCCCGCAAACGGCTCCTATTTTCAGCGCTCCGGCCAACAGAACGGAGGTCTTCAAGCGGATCATGTTGAGGTATTCGTCGACCGATACCTCGTCGCGCGTTTCGAAATCCATATCGAACTGTTGGCCTTCACAGACTCCGATTGCGGTTTCGTTGAAGATGTCGAGCAGTTGGGGCAGGATCTGCGTTTCGCACGAACAGAGCAGGCGGTAGGCGTAGATCATCATTGCATCGCCCGAAAGGATGGCGACATTGTCGTTCCAACGGGTATGTACGGCAGGCTTGCCGCGCCGCAGATCGGAGCGATCCATGATGTCGTCGTGGAGCAGCGTAAAGTTATGGAATACCTCGATGGCCAATGCGGCCGGTTTGGCCTGTTCGATCCCTTCGGAAAAGAGGTTGCATGCCATCAGCAACGATACCGGACGGATCCGTTTCCCTCCCTCCTCGAGTGAGTAGGCGATCGGTTCGTACAGCAGATGGGGCTCCTTTGGGTATTTCAGGTGTTTGATTTCGTTCTCAATGATGTCGGTTAATTCGCGAAAAGAGTACATGTCGAATATTTTTTATTTACCGAAATTTGTGGGGGATCGAACCCCGTTGAAGGTAAAATCCGATCCCGATAACGGAAGTCACAAAGGTAACAAAAAAGCGTTATTCATTCAACGGCTTGGATTACAATTCTGTTTCTATGTGTGATTTAAAAGATAAAGAGACGGGATAGACCTTCGACTTTCTGAGTAGGACGGTGTCAATGACAGGAGAACGAATGAGGATCTGTCGTGTGTTTTAGTTTCAGCCTAAATTTGAATTCTAGAAAGTAATTTTATCGGAGCGTATATTGGGTGACGGAAAAAATTTCGTATATTTGAAAACAATTTAAAAATCGAGTAGATTAATCATTTTAAAACAGAT
>URBJ01000102.1 GCA_900546005.1 uncultured Alistipes sp. | reverse complement strand
ATCGGTTGGAAGGGTTTGGCCTCCTCATCGGTGCTCGAGCCGATCGCCTTGTTGTATCAGAAAACCGGTAATCCCCGCTATCTGGAATTTGCCGAACACATCATCAAATCGTGGAATACGCCCAACAAGTTGACCCCTACCGGTATTCGTCTGGTACAGGAGGCTCTTTCGGGTACTCCGTTGTGGAAGATGAGTGGGGCACCGAAGGCCTATGAGATGATGTCGTGCTTCGAGGGTTTGTGTGAAATGTACCGTATTACGGGAAATCCGCTCTACTTTGAGGCTTGTCACAAGCTGATCAATACGATCATCCGCGATGAGATCATGATCGTGGGTTCGGCTTCGATGATGGAGATCTGGTGTCACGGAAAGATGCGTCAGACCGAGCCGATGTATCAGGGTATGGAGACTTGTGTAACGGCAACATGGATGAAGTTCCTCTACCAGATGCTGCGTCTTACGGGCGATAGCCGCTATGCCGATCAGCTCGAGACCAGTCTGTACAATGCGCTGCTGGCCGCAATGACCCCTCAGGGTGAGTGGTGGTCCTACTACTCCAGTTTGATGGGAGAACGGGTGCCGAGTCATCAGCAGTTTCCGGATGTGGTGATGAGCTGTTGTGTGGCAAATGGACCGAGAGGGTTGATGATTACCCCGTCGTGGGCGGTGATGACCTCTCCGGCGGGCGTGACGCTCAATCTGTACGGAATGATGAACAGTTCGGTCAAGACGCCGCAAGGTCAGACACTCGATCTGGCTATGGAGACCGAATATCCGGTGCAGAGAACCATTAGCACGACATTGACCCTGCCCGAAAGTGAAAAGTTTGCCGTTTCGTTGCGCATTCCGGAGTGGAGTAAGGAGACAAAGGTGAAAGTCAACGGAGAACCTTATGACGGCTATTTGATCCCCGGAACCTATGCGTCGATCGAACGTCAGTGGAGCGCAGGGGACAAGATCGATATAGAGCTCGACATGCGGGCTCGTGTTGTGGAGGCTCCCTCGGGAGTGGGAGATGCTGCGATTGTTCGTGGGCCGATCGTGTTGGCATTTGATTCGCGTCTGATCCCGCGGCGTGACGGCGTAACCGAACCTCCGATGTATCGTTATGAATTCATGGGCGATGAGGAGGGTTATATCGACGTAGAGTTGGTTGAGCAGACCGATGTGCCCGAAATCTGGATGACCTTCGACGTGCCGTGTAAGGATGAGGCAGGTGGTAAGCATCTGATGCGGATGTGCGATTATGTGTCGGCCGGAAACAGCTGGAAAGAGGGAAATATCTTCCGCGTATGGACCCAGCAGCCGTTCGATTATCGTCATCTGTACACGAATAATTTGGATTGGCGGGTCAATGTTACGGTCGGGGTGGATCGTCCCTCCATTCCGGACATCTATAAGAAATAGGATCAAGCGATACGGATCGTATCTCTCATATGGAGATGGGGCGGCGTGTAGTTAGGTACACGCCGCCTCTGCTTTGATTCATGCGGATATTGGAGACTGTTTGTTAGGTTGATGGTTTTGTTTCCGGTGCGATCTTTGTGAAGACGTTTGGTGGAGTGGTGGGTCTGCCTTTGGAAGAAGAGATGCAGCATGGACCTATCGGTCATGCCTCCTGTTTAATCATGGGTATTAAACGAGCGACGGAAAGTTTTTATCTAAAACTTTCCGTCGCTCGTTGAGTTATAGGTTGAATGTCTGAATCTACGCCGTACGCTTGTCTTTAGTCAAACAGTTTGTTGACCTTCTCGATGACCTCGTTGACGTCCGGATCGATATGGAAGACCAATGACGGTTTCAGATAGTACAGCTTCTTGCCGGCCATGAAGCGCTTCTCTCCTCCGCCCGTAACGTTCAGCATGATGATCTTTTCGGGATCGATCGTACCGGAATGAACACATTGGATCAGCGTAGCCAAAGCCACTGCCGGAGCCGAGTAAATGTCGACACCTTCGGTCTCGGCAAACAGTTTTTTCGCAGCACGGGCCTCCTCGTTCGTAGCTACCAGAATGTCGCCTCCCGTATCGGTAAGGGCATCGAACAGACCGCCTTTGATTCCGTAAGGGGGTTTCCGGTTCGACAGTACCTTGGCGTCGATCGATTCGGCATCGATACGAGCCTTGTCGTCGTCGTAAGGCAGCATCTCCCGAGAGCGGGCCTTCCATGCGTGATACATCGGAACGAACGGCAGGTTTTGTGAAACCATCAGTTTCATCTTGTGGTTTCCGAACCGGCCGTCTTCGATCAGTCGAAGATTGGCTTCCCATGCGGCAATCGCTCCGGTGCCGCTGCCCACAGCCTGAAAATAGTAGTCGGGAATCCGACCGATGTGGGTAACGGCCGAGAGAACGGTTGTAGCCATACCGTCGCGTCGGGCGATATTTTTGGCTCCGCCCTCAGCGAAGAATTTGTCCGACTTCAGGGCCAAGTTGCTCAGGTGAATTGCATCGAAGTAGTCGCTGCCCTTTTCCGAAACGATCAGTTTGACGCAGTCGTTCAGCGGTTTTTCGAACCAGAGTGCGTCGATGTTGTCTTCCGGAACGCTCAGCAGCAGCGGAATGTGGTTGTCCGAGCAGACTTTGGCAAAAGCTCGTGCCGTGTTGCCCGCAGAAGCTACAACCAGCACCTTGCCTTTATGACTTCCGTTCAGCCGGGCACAGACCGAGTAGGCTTCGGTCTCCTTGAACGAGCAGGTCGACATGTGTGCCCCGATCTCCGGGAAGTATCCGTTAAATGTGATGTACAAATTTTTAAGTCCCAGCTCTTTGGCCAACGCTTTGCTCTTGTAGGTAACCGGTGCGCAGGAGCCTTCGAGCGTCTTGTTGATGGGGAGCCATTCGGCGAAGCGGTAGATACCCATATCTTCCTCGTGAGGATGTATCTGTTTCGATTCGTATACGGCCCGGATCAACGACGGGCGGGAGGATTGGGTGTCGTCGAGCATCCAGCCTTCGTCCTCGAAGATGCGTTCGGTGTCGACGTTTTTGAGTTTGTACTTGGTAGCGTTTATTGTTTTCATGTAGTGAATAAGCTAACCGGTTACCCCTCGAGATTCGGGCGTACCCGGATACACAAAAGTAGGGCAATTTTCATAAACGGACAATAAAAAATCCCGATTTGAAAGTCGCAACGCCCACATAGAACGTAAAATACGACTTTATACTTATTGGAGTGGGTGTATTGTCGTATGCTTCGTTTCGGGAGGTGTAGGGACCTATTAAGATTTCATCAAAAAATGCGTCGAGCCGCTGTTTTTGGTGAGGAAAAGCGTATCTTAGCGAAGAATTCAGATTAATGAGTTGGAAGTTATGGAGACGAGAAAGTTGTTGGATCGGGATTTGAGTTGGATGTATTTCAATCACCGGATATTGCAGGAGGCTCAACGGGAGAATGTCCCGTTGCTCGAGCGATTGAAGTTTTTGGGAATCTACTCGAATAATTTGGATGAATTTTTTCGGGTCCGGGTCTCTACGATGAAGCGTGTGGCCGAGTATCAGGGGGAGTCGGGCAGTCAGTTTAAGGAGTTGCAGAAGATCACCGAACTGAATCGGATCTATTCCGAGGAGTTCGATGCAACGTTCGATCTGTTGAAAGAGCGTCTGAAGGAGGAGCACATTCGAATTATCGACGAACAGCAGCTGACCGGACTGCAACAGCGATATATCCGGATGGTCTATCAGAATGATCTGAACAGTGCGACCTATCCGTTGATCATGACGCAGGGATCGCAGCTGAGCGAGTTGACCGATTCGAGTATCTATCTGTGTGTCAAAATGACCAAATACGATGAGGTCGCCGGACGGTCGGTGCGTGATTTGGCTCTGATCGAACTGCCGACCAAGGAGTTCAATCGGTTTATCGTGTTGCCCTCGGAGAGCGATGAGGTGTCGATCATCTTTCTGGACGATGTGGTCCGTTTTTGTCTGCCCTTTATCTTCGCAGGACTGGGCTATGAATCGTTCGAGGCCTATACGTTGAAGTTTACCCGTGACGCAGAGCTCGAACTCGACGGCGACATCGATGAAGCATTGGTTGAAAAGGTGGCGCGCGGGGTGAAGCGCCGTCGGAAAGGGGAGGCCATTCGCTTGGTGTATGACCGCGACATGCCCGAGGAGATGCTGCGCTATTTGAAGTTGAGGTTCATGATCGATCGCTACGATGCGTGTGTGGGTGGTTCGCGCTACCACAACATGAAGGATCTGATGTCCTTCCCCGACTGTGGACGCAAAGATCTGAAGTTTGCCAACACTGAACCCGTTCCTGTACAGGCCTTCAATACGCTGGACAGCTCGCTCGATCTGATCCGGAAGCGCGATTTCTTTGTGCATTATCCCTACCACAGCTTCTCGAACTACATCAAGGTGTTGCGCGAGGCGGCGTTGAGCAAGGATGTGCAGAGCATCAAAACAACGGTCTACCGTCTGGCGAAAAATTCGAAAGTGGTCAAAGCGCTGATCTGTGCCGCAAAGCATGGGAAACGGGTTACGGTGATGGTCGAGTTGTTGGCCCGGTTCGACGAGACCTCCAATATCAATTGGTCGAAAAAGATGCAGGATGCTGGAATTCAGGTCTTTTTCGGCGTCGAAGGATTAAAGGTTCACTGTAAGTTGACGCATATCGGGTCGTCGCGAGGCAACGTGGCATGTATCAGTACCGGAAATTTCCACGAAGGCAATGCGCGTTCCTATACCGATATCACGCTTTTTACGGCGAAAAAAGAGGTTGTCGATGAGGTGGATCGGGTTTTCGAGTTTATCCGCCAGCCCTATAAGACGATCGATTTCCGCCATCTGATCGTCTCTCCGCAGCAGATGCGGACCAAGCTTTCGACCTTGATCGATCGAGAGATCGAAAATGCGATACGGGGTAAAACGGCATACATTATGTGTAAGGTCAACCACATCACCGATCCGAAGATGGTACAACGGCTCTATGATGCGTCGGCAGCCGGGGTGGAGGTCCGGTTGCTCGTACGGGGAAACTGCTCTTTGGTGATGGGCCAAGGGGCGGCAACCGAACGGATAGAGGTGCGGGGCATTATCGACCGCTATCTGGAGCATGCACGTATCCTGATCTTCTGCAACGGCGGAGACGAGCTGTGCTTTATCGGGTCGGCTGACTGGATGCCGCGGAATCTGGACAGTCGGATCGAGGTCTATGCTCCGGTCTATGATCCGACGATCCGTGCCGAAATGAGGCGTGTCGTCGAGTATGGTTTGGCCGACAATCAAGCGGCCCGCATTGTGGACGGTACCGGTGAAAACCGATTGTACGATAACGGACGTCCACCGTTCCGCTCGCAGCAACAGCTTGCAGCCCATTATCGCGATGTTTATGTCGAAGAGTGTAACGAAGAAGATAATATAAATATAGAGGATGATGCAGAATAACAAATTGAACTTTGCGGCGATTGACGTGGGGTCGAATGCCGTGCGCCTGTTGATCAAGAGTGTGAATGCCGGGGATCCGCCTGAACGGCTGACCAAAACCGTGCTGTTGCGTGTGCCGTTGCGTCTGGGAGAGGAGGTTTTTAGTGTAGGCGAGATCTCCGCGTCGAAAAAAAAGCAGTTGTTGCGGACGATGAAGGCGTTTCGGCAGTTGATGAAGGTATATGACGTGGAGTCTTACCGGGCATGCGCGACTTCGGCGATGCGGGATGCCGCCAACGGCGAGAAAATTGTCCGTGAAATCCACAACAAGACCGGAATCAAATTGGAGATCATCGATGGTCAGGAGGAGGCTCGCATGATTTACGATAGCCATATTGCCGATCTGTTGGGACACGACGGACACTACATCTATGTCGATGTCGGAGGCGGTAGTACCGAGATCAGTCTGATCTCACAGGGCAATTTGGTGTGTTCCGAGTCCTACAACATCGGTACGGTACGTTTGTTGGGCGGTACGGTGAAAAAGGAGGACTGGGAGACGCTGCATCGCGATCTGTCGGAACTGTCGGCCGACTATCCCGATCTGAAGATCATCGGCTCGGGAGGAAACATCGGAAAGCTCTACCGTTTGAAGGGGGACAAGGACGACAATTGTCTGAAGGTTTCGGACTTGGAAAAGTTCTACGAAGAGTTGAAAGAGATGTCGGTGGAGGATCGTATCCGGAAATACCGGTTCAATCCCGACCGTGCCGACGTGATTGTGCCGGCGGCCGAAATATTTCTGGACATCGCGCATCGGGTGCATGCCGAAGCGATATGGGTTCCGGCAATCGGTATCAGCGACGGAATCATCCATGCCCTATATATGAAGTATCTGGCCGAGGAGGAGTGTGAGGATTGATCGATGGTGATCCGGATCTTCCGAAACGGATATGGAAAAATTTCAGAGGTTGCCGAGAAGTGGAAGGCTATGGTCCGCTTTCCGGCAACCTCTTTATGTGCGTGGAGGTGAGGTGCTTAGTCTTCTTGGGACTTTACGATTCGAATGCTCATATTCCGTACTTCGAGACCGGCGTCGAAAGTTCCCGGTACCTCCCATCCGAAATTCATGCCCGTCAGGACCAAGTCCTTCGGAACGGTATGAGTGAATACACCCTTCTCCTGCATCGCCTCGAGGCTGCGTAGGATGAGTGGCAGCAGATCGATCTGTGCTTTGTGCCACTGGTGGTCGTGGAAAGAGATGTCGCCCCAGACGGTGCGGGGCGGTATGGCGTAAATGTATGTTGCTGTACCGATGTCCCAATGCACCCGTTCGGTCGAATCCAGTCGGAGGTAGCGGTAGTCGAACGAGGGGATACCTACCCATAGAGCCAGCTGATAGTCCGGAGATTCCGGGTTTTCGTTGCGCATGAAAAAGTAGAACGGCGATTGGGCCGTATGCAGGTTCTCGTCGAATTCACTCTCTTTCATGCGATTTTCACAGTGTACGATGCGCAGCTCCATTGAAAAATCGAGGTGTTCGATCTGTCCGATGTTCGGCCGGTTGACGAAATCCTGTTGGATCAGCAGATGAGGCCATGCGTCGGTGCTGGTGCGTGGACGGTCGTATTCGGTGCTGGTGGTGATGTCAAGCAGCAGGGTCCCGTCCGACGAACGGGCGATCTCTTTCCCTTCGTTGCGGTATATGATGGTTCCGTGTTTGCCTTTCTTGGGAAGTGTGCCGCCGAGGTCGTATTTGCTGGCCCATTGTGCCATTTGCCAATCGGGAACACACTCTTTTTTGCGGAAACGGATTGTGTCGGTATTGGTCTTTTCGAACCCTCCGTTGTTTTGTACGATGGCGGGCCACAAAGGAGATACGGCAAATCCGTTCTCGAAGTGTGGATCTCGGAGAATCTCTTCGCTACGGGGGCCTTGGGACTTATTTCTTGGATCGGCGCTTAGCG
This sequence comes from uncultured Alistipes sp., assembly GCA_900546005.1. Classification (GTDB taxonomy): domain Bacteria; phylum Bacteroidota; class Bacteroidia; order Bacteroidales; family Rikenellaceae; genus Alistipes_A; species Alistipes_A pullicola. Next base: position 93 of record URBJ01000102.1, on the reverse strand, counting down.
TTTCGGGACCGAATATCGAAACACTGCTTAGAAATAGGAGCAGGAGTCCCCGTACTTTGAGAGCATTCATAGATGTGGAGGTTTTAAAAAGAT
>URBJ01000101.1 GCA_900546005.1 uncultured Alistipes sp. | reverse complement strand
TAGCGGTCGGTATCGATATCGGAGGAACCAACTCTGCCTATGGTTTGGTAGACGAACAAGGTAACATCCTGTGTGAAGGTGTATTCCCCACCCGTAATTTTCCGGATGCGGATCTTTATATTGAGGAACTTTATATCGGAATCCAGAATTTGTTGAAAACGTCGAACGAAGAGTTCGAACTGATCGGTGTAGGTATCGGTGCACCGAACGGAAACTATTATAAAGGAACGATCGAATTTGCTCCGAATTTGCCTTGGAAAGGAACCATTAATCTGGTTGAAAAAATGGGACGTTTCTTCCCGACACTGCCGGTAATTGTTACCAACGATGCAAATGCCGCCGCTGTGGGTGAAATGGTGTATGGCGGGGCCAAAGGTATGAAAGATTTCTTGGTCGTTACTCTGGGAACTGGGCTCGGCAGCGGATTCGTGGCCAATGGTCAGCTGATTTACGGACACGACGGTTTTGCCGGAGAGTTGGGCCACGTGACGGTGAGCCATACGGGGCGTGTGTGCGGCTGTGGTCGTAAGGGCTGTCTCGAAACTTACGTTTCGGCAACGGGAATCAAACGTACGATCTTCAAACTGATGGCGGACAGCATCGCCGACAGTGAATTCCGTCATATTACGTATAACGACCTGACGGCCGAGATGATTACGAAAGCCGCTCTGAACGGTGATCCGTTGGCTATCGAAGCATACGAATATACCGGAATGTTGCTCGGTCGTGCTCTGGCTGATGCGGTTTCGATTACCAGTCCCGAGGCCATCTTCCTCTTCGGAGGTCTGGCAAAAGCCGGAAAATATATTTTCGAACCGACCAAGAAATATATGGAGATGCACATGATGCCGATCTTCCGGAACAAGGTGAAACTGTTGCCTTCGGGAATCGACGGAAAGAATGCTGCTGTGTTGGGTGCTTCGGCACTGGCTTGGCAACATGTGCATGAAAAGAAATAGTTGAGCCTCCGGACCGGCTGTTTGACGACGTGATCCGGCGAACCGTAGGGGGGGAGGAAACAACTTGGAAAAAGTTGCTTCCTCCCCCCCCTTTTCGCTCTTAAAGAGCGAAAAAAACATTGGGGACGGAAACGCGGCATATGTTCCCCGTTTCTCGCGATCTTCTACGGATTGAAAAGTATGAATTCGGGAAAAAGATGTATCTTGCAAAAGTCGTAGGAAAATATGGAAATGATTGGCATCCGACTTGCGGGTCGGTGTCGTGTGGATTAAAAAAACGAGAAGATATGAAAAGTGTGAAAGAGACATTATTGGAGCGTCGGTCGATTCGTCGTTACGAACGTCAGCAGATCGAGCCCGAAAAGATGGAGTTTATTCATCAGGCAATTCGTAATACGCCGACCAGTTATAACGGGCAACAGTTCTCCGTCATTGAGGTTTCCGACCAGTTGGTGAAGGAGCAGCTGTATGAAATTACCGGACAGAAACAGATAAAGACGTCGGCCGTGTTTATGGTGTTCTGTCTGGACTTTCACAAGTTGCGGGTTGCCGCACGGCAGAAGGGTGTCGAATCACCTGCTTTCGAGTCGACGATCGACGGCTACACGGTGGGGGTTATTGATGCTTCTTTGGCGATGATGAGTGCACTGACGGCGGCCGAGTCGATGGGTTTGGGCTGCTGTTGCGTGGGATATATCCGGACTGCAGATCCGGTGAAGGTCTCCGAAATTCTCGGATTGCCCGAGGGTGTCTCTATCGTTTGCGGATTGACGATCGGTTATCCTCGTGAAATGCCCGATTTGAAGCCGAAACTTCCGTTGCCGGTCGTAGTGCATGCGGATCGCTATTCGTCCGATCAGGAGATGGAACCGCAGTTGAGAGCTTATGATCAGGAGGTACAGGACTTTAATCGGAGTCGGGCCGGAGAGCAGACCGATAACGATTGGGCTGAGCATATTGTTGGCTACCACCGGCACTCAATGGAACACGGGATCAAGGCGTATTTGCAAAAGCAGATCGGCCTAAAGGTGGAGTAGAGAGAACGCTTCGTACGCGTCCTTTTTGCCGGGGAAAAGATTGGAACGAGGTTCGGATTTTCGGATTGGGTTCCGATTTAAGGAGAAGTTACACGAACAGGACCGAGCGGCAGAACGGATCTTGTTCAGGGATTCATGTAAGTTTCTGGGGGCGAGATGGTGATTGGATGAATCTGATTGGGGGAGGAGCCGGAGACGGTTCGCGTATCGGGATAGCTTTCTCGTCTGATTAGAAAGAGCTTGTGTTGCAGTCCGGAATATTCGGTTCTTGGGCAAAGGACAAAACGGAGCGTGAAGAGAGAAATACAGACCAAGAAATAAGAAACGGGAAGAATACCTTCCCGTTTCTTATTTCTTCTGCTTTTTCTTGAAAAGGATGTGTATCCAGATCGGTTTTCGAGCTCCGTATAATTTATATTGAATCTGATTCAGCGCACGTGCGATAAAGCAGGCTGCCCACTCAACTCGGTTGATCGAAGGGCGAATCAGTTTCGCTCCGCAGTGAATGCACCCCTCCTCCTGATCGTAGCTTCCGTATGGATAGCCACACATCCGATAGATCCATACCGAGAGGGGGTTGGTGACGGCTTGACCTTTGCCTACAAGCCTTAGGGCGCAGATCTCCATGTCGGGAAACAGCGCGATAAGGGTTTTCCGGTCGAAACGGTTGAGGTGTCCGGTCGTCGGATTGACTTTCCCGCAATGTGCGCAACGCGTACGGTTGGCACGAAGATCTTGCCGGTAGGGAACTCCGATGACAGCATAGCGCGAGGTGACTCGTTCGATCTCCCGACAGGCTTGTTCGAGTTTCTGTGGGGGAATGTGTTCCAGAACTTCCGTGCAGAAAACGGTGTCGAATGCTCCGTCGGCAAAATCGAGTGCCGTTACGTCTCCCTGTACCGGAGTAATGCCCGGCTCATCGATTTCGGGCCGGGTGAGGTCGAGGGCGGTGATGTGTGGATAGAGCGCAGTCAGCTTCCGGGTAATGTAGCAGTCTCTTGCTCCGATCTCGAGGAGGCTTTCTCCACGTGGAGTAAGCTGCATCAGGTCTGAGATGCGGAGCTGTTCATTGGCGCTGCTGCGCTGTCGGGCAAGATCGAACATGGCTTTTAAATTTCAAACAGGGTGATTTGCAGGGTCCTACCGTCGATCGAAAGCAGTCGGCCGTCCAGCCCACTCCCGATGCCGTTGAGCAGCTTTATCGCTTCGAGAGCCTGAAACGAACCGACGATCCCGACCATCGGAGGCAGTACGCCGACTTCGCTTTTCTGGGCGGGGGCTGTCGGATAGAGATCGCGGTAGCTGCCGGCACGGCCCGTATTGAAAACCGACACCTGTCCGCTGATCTGTTCGGCGGTGCCATAGATCATCGGAACTCGGCGGGCCGAGCAGAAGTCGTCGATAACGTATCGGGTCGCGTAGTTGTCCGTACAGTCGACGACAAGTTGGCTTCCGGACAGTAAAGTTTCTGCGTTGTGGGTATCGAGCCGATCGGTTACGGCATCGATCTGACACTGCGGATTGATTCTCGACAGCCGATCGGTTGCGGCCGAGACTTTGGCTCGTCCCAGATCGTCAGTCGTATAGAGGATTTGGCGTTGCAGGTTGCTGAGCGAAACGAAGTCGTTCTCGATGATTCGGATGAATCCTACGCCGGCGGCAACGAGGTAGTTCAGTGCTGCAGAGCCCAATCCTCCCGCTCCGACTACCGTTATTCGACTCTCCGCAAGCCGTTGTTGTTGCTCTTCGGAGAATCCTTCGACCAGCAGATTCCGCCGGTATCGTTCCGCTTCGTTCGTATTGTCCATCGTATTAAGTCCTCTTTATCCCAAATATTTCACTAAATCTGTGTCGTCTCCTTTTTCTTTCTTTTTTTCCCTTGTTTTCCTGAGTTGGAAATAGGATGCGACTCTTTGTTGTTATTTTGTTTCTTATTGTAGAGGAACCGTTTGATCTTGTAGGTGGGAGTTTTTTCGAATTCGTTCGTTTTTTCGATTACCTCCGAAATCCGAGAGAAGCGGTTTACCTTGGAGTTGACATAGTGGATCAGCTCCTTTTTGACATGTTCCATGCGGTTACCCAACTCCTCCTTCATGGTGTGGTATTTTCGCTCGAGCTCCTCCTTGTTGAAATAGACGATGGCGACCAGTTTGCCCATGCTGTTCTCCTGTACCAGAGAATCGCTCACTAACGCGTGGCTGTTGATCACGTTTTCGATCTCCTCGGGGTAGATGTTTTCTCCGCTCGGACCGAGAATCATGTTTGAAAGCCGGCCTTTGATATACAGGTATCCGTCTTCATCGAAAATGCCGAGGTCTTTGGTCCGGAACCAGCCGTCAGCGGTGAAGGAGTCGGCCGTGGCATCCGGATCTTTGTAGTATCCCATCATGACGTTGGGCCCTTTGACTACGATTTCGCCCTCTCCGGATTTGGGATTTATGTTGTCGAGCCGAGCCTCTATGCCCTGCAGCATAGGACCGGTGGATTGGTGTCGGACCATCGTGGGGTTGACTCCGGCGAGTACCGGGGCGGTTTCCGTCAGCCCGTAGCCGATGGCATACGGGAACCGCGCTTCATAGAGGAACTGTTCCACGTCCGGATCGAGTTTCGCGCCTCCGATGCCGAAGAATCGGATCCGTCCTCCGAAGAGCTTCATCAGTTTTTTCCCAGCTACGCGGTGTAGCCATTTGCGCCCCCACTCCTTTTTGTAGAGTCGTTTGAATATGAAGTTCGATGAGAGCTGGGGTAGAATCTTGTTGCGGTATATCTTTTCGATAATCAGCGGAACGCTCAGCATGACCGTCGGGCGGACGGCTTTCAAAACCGGAATCAGCACGGCTGGAGTCGGAGCCTTGTCTATATAGACAACCGACGCTCCCCACATGAAGGGCAGTAGCATGCCCAATGAGCACTCGTAGGTGTGGGAAAGTGGGAGAATCGAGAGAAAAACATCATTCGGATAGACCGGTTGCAGAAGACTTACCATGTGCAGTTCGCTGCACAGGTTCCCATGCGAGAGCATGACGCCCTTGGGTCTCGATGTGGTTCCCGATGTGTAGATGATCGCTGCGAGATCCTCCTTTTTCGGATCGGGCAGGACGCTTCTTCGACTGTTTCCCTGTTTGTGCTGGGCGATGACCCCCAGATTTTTCGAACGGATGACCAACGTAAGTCGCGCAAGTACCTCTTTCGATACTTTGGTGTACAGCTTGTCGGAGGCGACCAAGGCTTTGGCTTCGGAGTGGAGGATGATTCGATCGATCTCCGTACCCGAAAACTCTGGAAGGATCGGAACGATCACCAGTCCCGATATGGTGACGGCGAAATAGGTGACCCCCCAGTTGGGCATGTTGCTGCTCAATAGAGCCACCTTGTCTCCACTCTCGAGACCGGCTTCGGTAAATGTTTTGATCAGGGATTCGACTCGTTCGGAAAATTCCCGGTAGGTAAGCGATTCGCCCCCATACAGCGAGGAGCAGGTATTGGAGCTATATGCGTGGATGCTGTGTCTGTAAAGTTCCAGCAGGGTATTGAAAGGCATGATCGGATAGATTGATTGGCAGAGTACACCTCTTCCACCAGACAAAGATAATTTTTTTTGATGAGAAATTATATTTTTGTGGAACAATAACCAATCGATGAGTTTCGTCTAACAACATGTCGCTTTCCGAGAAAATACGTTGTCGGGCCTATGAATTGGGATTCGATCTGTGTGGAATTGCCGCATGTCATCCGATGTCCGAACACTACGAAGCGTTTCAAAAGTGGCTCGATGCGGGATATGACGGCGGGTTGGAGTATCTGCATCGAAATGCCGAAAAACGGTTCGATCCGACGTTGTTGTACGAACAGGCCCGGTCGGTTATCGTCTGTGGGGTCAGCTATCATCGCCCACCTGCTTCGGGTGAGGTGGCGTCGCGCATTGCCGCTTATGCCCATTCGGTAGATTATCATATTACAATTAAACAGCAACTTTTCCGACTGCTCGACTACCTGAAAGAGCTGGAACCCGGGGCGACGGGGCGCGTTTTTACCGATACGGCCCCCATATCAGAGAAATCGTGGGCCGTAGAGGCGGGTTTGGGATGGATCGGTCGCCACTCGTTGCTGATTCATCCGCGTTTGGGCTCATTTTTGCTGTTGGGGGAGATCGTTACGACGGTTGGACTCGATCCCGATAATACGAAACAGCCGGATGGGTGCGGAAATTGCCGGAGGTGTGTGGAGGCTTGTCCTGCCAAAGCGATTCTGCCCGACCGGAAGATCGACGCCGGAAAGTGTATTGCCCGCCGGACGATCGAACGGGAACAGGATGGGAAAACGGAAGGGGATCTGCATGGATGGGTCTTCGGTTGCGACGTATGTCAGCAGGTGTGTCCCTACAACCGTAAGGCTCCGGTCCGCGATCATGAGCTCTTTCGGCCGATTCCCGAGCTTGAACGGATGGATGCCGCATCGTGGCTCGTCCTGACCGATGCCGATTTCGATCGGCTGTTCGGACTGACGCCTCTTGCACGTTGCGGATTGCGCCGGTTGCAGACCCGGATCAAGGAGATCGCGAAAGAGAAAACGGAGAATGGGTAGATGTTCGGTAGTTTCGAAAAAATCCTGCAACGATTGTTTGCCGGATTCATAATAAAACGTACTTTTGTGAATCGACAAAATATCGGTTCGGAGAACTGAAAATTAAAAAACTAATTGAAAAGATATGATGTTTTTGTTGCAAGCAAGTGAACCGGCAACGGCGACTCTGGCCGTGGAACCGGTAGCCGAAACGATGAGTTTCGGAGAGCTTTTTCTGGCCGGAGGTTTTCTGATGTGGCCGCTGCTGATTCTCGGCGGTGTGGCTGTCTTTATCTTTTTCGAACGCTTCTGGGCGATTCGTAAGGCTTCGGCTGTCGATCCCAACTTCATGAACAGAATCCGTGAGCTGATTTTCGATGGCAAGATCGCTGCAGCGGTTCAATTGTGTCGGAGCTCCAATACCCCGATTGCCCGTATGGTCGAAAAGGGTATCGAACGGATCGGTCGCCCGCTGAACGATGTGAACAACTCGATCGAAAATGTGGCGAACCTCGAAGTGTCGAAACTCGAAACCGGTTTGCCGATTCTGGCAACAATAGCGGGTGGAGCCCCGATGATCGGATTCTTGGGTACGGTTGTCGGTATGGTGCAGGCCTTCATGAATATGTCGCAGGCTGGAGGTACGGTCGATATGACGGTGCTCTCGAGTGGTATGTATGTGGCCATGGTGACGACGGTAGCCGGTTTGACGGTGGGTGTCCCTGCCTATTTCGGATACAACTACTTGGTGGCTCGCATCGAAAAACTGGTATTCCAGATGGAGGCCAACTCGATCGCCTTTATGGATATTTTGAATCAACCGATCGAACAGTAGAGTCGAAAACGGGAATAAAAGATTAAAACATAATTAATTATGGCTATCAAACGAGGGTCGAAAGTGGAAGTGGGGTTCAGTTCGTCGTCGATGACGGACCTGATCTTCTTGCTGTTGCTTTTTATGATGCTCTCTACCACGTTG
>URBJ01000100.1 GCA_900546005.1 uncultured Alistipes sp. | reverse complement strand
TATACAGTACTGGAGATGAAGCTTTTGTCTGGTTCAGACAGAAGCTTTTTTTGTTGAAACAGGGGGGCGGAAATGGCGTGAAGGGGAAGTGTCGGGAGAGAGAAGGAAACCGACATTAGGTTTTCGATTTTCAGAAGTGAATAGTTATTGCAGCTCTCAGAAATCCGTATAGAATAAAAGCGAGATGGGTTGAGAGGGGGCGCGATGGATTGAGGGTGAGATTTGGGCTGTCGAAAGATGCTCCCAACGGCGGGATGTGTGTAGGAGGTTCTGCTATTCTCCGTCTTTCAAGATAAATCGGCACAGCTGTTCCCGGGCCCGGTGAATCTGAGTCTTGACGGTGCCCATGGGCAAATTGAGGTGAGAGGCGATCTCTTCGTAGGAGTACTCCTTGAAAAAACGCAGTTCAATAAGCTCTTTGTAACGAGGTGACATACGGTCGAGAAAAGCCTCGATCCGAGCTCGATTCTGGTGCGTAATCATGCGCTCCTCCGGATTGGGCTCGTTCCATGTCGAAATACCGCTTGCTTCGCGAAGATTATCGATAGATACAGTGTCATCCCGTTTGCGACGTACGTAATCAATAAACGTGTTGCGCGCGATGGTATAGATCCATTGCCCGAAGGTGTATTGGTCGGAGTAGCGTTGAAGATTCAGATATATTTTGACAAAAGTCTCCTGCAGCAGGTCGTTCGAATCATCGATATTTCCGCCGGTTTTCTGAAGGTACAACTGGAGAATCGAGTCCCGATACCGATTGAAGAGATGTTCGAATGCCGATGCATCCCCGCCCAGAACCCGCTCGATCAGCTGTTGATCGGAAGCTATGATGTAGTCTTCTAATGCCATATTGCCTTGTTGCGACCGAACATACGGTTGATTTCGACGACTAAACCTCCGATTGGGGCCCAGAGATCGAAAAGAATATAGGTACCCAAAAATTTATGTTCACCGAGTCTTTTCCCCACTTTACGGAGGGTTAGCTCAACGAACAGCAGGCGCAGAAGCAGAAAGAACAACGGAATGGCCTTCCAGATGAGCGGTAGTACGATAATCGCTCCCACGACCGATCCGAAAAAGAGAAAGCGAAAGACCAATTCGGAGCGGAGTGCCCGTTTGGCCTTTCCCGGATAGTAGCGGTAAGCATACCCGAAATATTTGCAAAGGGCGTACCACCATCCGATTCCACCGTATTGAAATTGTCGGACAGAGGCGTTGGGGTTCATGATTACGCTGACATTGTCGGAATGGGCGACCTTTTGAATGAACAGATCGTCGACCCCGAGGTCCATGTTCAGATGGGTGAAACCCTTATTGCCGAAGTAGAGCGATTTGGTGTATCCGATATTATAGAGGGTTCCTCGATAGGTGTATCCCCGCACGGCGGAGGAGAGGTAGCGGACCGACGAGGTAAAACGGCTGCAACGTATCCAACGGTTGGAAAGGCCCTTTTTCTGTTCGATTCCGCAATAGCCGATGACAATGTCTCCGCTGATGAATCCCTTTGCCATCAGGGCTATCCATCTGTCGGACGCGGGCACGCAATCGGGTGTTGTGAAGAGCAGGTGTTCATATCGTGCAGCCTTTATGCCGACTGTTAGTGCCAGTTTGATGCTGTGTTCGTGTTGAAGCTGTTGCTTGAATCGGGTGACATGCAGCTGATCGGGGTATTGGGCCTTTTTCTCTGCCAGAATCTCGGCGATCTCCTCGTCGAAACTGCAATCGACAAGAACGATCTCGAAGGCGTCGTACTGTTGTTGCAACAACAAGGGAAGCGTCTCCTCGATGAAATAGTAGGAGTTTTCACGAATCACGATAATAACCGAGATCGGAGGGGTCGGAACATCTTTCCGGATGCCGCGGTTGTTGCGGAAATGGGGTAACGAGCCGTAAACGGAGAGATAGTAATAGAGTTGGATAAAAAAGAGGGCGATCAGGATCGTGTTGAGTCCCAATGCCAGATAGGGGTGGGCTATCCCTAACTCTTTCAGGTCGTTGTACAGCAAATTCAGATATTCCACGATAATCTCTGTTTGGTATACGTTCCTTATGCCGAAAGATTCGGAGCGGGAAGGATTCGTTCGGCCCGAAAAGGGCCACGTGTGATCTACAAAATTACGCGATTTTGAGAGAATCCCCAAACGTTTCCCGATGAACGGAAAATTATTTACCTTTGCCGATCATGGAATTCGAATTGTTACATACCGATTCTCGGAGTGCGGCACGTGCCGGTCGCATTACGATTGACCACGGAACGATCGAAACCCCGATTTTTATGCCCGTGGGTACGGTGGGAAGCGTGAAGGGCGTGTTTCATCGTGATTTGGTGCAGGAGGTCGGTGCACAGATTATCTTGGGGAATACCTATCATCTCTATTTGCGTCCCGGAGTCGAGATTTTGGAACGGGCCGGAGGTTTGCATCGCTTTTGCAGTTGGGACCGTCCGATCCTGACCGACAGCGGAGGATTTCAGGTTTTTTCGTTGGCGGCATGCCGGAAACTTACCGAGGAGGGGTGTCGGTTCAGTTCCCACATCGACGGTTCGAAACATCTGTTTACGCCCGAAAACGTGATCGACATCCAACGCAGCATCGGGGCTGACATCATGATGGCTTTCGATGAGTGTCCGCCGGGAGACTCGGAGTACGACTATGCGGCCCGGTCGTTGAACCTGACCTGCCGTTGGCTCGAGCGCTGTTTTGATCAGTACGCAAAGACTCGGCCGCTCTACGGACATCGGCAGTCGCTGTTCCCGATCGTACAGGGGTGTACCTACCCTGATTTGAGGACACGTTCGGCCGAATTCGTGCAACAGTTCGATGCCGATGGGTATGCCATCGGTGGATTGGCAGTGGGGGAACCCGCTCCTGTGATGTACGAGATGATCGAACTGGTCAATTCGATTCTGCCCGAGGACCGACCCCGATATCTGATGGGAGTCGGGACGCCGATTAATCTTTTGGAGGCGATCGAGCGCGGGGTCGATATGTTTGATTGCGTGATGCCGACGCGAAACGGACGCAACGGTATGTTGTTTACCAGCGAAGGGGTGATCAATATCCGCAACCGGAAGTGGATCGACGACTTCTCACCGATTGATCCGGCCGGTCTCTGTTTTGTCGATCGGGTTTATACGAAGGCCTATCTGCGTCATTTGACCATTGCTGGAGAGATGTTGGCGGCACAAATAGCCAGCATGCACAACCTTGCCTTCTATTTGTGGTTGGTGGGTGAGGCCCGCAAGAGAATTCTCGACGGAACTTTCTGTACGTGGAAATCGGACATGGTCGAAAAACTTTCCAGAAGGTTGTAATTTTGCCAAAAATGTGGCCGGTTCCGCATAAAATTATTAATTTTGATCGCTTTGTGCTGCCCCTTTGGGCGTTAATCGAACAGTGAAGATGAAGTTTCCCGGAATCAAAATATTGGATCGATACATCATCCGTAAATTTTTAGGGACCTATCTTTTTGCTATCGTATTGATCATTATTGTGGTGGTGATTTTCGATGCGGCCGAGGAGGCGCTGAACTGCCGGTTTTCCGGCGTGCTGATGCCGCTGCCCTCTTACATCAACCGGGTTTACGCGATCATTTTCGACTACTACCTGAATTTCATCCCGTTCTTCATCAATCAGTTCAGCGGACTGTTCACCTTCATCGCCGTCATTTTCTTCACCTCGAAAATGGCCTACAACACGGAGATCATTGCCATGCTCTCGGCAGGTGTCAGTTTCCGCAGGCTCATGTGGCCCTATTTTGTGAGTGCGAGTGTCATTACGCTGCTCAGCCTGATGCTCAATCTGGTGATTATTCCGATTGCAAACGGAAACCGCCTGAAATTCGAGATGAACTACATCAAGAACGTCAAGGGCGCACAATACGACACCCACATCTATCGTCAGATAGAACCCGGTACGTTTGCCTACATCCGGGGGTATACGGAGCAGGACCATGCAGCATCCTTCTTTGCGTTGGAGACCTATGAGAATGGAACGGTGGTTTCGGCACTCGAAGCGGCTAACGTCAAGTTTGACCCCGAAACGGGGCGGTGGAGTGCTCCGAAATGTATTTATCGGGAATTTAAAGACGGTAAAGAGATTTTTAACGGCGAACGATCGCTCGATACGTTGATTAATCTAAGGGATAATGAGCTGGGGCGTGTCGAGGAGTTGGTCAAAACGATGGATATCGTAAGTCTGAATCGCTTTATCGATCAGCAAAAAGCCAAAGGATCGGATATGATCGTCCGCTTTGAGGTTGAAAAGTATAATCGGTTCGCTTATCCGATTTCTACCTTTATTCTGACGGTGATCGGTGTTTCGCTCTCTTCCCGCAAGGTGAGGGGAGGAACCGGACTGCACATTGGTGTCGGAATCGTGTTGGCCTTTTCGTTTATTCTGTTCAGCAAATTCGGTGAGGAGTTTGCCAAAGGGGGATTGCTGCCCCCCGAAATATCGGTGTGGATCCCGAACATCCTCTACGCCTTTATTGCACTTTATCTCTACAAGAAGGCGCCCAAATAGACCACATATTGTGCGGAGAAGGGTGCGACTGACAGAGGGGAGAGATAACGTATCGACTCCTCGATATGCTTTCTCACAAACTATACCATAAGTGGAGCGTCGGATCGGTCAGAATCGGTCCGGGCGGAGTTTTTCGTGCGCAAGAAAGGGCCGGTAAGGGTGATTTATGCGGGGACTTAGGGTATTCGGACTGCATTCGTGTCGGATCGATTCCCTAATCGGAAAAGAAAAAGCTATATTTGTTATGAAGCAGCATATTCCCGCGGATCCGTGGGAATGTGTTGTCTATGTGCTAACAAACGAACTAACCTTAAATCTATCAAACGATGAAATTTTTCTGTTTTTTACTTGCCGGTTGTTGTATCTTGGGCTCGGGTGTGCGGGCTCAATCGAAGGATAAGTTGTTGCATCAGGTCATACGGCAGTATGATATCGGGGATAAGGAGGCGTTTCTGAAACGAATCGATGAGGTGAACCACGATATTGCTACGCGTGGAGTCGTCCTCTATGAGCCGGATAATCGAAAACTGATGACCGGATATGCCTATCATGAGATGTACGACTGGGATCTCTATTTCGAAAACCTCTACATGAGTTATTTCGGCATTGCGGATTACTGTTTTACGAATTTGAAGAGTTTCATGAATCAGCAGTGTGTGAATGGTTTCATCTCGCGGACGCTGATCGATAAACGGGAACGGCAGCATTTTAAGCCCTTCCTGGCGCAGATTGCCGAACTGGGTTCACGGCAAACGGGTGATTATACATGGCTCGAAGAGCGTGGAGATCGGGGTCGAGTCCAGATCGGTCCGGCATTCAAGTCGATCTCCTATTACGAGCAGCTGATCCTGAGTATCGACTATTGGATGCGGTACTGCGATTTCGACCGGAACGGCTTGCCGGTATGGAACAGTTCGGATCATAGCGGTATGGATAATCAGATCAGCCGGGCCGGGCGATTGGACGAGTTCCGTTTCGAAGGGGTCGATTTGGCTTGCTATATCTATCGGGAGCTTCAGGCAATGGAGCAGATCGCCATCAAACTGGGAAAAATGGAAGATGCCAAAAAATTCCATCTGCGTGCGACGGCGTTGGCCGATAAGATCAATACGATTTTTTGGGATGAGGAGGATGGCTTCTACTACGATCGGGACGAACATACCGGAGAATTGGTCAAAGTGAAATCTGTTGCGGGATTTATACCTTTATGGGCCGGTATCGTGCCTCCGCGCAGGGCAGAACGGTTGGTGAAAGAGCATTTGACCAATCCCGAAGAGTTTTGGACGAAATATCCGGTCGCTTGTTATGCGCAGACGGAGCCCGATTATGTGCAGGGGGACATTCGCGACTGGGGATGCAACTGGCGGGGTACGACGTGGATTCCGACCAACTATATGATCATGCACGGGCTGATCGACTACGGATACATGGATGAGGCTCGGGAATTAGCTCAAAAGACGCTGGATTTGGTCTACAAGTGCAACGAGGTGACCCGGGAGTTCTATAACGGAGAGAGTGGCGAGGGGCTTGGTCTGAAACGTTTCTGGGGATGGTCGGTCTTGGCCTATGTCATGCCGTTCGAATGTGAGACGGGGTACGATCCGAGCAAATTGGACGGGAGCGAGATCCAGCCGATGGGAAAAGAGCTTTTCAAGATGGAGTTTCCTGCATCGGACAATCCTCGACCGATCAGTACGCAACTTTCTCAGGATGGATTACAATAGAGATCTGACAAGTGTGAGGGTGACTGTTTAAACACTCATACTCGGTGAAGCGATTTGTTACAATGTATGGTGTCGTGTAGCGTCGATTGAATCGAAATTAGTAGCTGAAACAAGCAAAAAGCCAAGGCCTTTGTAAAGGCCTTGGCTTTTGATTTAATGTGAGTGGCGGACAAAAACGGAAAAAATCAGTACCGGGGATTGTGCTCCCTTTTAATTAATAAAAGCCTGCTGGTCAGAAGTGGTTTTGCACAGATTCGGAAACATGGTTTTCCCTCGCTTCCCCCCGGCCGCATGTTATTTGCGGACGCTGAAAGCATAGATGCAGGTTTGTGTGTAGGTCTCTCCGGGACGCAAGACGGCTGAAGGGAAGTTCTCGTGATTCGGTGCATCGGGATAGTTTTGGGTTTCGAGGGCGATACCTGTCCGGTAGTTGTGCGGTTCACCCCGCTTCCCGATCTGACTGCCGTCCATGAAATTCCCACTGTAAAACTGTATGGCCGGTTGGTCCGTCTCGATCCGCATGACGATTCCTGTCGAGGGCTCATACACTTCGGCAGCAAAAGAGAGCTCCTTCCCCGCTTTGTTCAGTACCCAGTTGTGGTCATATCCTTTGGCCAGCTTCATCGGTTCGAAATCGGCATCGATGCGTTCACCGATAAGCGTGGGTTGCCTAAAGTCCATCGGTGTGCCGGCCACCGAGTCCAACTCTCCCGTCGGAATCAGTCCCGCATCGGTCGGAGTAAACCGGTCGGCGTTGAGGGTCAACAGGTGGGTATTCGTACTTCCTGCCGTCGTCCCGTGCAGATTGAAGTAGCTGTGGCTGGTCGGATTGAGGATTGTGGCGCTGTCGGTCGTCGCCTGATATTCGATTTTTAAAGCATTATCTTGTGTCAGGGTGTAGGTTACCGTAATCGCCAGATTTCCCGGATACCCCTCCTCTCCGGCAGCCGACATGTAGCTCATGGCTACGGTACTGTTGTTCACGGGATGCGCTTTCCACACCTTGTCCCAGAAACCGTGGACGCCTCCGTGCAGGTGGTTCTCCCCGTCGTTGATGGTCAGTTGGTATGTTTTGTCGTCCAATGTGAAGGTTCCTTTATTGATACGGTTTCCGTAGCGTCCGACGATCGGCCCGCAGAAATGGTCGGTCGACGAGAGGTATTCCGCGATCGATTCGTAGCCCAAAACAACATCCTTGAACTCTCCTGCAGCGTCGGGTACCCATAGGGCTACAATGCGGGCACCGTAGTTGGTCAGCTGCACCATCATACCGCTGTCGTTGGTCAGGGTGTAGAGGGTTAC
>URBJ01000099.1 GCA_900546005.1 uncultured Alistipes sp. | reverse complement strand
TCTGAAAGATCTTCAGGATCCCGAAACCGGTAAGATTCCGCCACGTTTGGTCGACATCAATTCGGACAAATTCACGATGGTCATCAAAAACATTCTGAACTATCTGACTCCGGAAGATTACGAGGCTGCTAAGAAATACATAGCCAATCCCGAGGCCTACGATTTCTACAAAATCTTGGAGTGGGACAAATAGTCCGGTCTAAGGGATAACAACAAGAAGAGGAGCATGAAAATGCTCCTCTTTTATTTTTGTGACTTGAGTTTTGATCTTTTATCGGATGTTGGGGTTAGTCTGTATCTTCCATCTCCTCCATTTCGGCTTCCATGATTTCGTCGTTCTCCTTGATTGCGTCCTCGTCGTCGAAGAAGTCTTTGTCGTCATCGTCGATTTCACGATCATCCACCTTGACGTCCACTTTGATCAGGTATGAGGTGTCTTCGGTTTCTAAAACAATCGCATAGAAAAAGTCTCCGGGCCCTTTGTCGATGCGAATCATGCTGTCAGTGTATCCGTTTGGATACTTCTTCTTCACCTCCTCACGAAGTTCTGCGCTCAGATTTTTATAACTGACCACCACCCGTTTTTTCTGTTTCTTGTTTGCTGAGTTAGTCATTGCTTCCCCCAAAATTTTTCTGCAAGTATAAATAAAATTTAGCGATCCAACCAGAAGAAGTCACGAAAACGAAATTATTTTCCCTGAGCTTCGATCCGTGTCCGGTCTCTGTTCGGAATCTTGAGTTTCTTTTGTTAGCTTTGTCTCTGTTTAGAACGGCACAAATTTAATATCTTTACAGAAAAACGAACAAATTATGCGTGATAAAATCGAACGTCTCCGCAAAATAATTCACTACCATAATTACAGGTATTACGTGTTGAATGACCCTCAGATCAGTGATTATGAATTTGATGCACTGATGCGCGAGCTGCAGGAGTTGGAGCGGGCCCATCCCGAGTTTGACGACCCCAATTCGCCCACGCACCGCGTGGGAAGCGATGTGACGAATGATTTCCGTACGGTTGAGCATCGTTACCCCATGTTGTCGCTATCGAATACCTACTCGATGGAGGAGGTTCGCGAGTTTGACAATCGGATACGCAAGGAGATCGGCGAGACGGAGTATGTGTGCGAGTTGAAGTTCGATGGAACGGCTATCAGCCTGACCTACGAGAACGGACGGTTGCTTCGTGGGGTAACGCGGGGTGACGGAACGCGGGGCGACGATGTCACGGCCAATGTACGGACGATCCGCAGTGTGCCGTTGCAGTTGAACGGAACGGATTACCCCTCCTTTTTCGAGATACGGGGTGAGGTGTTGATGCCTTATGAGTCGTTCGAACGGTTGAACCGTGAGCGGGAAGATATCGGGGAGGCTCCATTTGCCAATCCACGTAATGCTGCGGCCGGATCGCTCAAGCAACAGAATTCGGCGGAGACTGCCCGTCGCGAGTTGGACTGCACGCTCTATTCGTTGGTCGGCGAGGGCCTTTCGTTCGAAACGCACTACGAAAGTTTGCAGGCTGCGCGGGAGTGGGGGTTCAAGATCTCCGATCAGATTGCACTTTGTCGTTCGATGGAGGAGATCGACGCCTATATCCGTCATTGGGATCAGGCGCGGCACGATTTGCCGTTTGCGACCGATGGGGTGGTGATCAAGGTGAATCGTTTTGCCGATCAAAAACGGTTGGGCTATACGGCGAAGGCGCCGCGTTGGGCTGTTGCCTATAAGTTTAAGGCCGAACAGGCCCGTACGCGGTTGGTGTCGGTGGATTTTCAGGTGGGGCGGACCGGAGCCATTACGCCGGTGGCGAATCTCGAACCGGTTCAGTTGGCCGGAACGGTCGTGAAACGGGCGTCGTTGCACAATGCCGAGCAGATCGCTCTGCTCGACGTCCGGATAGGCGATTGGGTGTATGTTGAAAAGGGGGGTGAGATTATTCCGAAGATAACGGGCGTGGATTTGTCGGCACGGAGTAGTGACAGCCGTCCGTTTGTCTTTATCGACCGGTGTCCGGAGTGCGGAACCGAATTGGTGAAGTATGAGGGCGAGGCACGACAC
Organism: uncultured Alistipes sp.; assembly: GCA_900546005.1. Classification (GTDB taxonomy): domain Bacteria; phylum Bacteroidota; class Bacteroidia; order Bacteroidales; family Rikenellaceae; genus Alistipes_A; species Alistipes_A pullicola. The sequence continues at coordinate 5,710 of URBJ01000099.1, read as the reverse complement.
TACTGTCCGAACTCCACCCATTGCCCGCCGCAGATCGTAGGCCGGATTGTCCACTTCATCTCCCGCAAGGCGATGAATATCGACGGGTTGGGGGAAGAGACGGTGCAGCTGCTCTACGACTCGGGGTTGATTGCCGATGTAGCCGATCTTTATACGTTGAAGCGCGAGCAGCTCTCTGTCTTGCCCCGTTTGGGCGAAAAGTCGGCGGACAATATTTTAAACAGCATTCATAAGTCTTTGGAGGTTCCTTTTGCGCGGGTGCTGTTTGCGATAGGTATCCGCTTTGTCGGGGAGACTACGGCCAAAACGCTGGCCAATCACTTCCGAAGTATGGATGCACTGGTTGCAGCGACGGAGGAGGAGCTCGAAGGAGTTCAGGACGTGGGGGGGCGGATTGCGCTCAGTATATCCGAATACTTCCGCGATCCGGCGAATATGGCGTTCATTTCGCGGTTGAAGCAGTATGGTTTGCAGTTCGAAGTCGGTGCTGCAGAAAAGCTGTCGGACAGCCTCGAAGGGTTGAAGATCGTCATCTCGGGAACCTTCGCCGAACATTCGCGGGATGAACTGAAACGGCTGATCGAGATGCACGGAGGAAAGAATCAGGCGGCGGTCTCATCGACGACCGATTATTTACTTGCGGGGAGCAATATGGGGCCCGCCAAATTGGCAAAGGCAAACAAATTGGGCGTACGGATTATCGACGAGCAGGAGTTCTTGCGGATGATCGAGGCAGGGGCTGCGTCGGAAGAGTCGGGGCACGACGGTTCGGACGGATCCAGACAAACGGAGATTTCTCGAGTTACGTCAGAAGAAAAAAACGGTTCAGCGGAAAATAATCCGGTTCAAGGTTCCCTGTTTGAATAAAAAATGTTATTTTTGTGCGGAAATTAACATTTTGAGATGAAACCTAACATGAAAGGAGTAGGAGTCGCCTTGGTAACTCCCTTTACAGAGGACGGTGCGGTCGATTATACCGCATTGACGCATTTGGTCGAACACGTAATTGCCGGCGGGGTGGACTACTTGGTCGTACTCGGAACGACGGCCGAAACCCCGACGCTCTCTCAGGAGGAGAGGAAGTCGGTTGTCCGTTGTGTCAAAGAGGTCAATGGTGGACGCCTTCCGATCATTTTGGGAGCGGGCGGAAATTGTACGGCCGATGTGGTCTCCTATCTTCGTACGGGTGACTTCGACGGAATCGATGCCATACTTTCAGTAACGCCCTATTATAATAAACCTTCGCAAGAGGGGATTTATCAGCATTTCAAGGCTGTTGCGGAGGCCTCTCCGTGCAGCGTGGTGCTGTACAATGTGCCCGGACGTACGGGCGTAAATATGTCTCCGGCCACGGTGTTGCGGCTGGTACACGACTGCCCGAAGATTATCGCCATTAAAGAGGCCGGCGGATCACTGCCTCAGGCAGCAAATATATTGAAAGGGTGTCCTGCCGATTTCGCGGTAGTTTCGGGGGACGATAATTTGACCCTGCCGATGGTCGCATTGGGAGGAGCAGGGGTGATCTCCGTCGCCGCCAATGTATTTCCCGAGAAGTTCTGTAAGATGGTGCATCTGGCTCTCGAGGGGCGTTTTGCAGAAGCCGCTCCGTTGCATCTCTCGATGATGGAGACGGTCGATGCGCTGTTTGCCGAAGGAAATCCTTCCGGGGTGAAAGCGGCTCTCTCGTGTTGCGGACTGATCGAAAATCGTTTGCGTCTGCCGTTGGTTCCGGTCAGCGAGCAGCTCCGAAACAGAATAGGAATGCTTCTAAAATCGAACGATTTGAGGTAAAATACTTTTTCGCATCAAATATTTGTGTAATTTCACCGTTTTAAGAGTGGATCTTGTAAATCGAAAACGATGATAAAAAGTTTGATGCGAAACGCTGTGCTGTTTCTTTCCGTCCTGTTTTTTGCCAACCGACTGTCGGCCCAAGAGGATAGTGTTGTCCGGGCACCGGATAACGATCGGATACGGTATGAAACTCTGGATAGTTCATCCCCCTATTATTATCCGAATCTCTACTATCGTTATTGCGAAGGGGATACTACACTGACGTTGGAGGATTATCGTCACCTCTACTATGGTTTCGTGTGGCAGCCCGAATACAAACCGTTCGAGACGCCGCTGGCTCACGACAAGATCCTGATGATTCTCGAATCGGATTCGTTGGGTGAGGCTGATTTCCATGAAATCATCCGGTTGGGCAAGGAGGCGATGGAGCGTGAACCGTTCTCTCCGTCGCTGGTCAACTATCTGGTGTATGCCTACGGCTCGATCGGCGATACGTTGAATGAGCGGATCAACTACTATCGCTTGGAGGGAATTCTCGATGCGATTCGTTCGTCAGGTACAGGGCTGTCCGAGAAATCACCTTGGCACATCATCTACTTTTCGCACGTGAACGATTTCTTGGCCAGTGCGAACATCCGTTGCAAAAAGGAACAGATCATTAGTCGGAGTGTGGCCTATCTCCCGGTTTTGGTGAAACAGAAGGGAGTGAAGGGTTACTATTTTGACTTTAGTCGTATCTATATGAAACGTCCTGAAAAAAAACCGGAAAAACGCAGTACCGGTTGGGAATTCAATGGCATTCCGTTGAAGAAACGTGTGGCGCCTACGGTAATCAAGACCGAGTAGGAGTGCTGTGGGATGTGTAAATGAAGTCAGATAATAAATTGTAGCAATGAAACGCAAAGGATTGATTGTTTTGGCGATCGTAGTGATCGTCGTATTGGGAGTCTATTCATGGATGAAGGGGAGTTACAACGAGATGGTTCGGCTGAATGAGGAGGTTCAGGCGCAGTCGAGCCAGATCGAGAACCAGTACCAGCGTCGTGCAGACCTGATCCCGAATCTTGTAAGTACGGTCAAGGGGTATGCCGAACACGAAAAAAGTACGCTGGATCAGGTCACCGAAGCGCGGGCACAGGCCAGTCAGACCCGTATCGATATCAACGATGCCGAAGCATTGGCGAAATTCGATCAGGCTCAAGGGGAGCTCTCTTCGGCCTTAAGCCGCTTGATGGCGATTTCGGAGAACTATCCCGACCTGAAGGCGAACCAGAATTTTCGCGATCTGCAAACTCAGCTCGAGGGAACCGAGAATCGGATTTCGGTCGAACGTCGTAAGTTTAATGAGACGGCCCGTCAGTTCAATACCTATATAAAGATGTTCCCGAGAAATATTCTGTCGAATCTCTACGGATTCGAACCGGTTAGCTATTTTGAGGCACAACAGGGCGCTGAAACCGCACCCAAAGTCGAGTTTTAAGCCGCGACGTATATGGTAAAGTTTGTTACGTGCAAGTTTCTGTCGGGATTGTGTCTTTTGTGGGTGCTGTTGGGCTTGCCGCTCGCGGCTTTCTCTTTGCCCGAACCGATGTCGCCGCCTCGATTGGTCAACGATTTTGCAGGACTGCTCAGCGACAGCCAGCAACAGGCTCTGGAACAGAAGCTGGAAAACTTTGACCGCGAGACCTCGACTCAGATCGCAGTGGTGACGGTCAACGACCTCGAGGGGTATGCGCCGTCGGATTATGCGCAACGCCTTCATGAACAGTGGGGTGTAGGTCGGAAGGGAAAGGATAACGGAATCCTGATTCTGATAAAACCCTCGACGGCAGATTCTCGGGGAGAGGCCTTTATTTCGGTGGGGTATGGATTGGAAGGTGTCGTGCCCGATATTACAGCAGGACGAATACTCGATGTGGAGATGATTCCTGCTTTCCGTAATGGTGATATATACACCGGGCTGGACCGTTCCGTAGATGTGTTGATACAGCTTACGAAGGGAGAGTTTACGGCAGAGGAGTACAATGGAGCCAAAGGTCCCGGGGCAGGAGCGTTGATCGTGTTCATCGTGTTGCTCTTTATGATGCTGTTTTTTTCTTCCGGAAGACGAGGTGGTGGAAACGGAGGGCACAGCAGTGGCGGATGGATTCCTCCATTGATCTTCAGAGGCGGTTCCGGCGGAGGTTCTTTCGGCGGATTCGGTGGCTTTGGCGGAGGCTCCTCGGGTGGAGGAGGCGCGGGTCGTTCTTGGTGATGAAAAAGTGTGTGATAAAAATGAAAAAGATTTATCGATATTTTACCTATTTGGTGTTTGTTCTGTCGACTGCGGGATGTCGTAAGAGTGATCTCCCGACTCCGATAGTCTATGGAGAACGGACGATCTTCGTCTACATGGCGGCCGATAATAACTTGAGCAGCTATGCGCAACGGGATCTGGAGAAGATGAAGGCCGGTATGACCCAAGTCGATTCGAAATCCCATCTGGTCGTTTACGCCGATATTCGAGGACGGGAGCCGCAACTGTTGCAGGTAACGGGCGACACGATTCGGGTTGTTGAGCAATACGAGGAGGAAAATTCAGCCTCTGTAGAGATCTTTTCGCAAAAGTGGGCTCGGGTACGGCAACTCTTTCCGTCGGACTCTTACGGAATGGTGTTGTGGTCTCATGCGTCGGGATGGGTGCCGGCGGGCGTGCTGTTGAAAAGTACACCGAAAAGTTCAGTCAGCTCCCCTACCGGTGATTTTGTAGGTGAGGGGATATGGAGTCGAGATCCGGATGCGTTGCTGACCAAGTGGTTCGGGCAGGACGGTAGCGATTTTATGGAGATATCCGATTTGGCGGCAGCTCTCCCGAAAAACCGTGAACTCGAATTTGTGGTATTCGATGCCTGTTTTATGAGCAATGTCGAAACGTTGTATGATTTACGGTATGCAACGAAATATGTCCTTGCGTCGGCATCCGAACTTTTGGCTGAAGGTATACCTTATAATAAGGTGTTGCCCGAATTGTTTGCTGCGACCCCTCGGCTCGAACAGTTCTGTCGGTTGTTTATGGAGTTTCACGAGCAGTCTAATCTGGATTATGCGATGATCTCGCTTGTGCAGATGGATCAGATGGAGGCTTTAGCGGCGGCGGCCAAGGCTTTTTATGCGACGGCGAATCCCGCTGCGGTCGATCTCGATGACGTGCAGTATCTCGAAAACATGTCGAGTCATGTTTTTTTTGATATGGAGGATTATTATGTGCGGATGCCGGGCGATTCGGTGTTACGGACAGATTTTGTCGAGCAGCTGGGACGGACGGTACGCTATGCGGATTCTACACCTTATGTATATAGTGCCTACTCGGGATCGTCGAATCATCTCATTAAGGTGAATGCGAATAGTGGGCTGTCGACTTATGTGCCCCGGGAAGCCGAGGGGTTGGAGTTGTTGCAGTCGGCCTATCTGGAAACATCTTGGGCAAAGGCGTTGGGTATTTCATATTGATTTCAGTATAGACAACAGGGTGTCTGAGTGGAAGGCAGGACATCTTCTGGGAGGTTTACCGGAAGGTGTCCTGCTTTTTTTGCGTGTTTTCTTGTGAAGGAGGGTGTAAAAAACGGATGGCATTAGTCGATTTTAGATGTTTTTGCGTTTAGGAGGTAAAAATGGAGGGGTGTCTGAATATTTTGTGTGTTTTTTCTTGTTGGGGTGGGAAATTTAGGGGGTGTTGCAGATTTTTGTCTAAAAGTAATCGATGTGGAGTTTTTACTTACGATTTGAATATAAAATGGCCTGTTTCGTGTAAAATATTGACTGAATACGGTATGTATAGTATAAAAAACGATGCGATAAAGTTGAAATGATTTCGAATTGAAATTTTATAAAATTGTAATCATACCCCAAAAATAATGGGGTGTCACGAGAAAAAATG
>URBJ01000098.1 GCA_900546005.1 uncultured Alistipes sp. | reverse complement strand
TCAGTATATCATAAGTTGTGCGTTTTTTCCAGATAAATCGCAAAATATCCACAAATATTTTGTGTCTCTACTTATAATACGTTTTTTCGCGGCCCAAAATTGCAGCCTCTTCTCTCCTGTTTTCCGTTCCTTGTATCCCAAATCGATAAAATTTTATCAAATTTACACAAAAATATTTTTATTTGATAATTTTGTTTATTTGATAATAAATATTATTTTTGTGGTCGAAAGGGAAAAGAAATGGAACGAATCAAACAATTGCTTCAAGCGAAAGGACTGAAGGTTACGACGCAACGGATTATTGTGTATCAGGTTATGGAGCGATTGCGTCATGCGACGGCGGACAGTGTGGCCAAGGAGGTGAGAGCTGTCGTGCCGACGATAACGGTAGCGACGGTGTATCATATATTGGAGTCGTTGTATCAGGCCGATCTGATCAGCCGGTTGGATACTCGTGACGGAAAAATAGGGTACGATATTACCGCAAAGACACACCACCACCTGTTTGATGGACGCAAAAGGCGAATCCAAGACTACGATGATGCCGGTTTGACACGCGTAGTTCGCGAGTATCTCGCAGCGCATCCCGTAGCCGGATTTTCGGTCGAGGACGTTGCGATCTGGATCGACGGTCAATTCGATGAACCGAACACGTCGAAAACATAACAACTTATTGTATCATTTAACCAACTAAAGGAGGATTAATCATGGGTGACTTGAAAGGAACAAAAACGGAACAAAATCTGAAAACGGCTTTTGCCGGCGAATCGGAAGCTCGTAACAAATACACGTACTATGCTTCGAAAGCCAAAAAAGAGGGCTATGTACAGATTTCCAACATTTTTGCTGAAACGGCAGCCAATGAAAAAGAGCATGCTGAATTGTGGTTCAAGCTGCTGCATGGCGATACCATTCCAGATACGGCGACGAATCTTTTGGATGCAGCCAACGGCGAAAATTATGAGTGGACCGATATGTATGCACGGTTTGCCGAGGAGGCTCGCGAAGAGGGTTTCACCAAGATCGCTTTCCTGTTCGAAAAGGTGGCCGAAATCGAAAAAGAGCACGAAGCCCGTTATCGCAAACTGCTGGCTAATGTAGAGGGCGGCCTGGTCTTCTCTCGCGACGGCGACTGCATTTGGCAATGCTCGAACTGCGGACATATTTTAATCGGGAAAAAGGCTCCTGAGATCTGTCCTGTATGCTCACATCCGAAAGCTTATTTCCAACTTAAGGCGGAAAATTATTAATAGCATTCCGAATTGGATCCAGAGAGCGGCTCACTTGGGCCGCTCTTTTTTGTTCCCGATCCCTATCCTCCGAAGGCGATAAGAACAGCCGACGTGGCGACGATCAGTAACATGAGTAAAAACAGCTTCATCATATCCGTAATCATTTGTTTCGGATGTAAAACTATGTAGCAGTCATGCCAGATCGTGACGCACGATCGGTTTAATCGCCCAAATTGTGGCTTTTTTTGATCCGGACCGACATACCGGCGTGCAGTGGCAGGCGCGTGTACCCGATCAGATGGACGATACCTATGATTGCCACAACGATAAACGACAGGCGGAAATCGAAAACGGTAAAATGGCCCAGCGTGCCGTGGTGCAGCATCGATGAGAAGTGAAGCGCAACAGCCCCGATCGCAACCCCCATACCAATCGACATCTGTTGGATAGTGCTGTACAGCGTGTTGGCGGAGGTCATCTGGTGTGGCGGAATATCGGCGAACGCCAGTGCAGTCAGGGTGCTGAACTGCAAGGATCGCGACATGCCGGTAACAAACAGTACGAGCAGGATCATCCATACGGGAGTGTCAGGCGTGAGCCACGCGGTGATAAAGAGGAACAGAGCGGTGAGGATTCCGTTTACGATCAATACCCGGCGGAACGGATAGTGACGGATAATCCATACGGTAGCCGATTTCATGGTGAGGTTGCCGACCATTGTGGCCAGAAATAGCGATCCGGCCTTGAAGGGCGAGAGCCCGAATCCCTCCTGAAGCATCAGTGGCATCAGGTAGGGGAAGACGCCGATCAACATACGGGATACCGAACCGACAAGAATCGTGATCCGGTAGGTTTTGATCTTCATGATCGCGTAGTCGATCAGAGGAGTTCTGACCCGGGCGGAATCTTTGACGTTAATGCGCAAAAGAACGAAACTCACGAAGATCAGTACGAACGGGATCCAAAGTGCGACCGCCGGTTTGCTGAAGAGCTCTACGCCGAACATAACTCCCGTGAGCGACAAACCGCTCAGAATGAAACCTCGGAAATCGAAACGGGGAGGTGTCGTAAAATCGGCCCGATCTTTCGGGATGTAGTGCCACGCGGCAAGGATGCAGACGATACTGATCGGGACATTCAGGTAAAAGATCCAGCGCCACGACCAGTAGGTGGTCAGGTAGCCGCCGATCAGCGGTCCCACAATCGGGGCAACCAGTGCCGGCATGGTGATGTAGTTCATGACGGTAGGCAGATCCTCTTTGGAAGCCGTCTTGAGGACGGCGAGGCGACCGACCGGAGACATCATGGCTCCGGCCATTCCCTGCATGACTCGGTAGATGACAAACTGCAACAACGATTGCGAGGTGCCGCACAGGATCGAAGAGAAGATGAAGAAGGCGATCGCCGCACAGAAGACATTGCGTGTACCGAAGCGGTCAGCAATCCAACCGCTGGCCGGAATGAAGATGGCTAAAGCGATCATGTATGAAGTGACACCCGTGCTGAGCCGGACGACATCCGTGCCGAAACTCTCGGCCATGGCCGGCAGAGCGGTATTCACGGCCGTGGTGTCGAGAAATTGCATGAAAAATGCAATCGCCACGACCAACGATACGGTGATGGGGCGTTTCGAAGAGGTTGTCTGTGTCATACTTCCCGCAAAGTAACTACATTTTAAAGAGATTTGAAAATGCAGCTACCTCTCTTCTTGCTGCCGACTGATGATCCGGAATAGACAATACAGGCCGTTTTTGTTCGGAAAAGCCCGTCACTTTTCGATGCACATCCCTTGCTGCTTCGAGGCGTTTCGGGGCGCTTCCCAAGGACTAAACGGCCGTTCAAATAACGGCGAAACGTACAAATAATCTATCAGCTATTCGCTGAGAAACATTACTTTTCTGCGATCACCTCAATTTCTACTTCGGCATCCTTTGGCAGGGCGGATACGCCGAAACAGGCTCGGGCCGGCATCTTGTCGGTGAAATATCGGGCGTAGACCTCGTTCATGGCTGCAAAGTCTGACATGTTTTTCATCAGAACCGTGGTTTTTACGACTTGGTCGAACGTATATCCGGCTGTCGAAAGGATGGCACCGATGTTGCGGAGTACCTGTTCGGTCTGGCGGACAATACCCGAAGGCATCGTACCGTCTTTCGGATCGACGGGAATCTGGCCCGAAACGTAGAGCCGTCCGTTCGTTTCGATGGCTTGGCTGTACGGCCCGATAGCTTGCGGGGCTTCTGTCGTGGAGATAACTTTTTTCATGTTGCTCGTTCGGTTTGTTTTTCGGTCTACAAAATTAATAAATCGACGGTTTCTGAAAAATATTGTTAGCTTTGCTCTGTGCTAAAAGAGGAGCGCGACCGATATGAAACGGTTGGATTTCTGAAAAATGTTGCAACATTTTTGCTGGTAGTGGCATCTTTATATTTGTCTTATCGATAGAATAGGAACTAAAACGTTGGATTATGAAAAGAAAACAGATGATTTTTATGGTAGCGTTGGCTGCAGTAGTGGTAGCTTGCTGTCCGTGTCGCAAAGGAACAAAAACCGCCGACAAACCCTTGACGCAAACGACGTGGAGCGTAGTCGAGTGGGGTGGACAACCGTTCGAGGCCGGAGAAAACTACACGTTGGTGCTTTTTGACGAGGGAAATCGTTTCGGCGGACGCGGCGATTGCAACTCCATTATGGGGACGTACAAATTATCCGGTAAGAATAAGATCGAATTGAGCTCAGTGGCTTCGACGCGGGCTTTCTGTCCCAATCAGACGCAAGAGGATCGTTACATCCGTGAACTCGGCGAAGTGGATGCCTATCGGATCGACGGTGACCGGTTGTCGTTGATGAGCGATGGAAAAACAATCATGGTGCTGCAGGCACAGGCTTCGTCTGACGCTCAATAAAACAAACCGATTATGAATGAAAAATTGCGGTCGGAGCTTGAAGCTGTGCTCGGAGAGCCGATCGTAGGCATGCTGCCGACCTCGGGAAAGGTGCAAACCCGATCGGGGCGGCAGCTCTTTTTGAAGAGAGGGGCCACGTCGAAAGCCTACCGTTGTGAAGCGGTTGGATTGGCTGAAATCGCTTCTGCCGGAGAGGTGGCAACCCCTGAGGTTATAGCGGTGGGGAAAAACTATATTCTGACCGAATATGTCTCCCAGCAGCATCGCGGCGACAGAGCCTTTTTCGAGGACTTTGGACGACGGTTGGCCCGTCTGCATCGACATACGGCCGAGCGGTTCGGCTTCCGTGAAGACAATTTTATCGGACTTACGCCACAGATAAATACACCGGAAGATGCTGAATGTAAAGACTGGACCCTGTTTTATCTCAATAAAAGATTGCGGTATCAGTTTCGGCTGGCCGAGCAAAACGGATACGTGTCGGCGCATTTGGCTGCGGAATTTTCCCGTTTTGAGGCTGTCGCTGCTAAATTATTAAATGAGGCACTGGAGGCTCCTTCGCTGATACACGGGGATTTGTGGTCCGGGAATTTTCTTTTTGGGGCAGGTGGAGAAGTCGTGCTGATCGACCCGGCTGTCTACTACGGACATCGGGAGGCCGAGTTGGCCATGACACACCTCTTCGGCGGTTTTCCTCAGTCGTTCTATGATGCCTACATGCGGGAGTATCCGTTGCAAGCCGGATGGCAACGACGGGAAAACCTGTACCGGCTCTACCATCTCATGAACCATTTGAACCTCTTTGGCCGCAGCTATCTGGCCGAGGTCGAGTACATCATTTCGGAATACGCCTCGGTGCGAGCCTAACCATTGGTCGGAGCCTTAGAATCGGGTGACCTTTATCTCCTTGCGGTCGGTGTAGTTGGGAAATTGGAAACGCGGCATGGCCAACGCCATTCCGGCATGGATATACCGACCGTCGAGACCCAACGAGCGAGCGAGTCGGTTTCGTTTATCCAACTGCACGGCGGCGCAGACGTATCCGGTGTAGAATTGGGTAACTCCCAGCGTCTCGGCCATCAACGATGCATTCTGGTAGGCCAGATTGGAATCCTGCGAGCCGAAGCGGCTCTTGATTGGGGTGTGAATCAGTATTACGGCAGGGGCGTTCCGCAGGATCAAATCCTTGCCGGCCGCATCGGCGTGAATCAACTGTTCGAGATAGGGAATGACAGATTTGTAGAGCTCTGGACGAAAAGGCTTCACCAAGGGCTTTAACACGGGAAATTTGAGCATGCGGATGGTCGAAGCGTAGGTCTTGAGCGTAAAGTTGCGGATCAGTTGCAGATGTTCGGGATCGGTGACCACCGTGAACTCTACCTCTTGCAGATTGGTTGCCGTAGGAGCGTAGTGGGCTGCTTCGAGAATTTGTTGCAGATACTCCTCGGGGACCGGTTTGTTTGTATAAAAGGCCCGGTTCGACCGTCGGATACGGCACAGTTGCAGAAACTGTTCGGGCGTCGGAAGGGCTTTTCGGTCTGCCGGATGAACAGTGCCGTCCGGAAAATCGGCATGGATAATCGAGTGGGTGGGGCACACGGCCACACAATGACCGCATGCGATGCAGCGGTTGTTGTGGACTTCGATCGGCGATCCGGGCTTTTCTTGGGCGAATATCTTCGTGGGGCAAACCATGACGCACCGTCCACAGCGGATGCATCGTTCGTGGTCTATATGCAACGGTACATTCATACGCGTTCTATTACTTTTTTACATAAAACTTCCATGCACAGGCGCAGGAGGGATCGGTAATGTCCGGGAAACAGCTGACGGCCTCGCACTCCAACCGATCGTCAATCACCCGGGCAAAGTAGGTGTGTTCGTTCACTCCTACGGATTTGCACGGATGGAAGGGCATGCCTTTGCGCTTGCGAGCCGACTGTACCCGACAATCAACGACACGGAACAGAAGGGTATCGCCCTCCCTGCGCGTTTCAGTCACGCGGTTGGCAAATGCGGCAAACCGAAATTGAAGTGCCTGCTCCAGACCCTCCAATCCGGCGTGTTCCGGAAGGTCGAGCAGCTGTTTGATGCGTCGCGCTTCGGTCTCCGTGAAGTGTCGCCACACGTTTCGGTCGTGTTCCATCGCTTGCTCCATACCCTGCCCCTGCTCGACAGACTGAAACCACATGCCGTCCAAAGCCAGCAGGTTACGGGCATATATCCGGACCAACTCTTCAAGCTGTTCTCTCGACAGATCCTCCAATCCTTTAAATCTTATACGCTGTATCATACGCAAATATTATGCAAAGATCTCCAAAATTAATCGATCCCCGCGAAAGATGCAATAGGGGGGCGGTTTGGTGCGATGTCTAATTTTTACTATATTTATCCGCTCATACGAAAACCAATAACAAACTATCTATAACTTTAATATGAGAATCTTGCTGCTCTTGAGCCTGTCTGTTTTTTTGTCGATCGGCATTAACGATACATGGGCCCGCCCCCAGACACATGCCGATGTGCGGATGCACGAAGGCGTTCCTGCCCTGTACATAAACGATACGCTCTATCCTCCGTTTGCCTATATGTCCTATTTGGGAGAGGTTCCCTATTATCGGTCGATGGCCGAGTCGGGGATTCATCTCTACTGTTTCCCGGCCTATCTGGGCGATCAGGGAATCAATTGTGAGTCGGGGATTGGTCTATTCCGTGAACCGATATGGAAGGATTACAACCGGTTCGATTTTTCGAGCATGCAGCAAGATCTGGAGAAAATCGTCTCGGTGGATCCCCAAGCGCGAATCATTATGCGTATCTACCTCGATCCACCAAAATGGTGGGTGGAAAAGAATCCCGAAGATGCCTGTCTCATGCCCGACGGCACCCATTTCCGTCAGTGTTTTGCCTCCGAGAAGTGGAAAAAAGATACGGGGAAGGCTCTTTTGAAGTGTGTCAAGTGGTTGCAGAACTCCTCCTATGCCGAACATATCGTTGGGATTCATGTCGCGGCCGGCGGAACCGAAGAGTGGTATTATCATCTACCCCAGCGGAATGACCGGAACCCGATTCTGGTCACAGCTTTTCGGTCGTGGCTCAAAGATAAATATGCCGGACAGGTATCCGAATTGCAACGCGCGTGGCGTGACAGCCTCGTTACGTTCGAAACGGCCACGATGGTGGATATGAATCGTGCACCCGAAAACCGGTGGCTGAAACCTGCAGAAGCGCGGCAGACGTTCGATACCTATCAGTTCCACTCGGAAGTCATGGTTGACGACATCATCTATTTCTGCCAGTTGGTGAAGAAAGCGACATCGGATCGGTGGTTGACAGGGGTCTTTTACGGTTACCACAACAACATCGTGGATCCGCGAATGGGACACTGCGCATGTGCCAAACTGCTCGAATGTGAATATGTAGATTACATGTCCAGTCCCAACAGGTATCTGCGTGTAGCCGGAGAGGACTGGCCCCCGATGGTGGCCGTTCAATCCATCATGCATCATGGAAAGCTGTGGTTGGCCGAAAACGACACACGGACTTGTCTTACAACCCTGTTAAAGGATAAGGCTCCGGAAATTACTCCTCCCGGACAATATGAGGCCGAAGTTTGGCATGGGCCCCAAGATATGGAAACCTCGGTTTCGCTGATGGGGAAAAATGCAGGAAGAATGCTGGCTCAAGGATATGGCGGTTGGTGGTTCGATATGTGGGGCGGCTGGTATGACGACCCCCGTCTGTTGGAGGTGATCCGCCAAACGAAAGATTTTTATGCGAAATACGGCTCCGTCG
>URBJ01000097.1 GCA_900546005.1 uncultured Alistipes sp. | reverse complement strand
TTCATTCTTGAAAGAGGAGTTCGATTCTCCTATGGGCTACACAAAAAAAAGTTAAAATTCATATTAAAATGGCAAACCACAAATCTTCCAAAAAGAGAATCCGCCAGACTGAGGTGAAAAATACGCACAACAGATATTACCACAAAACTGCGCGTAATGCAGTGAAAGCGTTGCGTAACACGACCGATAAAGAGGCTGCTGCTGTGCTGTTGCCCAAAGTAACGGCCATGCTCGACAAGCTCGCTAAAAATAACGTAATCCACAAAAACAAGGCTGCTAACCTCAAAAGCAGTGTGCAGCTCCATGTGAATTCGTTGTCGTAAGCCTCAGGAAGATCGATGATATAGAGAGGCCGGTGATCCCGGCCTCTTTTCTTATTGTCGATGCCTCTCGGTGCTGCTGAGAGGGGAGTGGAGGAGTACACTTTCGTGTAGGAAGAAGGCGACGTGGGGAAGAGTAGAAAACGAAAAATACAAATAATAAGGCCGGTTCACTTGTTGTGGACCGGCCTCTCTATGTTTCAGTCGTTGCGTGTTGCTCTTTTTTTGAGTCGCTTTATTCGGGAGGAGGCTTTACATCCTCTCCTTGCTTTTCGTGACGACTTCACTTGTTCGTACTCCTCTATTCGCACTCCCAGTCGGAGCCCTCTTTGCTGTCCTTGACTTTAATGCCAATAGAAGCCAGCTCGTTACGGATTCTGTCCGAAGTAGCCCAGTCCTTTGCCTGTTTTGCGTCCTGACGAATTCCGAGTACAATGTTCATAACCGAGGACAGCAATGCGGAATTGTCGCTCTGAAGGTCGTCGCGAAGACCCAAAATGTCAAAGACAAACAGGTGTAATATCCGCTTCAGCTCCGTTAGGTCCTCTGCCGAGATTGTCTGTTTGCCGTCGTGGATCTGGTTGATCATACGAACGCACTCGAACAGCTCCGATATGACGATCGGTGAATTCAAATCGTCGTCCATGGCTGCCGTCAAACGCGCTTCAAGTCCAGATATGTCGACACTCGAAGTGGCTGACGCTTGCAGCTTGTTCAGCGTCGAGATCCCCTTCATCAGTCGCTCGTATCCCTTCTCTGCCGCTTGCAGGGCGTCGTTCGAGAAGTCAAGCGTGCTGCGGTAGTGGGCCTGCAAAACGAAAAAGCGGATGGTCATCGGACTGTACGGCTGGGCAAGCAGCTTGTGGTTACCGGTCATCAGCTCTTCGAGTGTGATGAAGTTGCCCAACGATTTGCCCATCTTCTGCTCGTTGATCGTGATCATGTTGTTGTGTATCCAGTAGCGGGCGGAATCGTGTCCGCAAGCGGCCGTGCTCTGTGCAATCTCGCATTCGTGGTGCGGGAACATCAGATCCATCCCGCCGCCGTGTATGTCGAACGTCTCGCCCAGATAGCGGGTGCTCATCGCTGAACACTCCATGTGCCAGCCGGGAAATCCGTCGCTCCACGGAGAGGGCCAACGCATGATGTGTTCCGGAGCTGCCTTTTTCCACAGTGCAAAGTCGAACGGATTACGTTTGTCCTCCTGTCCGTCCAGTGTCCGGGTGTGCGACATCATCTCGTCCAATACCCGTCCGGATAGCTTCCCGTAGTGGTACTTCTTATTATATGCCTCTACGTCGAAATAGACCGAGCCGTTGCTTACGTAGGCGAAACCGTTGTCGAGAATCTTCTCGATCATTGCGATCTGTTCGATGATGTGTCCCGATGCGTGCGGCTCGATGCTCGGCGGAAGTACGTTCAGTCGCTGCATCGCCTCGTGGTAGCGGTTCGTATAGTATTGGGCGACCTCCATCGGCTCGAGCTCCTCTAATCGGGCCTTCTTGGCGATCTTGTCCTCGCCCGAATCCGCATCATTCTCCAGATGTCCTACATCCGTAATATTGCGGACGTAGCGGACCTTGTAGCCCGTAGCCCGTAGGTAGCGGAACAGCAGATCGAACGTAATGGCCGGTCGGGCATGCCCCAGATGCGGATCCCCGTAAACCGTCGGACCGCATACGTACAACCCTACGAAGGGTGGATGTAGCGGCTCGAATTCCTGTTTCCGGCGGGTGAGCGTATTGTAAAGTATGAGTTTCGAATCCATAAATCACGTGTAGTTTATAAGTGAAAATTTCCCCACAAAATTAAAACTTTATCCAATAACTCCAGACTAAATTTGAGGTTTATACCGTTATTTTTCTATCTTTGCAGACGTTATGGGTACGTACACATCGTGATGTGTTGCCTTTCATTCTGAATATTATCGATATAATTGCTCCAATGAATAACTTTTTCAAGAAAATCGACCTCATCGGCGGATGGTTCTGCTTTGTCTTCGCTTCTGTGATTTATTTGCTGACCATGGAACCTTCGGCCAGCTTCTGGGATTGTAGCGAATTTATCGCTACGTCGTATAAACTCGAGATCGGTCACCCGCCCGGAGCTCCGCTGTTCATGATGATTTCGCGCTTCTTTACCATCTTTGCCGGCCCCGAACACGCGGCCGCTATGGCAAATGCCATGTCGGCAATCGCCAGTGGCGCAACAATCATGTTTCTGTTCTGGAGCATTACTCACTTGGCGCGTCGGGCCCTCAGACGTACGGCCGAGCAATTGTCAAAAGCTCAGGCTATTGCTGTAATAGGCGCCGGCCTGATCGGTAGTTTGGCCTATACATTCACCGATACCTTCTGGTTCTCGGCCGTTGAGGCGGAGGTATATGCACTTGCGTCGTTCTTTACTGCCGTCGTTTTCTGGGCTATCCTAAAATGGGAAAATGTCGCCGATGAACCACACGCAAACCGGTGGCTCATCTTGATCGCCTATCTGATCGGATTGGGAATCGGGGTGCATCTGCTCTGTCTGTTGACCATCCCGCCAATCGTGATGATCTACTATTTCAGAAAATATCCTGTTACAAAGTGGGGGATCGTTAAAGCACTGTGTGCCGCCGTGGCAATCCTCGCCGCCTTCATGGTGATCATTATCCCCGGTACCGTCGAGCTCGGAGCTTGGGTCGATCGGCTGTTTGTCAACGGTTTCGGATTGCCATTCAATAGCGGTATTACGGTTTACATATTCCTGCTTTTCGCCCTGCTCGGTTGGGGAATATACTACACTCATAAGAAAGGGAAAGTCCTTGCAAACACCATTGTGCTCTGTGTAACCGTTGTCCTCCTCGGATATGGTTCCTATGCCTCAGTGATTATTCGTTCCTCGGCTAACCCTCCGATGAACAGCAACGCTCCCGATAACCCCTACGGTTTGTTGTCGTTGTTGAATCGGGATCAGTATGGAGATCGGCCCCTGTTGAAAGGGTACAACTACTCGGCACCTTACGTGGGAAATACCATGAAGACCGTCTACTATCAGGGGGACAGCGGACGATACGAATCGGCCCAAACAATTGCAGGATATGAGTGTGATCCGAAATTTATGACCTTCTTCCCCCGTATGCATGAACGGGGCGATAACAACATTCGCGCCTACAACAACTGGGTGAAGGTGAAAGGAAAACAAGTGCAGCACGGCGATGAAACGATTACCGTGCCGACATTCGGCGAAAACTTGAAATTCTTCTTTGCCTATCAGTTGAACTTCATGTATTGGAGGTATTTCCTGTGGAATTTCGTCGGACGACAAAGCGATATACAGTCCACCGGCGAAATTACCGATGGAAACTGGCTCTCCGGTATTCCCTTTGTCGATCAGCTGTTCCTCGGCCCGCAAAAAAACATCCCTTCCGAAATGAAGGAAAACAAAGGGAGGAATACCTACTATTTTCTGCCCTTCATACTCGGTATTATCGGACTGATTTTCCAACTGAATCGGGATGGGAAAAATTTTACCGTCGTCATGGCCCTGTTTATTATGACCGGTGTCGCGATTGCGGTTTACCTCAACTCCCCTCCAGTAGAACCGCGTGAACGGGATTATGTATTTGCCGGCTCGTTCTACGCATTCTGTATGTGGGTCGGGTTCGGGGTGCTCGCCCTGTTCGAAGCCTGCAGGAGGTGGCTGAAAAAAGAGAGCGTATCTACTGCCGTGTTGGCTACGGTCGTCTGTGCTGTGGTCCCGACAATCCTTGCTGCCCAAAACTGGGATGACCATGACCGCTCGAATCGTTACGTGGCTCCAGATTGGGGTAAAAACTACCTGAACTCAACCCTCCCGAATTCCATTATTGTGAACTTCGGTGATAACGATACCTTCCCGTTGTGGTATGCACAGGAGGTCGAAGGTGTACGGAAGGATGTTCGGGTGATGAACATGAGCTATCTGGGCGGAGAGTGGTACGTCGACCAAATGAAAATCAAAAGCCATGACTCCGATCCGGTGCCCTTTAATTTGCCGCGGAACAAGTACACGCACAAGAATGAGGCAGTATATGTCAAGGAGGTTTTCAAAAGTGCTACCGGTAAACAGGTTATCGATGAGTGGATTGCCGGGAACAATCCCCGTACGAAATTGTCCGATGGAGTGGAACAATTCGATTACATCCCAACCCGGAAAATCGCTATTCCGGTCAACAAGGAGAATGCTATCGCCAGCGGTATCGTCCGTCCTGAAGATGCGCACCTGATGGTCGATACGGTCTATTTGAATATCAAGAAAGATTACATTCTGCGTAATGGATTGATGTTGATCGACCTCTTGAGTCATTTCGACTGGAAAAGACCCATATATTTCACTCAGTTGCTTGATCTGGATGACTACGGATTGTTGGACTATCTGCAGCAGGATGGGTTTGTCTATCGATTGGTGCCCATTGTCACTCCTCCTAAAGAGGGATTGAGCTTCGGTAGAATCGATACGGAGGAGCTCTATGATATATTGATGAACAAATATTCTTATGGAAACCTCTCCGATCCGGATGTGTATGCCGATCAGACCATACAAACCAATGTCAATTCGCCCTATATCCGGTTGCAGTTCGCCCGATTGGCCAATGAATTGGTGGCGGACGGTGATACAACACGTGCGATAGAGGCGTTGGATAGAGTGGTGAAGGAAATACCCTTCTCTCAAATCCGCCACAATTTCCAGACCCATTACCTCATCGAAGCCTACTACAATGCGGGTGCTTATGATAAAGGGAACGCTATTCTGAAGGATTATGCACGGATATTGGAAGAGTATGTGGACTACTATCTGCAATTCAAGGGCAAATATCGGGGATTGATATTCAGTCAGCTGAATGAAAAATATACGGATCTTGCCAATCTTTATACCTTGGCAAGAGCGTATCAACAGCAGGAGCAGGCCTACGGAATAGAGACATTCCTGAGAAAACACGGCCTGATTGAGGACCAGACGGAGCCGGTCGATGAGCAGAATGTCCCCATGGAGGGTCAAGATTCGTTAGCTGAACTGCAGAGTGACTCAGCAAAGGTCCAAAGTGGACAAGAATAGCGCTTGAGGGCTCTGGGAGCATAAGTGTTAGCGAAATAGTATGAGAGGTTCGGATGTGGGCGTAATGTACGCAAAGGTTCGAACCTCTTTTTTTGTATCTGAAAATTATGTTGAAATCTTGTTTCCAGAATCAGTGGATCGAAGCCGGTTGTGATGAGGCTGGACGGGGGCCCTTGGCTGGGCCGGTAGCTGCTGCAGCTGTCATCCTCCCACATGGATGGGAACACCCGCTGCTCAACGATTCGAAACAGATGAGCGAGAAGAATCGCTATCTGTTGCGGGAGATTATTCAACAACAGGCGGTGGCGTGGGCGGTCGCAATGGTCGACCCCGAAGAGATCGATCGCATAAATATTCTGAATGCCTCGTTCCTTGCCATGAGTCGTGCGGTAGAACAGCTCGCGGTGCGCCCTCAGTTGTTGCTGATCGACGGGAATCGTTTCCGGTCGAAGTTGGAGATCCCCTATCGTTGCTTTGTCGGTGGGGATGCTACATTCGCTCCGATTGCGGCTGCTTCGGTTTTGGCCAAAACCTATCGCGACGACTTTATGGTAAAGATTGCGCAAGAGTATCCCGTGTACAATTGGCAAAAAAACAAAGGATATCCTACTAAAGAGCACCGCGAAGCGATTCGAAAGTATGGCGTGTCGCCCTATCACAGACTCTCGTTTTGTAGAATGAAGGATCAGTTGGATTTATTCAATAATTGAATTTATTTTTGTTGAATGATTTGATGATTGATTTGGGTTAATTTGTTGTTAATCAAATTTTTATATATGCGTAATTTCTTGTAGTTTATACAAAATTTGAAAAAATATGCTCCGCCCTCTTGACAAAAGGGGGCGGAGTGTTTTATATTTGTCCACAACGAAACATATAGAAATTGTAGAAAACAACATTCATGAGCTTTGTGTGTGTTTATTAACACATATTAACACATCGCAAAAAAAGTACTTATAGATATCAACAGCGATTTGTCTCCGTTCGATGAACGGTTTGTTAATAACTTATTTTAACCTATAACCTATATGTCTATGCAAACATCGAAAAAAAGAAAAACAGCAGAGGCTTCCGTATCGAGAAAAAAGAGAACTTCTGTCGAAGAAAGTGCCTCTATTGTCGCACAAAACTATGGAGAAGAACCGATTGGACGAGCTACCCGGCAATCCCTGGAGGCCATGAAAAATGCGCGTTCCGAAGTCGAACGTCTCGTGAAGGTGCGTGCGGATCATAAATTGTCAATTAGTCGTGCAAATAGTGTGGCTAAAGAGTTGAAAGAGCTCATTAAAGTATTGTCTCTTTACAACTATTAACAGCTATTAACAACTATTAACAACCTATCTCACTCTATTGTAGAACTTATAAATAGCATTTTAACTCTATCTCAGAAGTTATCAACAATGACTACTCTCCAAATCAACGATCGTTCGTTCGCTTGTCCCTCCAATTGGGCCGAACTCAAATGGTCTCAATTCATCACACTGAAAAACTTCGCTGAACGCTGTGAAAACCGCTCCATCTTGCCAAATCAACCCAAGGAAAGTCTGCAGGATGATATCGATTCAGAACAGATGGAAAATGAGATTCTGTACCTCTTCTGCGGGGTGGACCGAAAAACAATTTTGCGTGTGGAACCCGATGACCGAAAACGTTTTGTCGTTTGTCTGATTCAACGGTTTATTGATCCTCTTACACATACATCGGTTGCTGACGAAAAACAGAATCTTGCAGAAGAGAAAAAATGGATGAGTAAATCGAGATGGGACGGATACAAGTTCCTGTCGGGTGACGAATGGCTGCACTTCCCACGTTACGGACGTGATTACGAAAACGAGATCGTGCCTCTGGATAACGTGTCGGCGGCACAATGGTGTGAAGCTACAGACCTCTATCTTGACGACAAATGGAAGTATGCTCCCGTTATCGCTGCGGTATTGTGCAAAGGCGAGGAAAACGACTATGCTGAAAAACTGGTCAGAAACCGGGCCGAAGGAATGAAAAGTCTTGATATGGAGAAAATCTTCTCGCTATTTGTGGCCCTGAATGACGCGCACAAGAGAATGATGGAGCTCTATCCGGATTGCTATGCTCCCAAAAACGTCTCGAATGAGATAGCCCGAAATACAACTTTCTTCTCTTGGAACGAATTGCTGCTGTGGACCGGGCATTTCCGGGCCGACGAGATTGATCGTGTCCGCTTGATGAATTGCTACGATTTTATGGCGTTGGTGAACGGAAGAATAAAGTCCGGAAACCGACAGATCGTGTAACAAATTTTAAATCTTTTCTTTATGCTTAGAAATCAATTGTCTGCCGCTGTCAAAAACGCGGCAGAGAACCTCGGGTATGCCTTTTACGAAGGATTCGGTTACCGGATGAATGAAAAAAGTATCAATTTCCCGGCAGCTTGGTGGGCGCCTCCTAAAATCCGCTCCGTACATGGACGAAATGAAGGCTTCGTAATATATCGGGTCGAACTGGTACTGATGGCGGCAAACCGTAAATATGATGAAGCTGCTAAAAATCAGATCTGGGACCAACTCGAAGAACATGCTCTGAAAATCTATTCCGAAATCATCGATGATCAAGGCGTATTCTGTACCGATAATATTACGCTTACGCCGGCGGAGTGCTCGTTGACTCGTCAGGGTGAACTCTCACTGAAGGCTGAATTCGATGTGAAAATGAGTTTTATCTATATTTCATTACTGTCCCGTAAAAGTGGATAAATAGTTCTTTGAAATTATTGAAATATA
>URBJ01000096.1 GCA_900546005.1 uncultured Alistipes sp. | reverse complement strand
GCCCGTTGGGCCACCTTCCATGCAATCGAATCTTCGTTTAGGGCTCCGAAAATCAGACCCTTTTTCCCCTTTAATAAATTATACGCCATTTTTTCACTTTTTTATGCGGGGGCAAAGGTAGTGTAAATCCGGTTATCTCCAAATCGAAAATCAGATTGCTTCGCATGCACCCTTTTCAGATGCAGAAATACGCATTTCGGGCCGACGGTTCAAAAAAAAGAGACTAACGACAAAAAGCAAAAAAATACGGGGATCGTTCCCCGCATCAGAACTCATATAGATATAGAATCGCAAGCAAGATTGTTTCCGTTTCGGCAGGATGCTCGCTATTGCGGCACAAAACGATACGTAATCGTACCCGACTGTTTGTCCCGCGAGGGGTCTACATTAAACGTGGAGTTACGCGCCGCCCGGACTGCCGAATCGTTGATACAGCTGCTACCCGATCCCTCTTTGATCGAAGCTGCCGTAACCTTTCCGTTGCGGTTCACCGTAATGCTGACAACCACCCGGCCGCTGCCCTCGCACAAATAAGCTGGAATGAACAACGATACGTCGCGCCGCCCGGGCAGATCGTATTCGACCAGCACGTCTCCCTGCTGCTTCACACCGCTCTCCTGCTCTCCCTCTTTCGCTTCCCGTTGGGCCTTGTGGCGATCGATCATCTCCTGCTCCTCGCGCCGCCCCTTCTCGAACGCCTCACGCGACGCCCGAAGACGACTCGCTACGGCAGCCGCTTCTTCATCGAGACTCTCCTGAAAATCGGATTCCGACTCCGAAGCCTCCTGCGAAGATTCATCCCATCGTCCCACCGACTCGGCTCCACCGTGCACATCGGAAACCCGATTGCGCAACGGAGTACTCTCCTCCTCTTCCTCCTGCTGCAACTGTTGGTTCAACCGCTCTTCTTCCATCAGCTGTTGCTGAAGATCAGTCAGATCGACATAGAGCGTATTGTCGTATTTCTGTGTATTCAACACGATCTTGGTCGAAACGAACACGATACCGAACGCCAGATAGGCGATAACCATACAACACAATCCCACACGGTGCTCATAGATCCACGTCCCGATGTCGAACGGACGGTGCTCGAAGGGAAGACGCATCCGCTGCGGACGGCGCCCACCCTTCGGGGGAATCCGACGCGGCGGGACCGACGTATTCGGCGATCTTCTTGGCTCTGACGGCTTCGGCTGTTTTGATTCTCGCATCCTTTCTCGATAAAAACCGAACAAAAGTACGATTTCTTTCAAAAAATTCATACCTTTGCACGTAAAATAATGTTTTTACAGCGTATGTCTCTAAAACAGAAAACCTTAAATACTCCCATATCCTTTCAGGGGAAAGGTTTGCACACCGGACTTAATGTAACGATGACGGTCAATCCCGCCGAACCGGGATTCGGGATCAAATTCAGACGGATCGACTTGGAGGGAACACCTGTCGTAGAAGCCCTTGCGGATTACGTCACCGACACCTCCCGAGGTACTACTATCGAAAAGAAAGGCGTACGGATCAGCACGATCGAACACGTCATGGCAGCCTTGTGGGGTTGCGGCATAGACAATGCCCTGATCGATATCGACGCACCGGAGACCCCGATCATGGATGGCTCCGCACGGGAATACGTCGCTGCCATCATCGCAGCAGGCCTCAAGGAACAAGATGCCGACCGCGAATATTACGAAATACACGAAAAAACCGTCGTATCCGTACCCGAACGGGGTGTTGAAATCGTCGTCTATCCGGATGACGAATTCTCTGTCAACGTCAACGTCGATTTCAATTCGAAGATCATTGGCAACCAATACGCACGGCTCGACTCGATCGACCAGTTCGCTGAGCAGATCGCTCCCTGCCGGACGTTCGTATTCCTGCACGAATTGGAACCGCTGATCACGCACAACCTGATCAAAGGAGGCGATCTGGACAACGCTATCGTAATCGTTGAAAACAAGGTCTCCAACGAAGAGCTCGACCGTCTTTCGAAGCTGTTCAACAAGAAAGACGTACAGGTCAACGAAGGATACCTCAACAACATACAATTGCGGTTTCCCAACGAGCCCTCGCGTCACAAGCTGCTGGACCTGATCGGAGATCTGGCCCTGATCGGTGTACGTATCAAGGGTCGTATCGTAGCCTACCGCCCGGGACATGCCGCCAATACGCAGCTGGCCCGCTTGATCCGCAAACACATCAAACGCGACGCATCGCATCCCAAGTTCAAATACGATCCGAATCAGGAAGCGCTCTACGATATCAACAAAATCCGGAAGCTCCTTCCGCACCGGCCACCGTTCCTGCTAGTAGACAAGATTATCCATCTGGACAGCCAAAATGTCGTGGGAATCAAAAACGTCACGATGAACGAGCCCTTCTTCGTGGGACACTTCCCCAACGAACCGGTTATGCCCGGCGTCCTGATCATCGAGGCCATGGCCCAATGCGGTGGAATCCTCGCACTGAGCAGCGTGCCCGATCCGGAGAACTATTCGACCTACTTCCTCAAGATAGACGGCGTTAAATTCCGTGACAAGATCGTTCCCGGCGATACGCTGCAATTCGAATTGCGGTTGGCCGAACCCATTCGAAGAGGAATCGTAGTTATGGAGGCAAAAGCTTTTGTCGGCAACAAGTTTACCACGGAGGCCATGCTGATGGCACAAATCGTTCACAACAAATAAGCGAACTACGTACACATCAACACACAAATATCGACACATAAGTAAAAACTACAATTCGCAACTATGATAAGCAAACTGGCTCAGGTTTCCGAAATGGCGCAAATCGGTGAAGACGTCATCGTAGAACCTTTCTCTTATATCGCAGGCGATGTTGTCATCGGAAGCGGTTGCCACATTGGTCCGGGAGCCGTCATTCTGGACGGAGCCCGCATCGGGAAAAACTGCAAGATCCATACATCGGCCGTAGTAGCCGGCGTTCCTCAGGATCTGAAATTCAAAGGCGAATACACGACCGTCGAGATCGGCGATTGCACAACGATCCGTGAATGTGCCACCGTCAATCGGGGAACTGCAGCCAAAGGCGTCACCCGTGTCGGAAGCAACACCTTGATCATGGCCTATGCCCACGTGGGTCACGACTGTACGGTCGGAAACAACTGCGTCATCGTCAACGGTGTCTCGCTGGCAGGAGAGGTCGAAGTTCAGGACTGGGCTATTCTTGGCGGACATTCAGCCGTGCACCAGTTTTGCCGGATCGGCGCCCACGCCATGCTCGGGGGCGGATCGTTGGTCAGCAAGGACGTTCCACCCTTCGTCAAGGCCGCACACAATCCGTTGTCATTCGTCGGAGCCAACTTCATCGGGTTGCGCCGCAGAGGATTCAGTGCCGAAAAGATCCACGAGATACAGGAACTTTTCCGCATTCTGTTCCAGTCGGGATACAACTATACGAAGGCTTGCGAAATCGCCGAAAACCAGACCGCACCCTCTCCGGAACGCGATATGGTACTCGAATTCATCCGTAGTTCGAAACGGGGTATTCTGAAACCCTATAATCCGAAAAAGAGCAGCGACGAAGTCGAATAACGGAACTGAGGCGTTAAAAAATTGAGGTTTTTCGGAATTTTATTTTGTTTTTCGAGAAATCCGATATATATTTGCAAACGAATGAAAGGGGGACGGTAAGTCCCCCCTTTTGTTACCCATAAACACACATGTCGGAAGCATGATCGATACGGAACGGATACGGACAATCGTCGAAGAAGAGTTTCAGGGAACGGATCTCTTTTTAGTCGGCATCAAACAAAATACGGCGAACGAAATCGAAATCACCGTAGACAGCGATACGTCCGTAGACATTGATGCATGTGCAACCTTGACCCGTAAGATCAACGATGCGTTCGACCGCGAAGAGGAAGATTTCTCGTTGACGGTCATGTCGGCCGGTATCGGCCAGCCGCTCATTCTGCCCCGCCAATACCGAAAAATGATCGGGAAAGAGGTCGAAGTCGTACTCAAGGACGGATCGAAACTGATTGCTACGCTGAAGAGTTTTAGCGATGACACGTTGACGCTCACCTATACGGAGAAGGTTGCCGTAGAGGGGAAAAAACGAAAGGTGGCGACAGAAATCGAACGCAGCCTCGCGTTGTCCGACATCAAAACGACAAAGGAGTATTTGAACTTCAAATAGATTGAAGACACGAAAATAGATCACTGAATATAAAACAACAAGGTCGTCGCGCAAACGGCAGACCCGTAAATTTTCATTAGTACAGACTATGGACAATCTCAACCTCGTGAGCACGTTTGCAGAATTCAAGGAGTTGAAAAACATCGACAAGAGTACCATGATCGGTGTGCTTGAAGACGTGTTCCGCCATCTGTTGATCAAAACGTACGAAACCGACGAAAATTTCGACGTAATCATCAATCCGGAGAAAGGGGACCTCGAAATATGGAGAAACCGTACCGTCGTTGAGGACGGCATGGTCGAAAATCCGAACCAGCAGATCTCGCTGAGCGATGCACGGAAGATCGACGCAACGTATGAGGTGGGCGAAGAGGTTGCCGAAGAGATCAAGCTCTCGAGCTTCGGTCGGCGGGCCGTACTGTCACTGCGCCAGAATCTGGCTTCTCGCATTCTGGATCTCGAAAAAGCCAGTCTGTTCAACAAATACACCGAAAAAGTGGGTGAGATCATCACCGGCGAAGTGTACCAAACGTGGAAAAAGGAGATTCTCGTGCTCGACGATGAGGACAACGAACTGATTCTGCCGAAACAGGAGCAGATTCCGAACGACAAGTTCCGCAAAGGAGACAGCATTAAAGCAATCGTTTCGCGCGTTGAGATGAGAAATAACAACCCCTACATCGTTCTCTCGCGAACCGCTCCCGAATTTCTCGAACGTCTGTTCGAAATGGAGGTACCCGAAATTTATGACGGACTGATCACCATCAAGAAGATC
Organism: uncultured Alistipes sp.; assembly: GCA_900546005.1. Lineage (GTDB taxonomy): Bacteria > Bacteroidota > Bacteroidia > Bacteroidales > Rikenellaceae > Alistipes_A > Alistipes_A pullicola. Next base: position 3,223 of record URBJ01000096.1, on the reverse strand, counting down.
GTCCGCATTCCGGGTGAACGTGCCAAAGTCGCTGTCGAATCCTACGACGACCGTATTGATCCGGTAGGAGCCTGTGTGGGAATGAAGGGTTCCCGAATCTATTCAATCGTCAAAGAGCTCCGCAACGAGAATATCGACGTGGTAAACTACACGACCAATACGCAACTGTTCATACAACGCGCTCTGAATCCGGCTAAAATCTCTTCGATCAAAATCAACGAAGAGTCGAAAACCGCATCCATCTACCTTAAACCCAACGAAGTATCGTTGGCAATCGGTAAAGGCGGTCTGAACATCCGTCTGGCCAGTATGCTGACCGGATACGACATCGACGTCTACCGTGAACTGGACAACGAAGATGTATCCTTGGACGAATTCAAAGACCGCATCGACGGCTGGATCATCGACAAACTCAAGAGTATCGGTTGCGATACGGTGAAGAGTACGCTGGCCCTGTCGGCTGACGAACTGGCCAAACGCTCCGATCTGGAAATCGAGACAGCTCAGGAAATCATCAACATCCTGCAATCTGAAAACGAAGACGTTGAACTCGACGAATTCCGCGACGAGATCGACGAGCAGATCATCGACAAACTCAAACAGACCGGTCTTTCGACGGCCAAGAGCGTTATCGATCAACCGATCGATGAGCTGGTGAAACGGACAGGTCTCGACGAGAAAACCCTGAACGAGGTAATCGATATTCTGAAATCCGAATTCGAATAATCCACACTTCTCTTCCAATCATCAACACCGATAACGCCGAAACAATCCGAACCCGAAAAAAAGATACAATATGCCAAACGAAAAAAGACTTAGACTCCATCAAGTTGCCAGAGAATTAAAAGTGGGACAAACAACAATCATCGAATTCCTCGACAAGAAGGGGATAAAGGTGGACAAAAGCCCCAGTTCGATCATAGAGCCGGCGGTCTATGCCATTTTGGATAAAGAGTTCGGAGGCAACAAACAGATCGAGAAAGTCAATATACGGGAGAAGATCAACCTCAAACACGAAACCGTATCGTTGGGAGATAAGAAAGAGAGCGCAGCCTCTTCGACAGACGACGGATCGGACTTCAAGAACGAGGTGATCATCAAGAGCGGAGTCATCAGCGTCAAAGACGAAGTGACACCGATCGCTGCACCGAAAATTTTGGGCAAGATCGATCTTTCGGGAAGCGGGAAGAAAAAACATGCACCAGCGGTTCAAGCAGTAGAAAAGAAGAGTGAACCGGTCCCCGTTCAGGAGGAACAGGTTCAACCTGCTAAAAAAGAGGAGAAAAAAGAGGTCGACGTAGCACCGAAAGAGAAGACGCCAACCCCTCAGCCTGCCGTTGCAAGTACAGCTACCCCAGTCGCTGAGCCCAAACGGGAGATCGTCATTCAGAGCCAGACCTACGACGAACGGATGGCTGCCGACGAGAGCAATCTGTTCCGTCCGGGAGATACGACCAGACTTTCGGGACCGAAGGTGCTCGGAAAGATCGATGTCAAATCATTCGAAAAGAAGAAGGGCGATGATGGACACCGCAAGCGGGAAAAACGGAAACGAATCGCCAAGGACAAGATCGATATAACGCAAAAGCAGAATCAGCCCGGAATCAAAGAAAACATCCGCAAATCGGACAATACGGCCAGTGCGGTTCAAAATGGGAAAAACGCTGTTAAGGAGAAGCGCAAGAAGGCTCCAAAGCCAGTTGCAAAGGTCGAAATCAGCGAAGAAGAGGTACAAAAGCAGATCAAAGATACTTTGGCCCGGCTGACGGCCAAAGGGCCCAAGTTCAAAACGGCAAAACACCGCCGCGACAAACGGGAGGCTGTTTCGGCCCGACTCAACGAAGAGATCGAACGTCAGGAGCAGGAGAAGAGCGTGCTGAAGGTGACCGAATTCGTCACCGTCAGCGAATTGGCAACCATGATGGATGTCAGCGTCAACGACGTGATCACCGTATGCATGAACCTCGGACTGATGGTCTCGATCAACCAACGACTCGACGCAGAGGCATTGGTTATCGTAGCCGAAGAGTTCGGCTTCAAGGTCGAATTCGTCTCCGTCGAGATTCAGGAGGCTATCGATACGGAGGTGGACAAGGAAGAGGATCTCGTTCCGCGTCCTCCGATCGTTACGGTCATGGGACACGTCGACCACGGTAAAACCTCACTGCTCGACAACATCCGAAAGACGAACGTCATCGCGGGTGAAGCCGGAGGTATTACCCAGCACATCGGAGCGTACAGCGTAACGTTGGACGACGGTCGGAAAATCACCTTCCTCGATACGCCGGGTCACGAAGCCTTTACAGCCATGCGTGCACGGGGTGCGAAAATCACCGACGTGGCCATCATCATCGTCGCAGCCGACGACAACGTCATGCCGCAGACGGTCGAGGCCATCAACCATGCCGCAGCCGCTCAGGTTCCGATTGTTTTTGCCATCAACAAGATCGATAAGCCCGGGGCCAATCCGGAACGGATCAAGGAGGAGCTGGCCGCCATGAACTATCTGGTCGAAGACTGGGGCGGAAAATACCAATGTCAGGAGATATCCGCAAAACAGGGCATCAACCTCGACAAGCTGCTCGAGAAGGTGCTGCTCGAAGCCGAATTCCTCCTCGCCGTGAAGTATGGGAGGCTGGCCGTTGTTTATCCTGTGGGCGTTGGTGACTATGGCACTGCGGCCGCCCTGCCGGTAGATTTCCGTCAGACGAACCACGGGCACCGTCTCCGAAGCTATGATGTCCCTCAGCACGTTGCCGGCGCCTACCGATGGCAGCTGATCCGCGTCGCCTACCATAATGAGCCGCGTACCAGCCCGCGTGGCCCTGAGCAGGGACCATAGCAGCTGCACGTCCACCATGCTCATCTCGTCAACGATTATTACGTCTGTATCTATGGGATTATCCTGATTTCGCGTAAAGCCGCTCTCGCCATAGCCGTACTCAAGCAGCCGGTGTATGGTCCGCGCCTCGCAGCCGGCGGCCTCGGTCAGGGCGGCCAGCGCCGATTGCTGCTCGTCCTCGGGGTAGCCGTCCAGATCCAGATAGATGCCGGTCATACCCTGTGTGCGCAGCTCGGCCACCATGGCGTCCGGCTCCAGCTCGCTCGTCTCGCGGTACCAGAGGTCATTCTTCGTGCCGTAGCCCGCGCCGTAGGTGAATTTCAGCGTCTTGCTGTGCAGCGGGCCGCGCAGCAGCGTGTAATCCCACATGTTGTTCAGCGA
>URBJ01000095.1 GCA_900546005.1 uncultured Alistipes sp. | reverse complement strand
GATTTGAGGCTTTCGAGTGCGGCCTTATTTCTTTATTTTGAGGACAACGACTTTGCTGTTGGGCAGGTCTGGAATATAAAGGGTGTCACTCTTCAACGAGATTCGGGCAGGGCCCATCAGTTGGGTTCCCGGATCGAGCAACTCCACGCTGCGGGTCGAGAGGTCATAGTAACCGATTTCGGGTCCGACCCAATTGGTGAAATAGAGGCGTTGTCCGTCCTCGCTCAGAGCCAGTCCGTCGTACTGTCCCGGACGGTCGAACAGTTTGTTGGCAACCGGCGTGGAGATGTTGTCGATGTAATAGATGACGTTATCGGGCGTCGTCGTTCCGTCGGGCGGATAGGAGGCGATATACATCGTGTCGTTGCGGATGACGATACCGTTGGCACCCGGAATGGTGATGTAGGGTTTCAGGCCTGCCGTGTCGAGTTGCGCCGGAGTACTCACATCCAACGAGTATATGCTGCCCGTATTCGTAACCGTGACGTAGAGCGTGTTTCCATGCAGGGCCATGTCGTTGACGAATAGTTCGCCTTCGGGGAACGGAACCACCTTCGGGGCTCCTATTACCGAGTCAGCCAAGTTGTAGACGGCCATTTTGCCCACATCGGCAATAAACAGGTAGTTGTCTTTGATGAGCATGCCTTTGGGAGCAGAGAGCGTTCCGTCGTTCGGAATCAGCACCCGGGAGACCGTGTCGGTGAACTCGAGGATATACCCTTTGCCTTCGTTGTTCAACGGGTTGAGCTCCTCGGTACCGAAGCTGCCGACCAGCACTTTTCCGTCGGGAGTGAGGAGTGTTGCTTCACAGAAGCGGATGTTTTCGGTCAAGAGCACAGGAGTCTCTTGCGGTTCGGATTTGGGCGTGCAGGCCACGATCGTAGCTGCGGCCATTGCAGCCAGAAAAAATGTCTTTTTCATAACGTTAATCTTTTGTAAAAGGTTCGTATTGTGAAAAAAGCGATCTGAAATCTTCGTGAGGGGCAGCCAGATAGGTGTCGAATCCCAACGCTTTGCCCGTTTCGATGTTGGCGGCCGAGTCGTCGATGAAGAGCGACTCTTCGGGACGGATACCGGTGTCGGCGATCATTTGGCGGAAAATCTCCGGATGGGGTTTTACGGCTTTCATCTCGTAGGAGAGGAAGAGCCGGTCGAAGTAGTCGTCAATTGTTTTTCCCTGTATGGTGAAACGTTGCTCTTTGATCAGCGACATCAGGATCGGGTTGGTGTTGCTCAACATGAACAGGAGATAGCCCCGATTACGCAGATCGGTCAGCATATCGAGCTTGTATTCGGGAATGTCGAGCATAAAGCTGTACATGGCTTCGTTGATCTGTTCGACCGTAATGGATCGGGGAGCGCTTTGCATCAGTTCTTTGTAGAATTCCTCCCGGTCGATGGCTCCGCTTTCGAGTTTCAGCAGGCATCCGGCAGTGGAGTAGGGTCCGATGAGCTCCTCTGCGTTATCAAAGCCCAGTTCGCGGAATTTTTTTACGCAAGCCTCTCGTTCGTAATCGATTAACACACCTCCCAAGTCGAATACGATGGTTCTTATTTTCTTCATTTTTTTCTACTCAGCTTGGGACAAAGATAATAAGATTTCCCGGAAAAAACAGGGTGCTTTCTGTGGACGGATTGCATGAAAATTGGAAAGAAATTGTCTGTCGGTTGGAATCATGGAGAGAGCAAGTTGAATATTTATGTCGGTACCATGCTAAAAATCTATTGGTGCCGGTCGTTTTTTCTATTCATTTAGGTGTGGTTTGAATTTTGCCGCTCATTGAAACGATAAGTTTTTTATCTTTGTCATATTCGTTTCGGGGAAAAATGTACGATCTGAAGACATTTGGACCAGAAAAGGATAAAAAAATAACGTTTTTTATGATGGCTCATCCGTAGAAGATTTATATCTTGCACCGGTCTATCGCTCGTATAGAACGAAGAGATGCGGCGAGCAAAGGGCGATAGAAAGCGAAAGAAGTTTGTAGGAAAATAAAGATGAGAAATAGGCGTATGAAAAGAGTTGTCGTACTGATGGTCGTTATGGGTATTGCGACGTTTGTTTCCGGACAGACGATGGAGCCCCTGACGTTCGACCAAGCCATACAGATCTCACTGACACAGAATCCGGAAATCAAGGCAGCGACCTATGAAGAGGAGGTTGCCGTGAAGGAGCGTAAGGCCGCTTACGGTTTGCGTCTGCCGCAAGCGAACATAACGGGAGCCTATGTCTACATGGGCGACGATATGTCGATCGACATGAATGACCTGAAAATTCCGGTTAACGGTATTCTGGGAGGTCTTCCGGAGGGGTTGCTTCCTCCAGCCGTTTTGCAACAGGCGGCAGCGCTGATGTCTTCGGATTGGGCGATGAAGTTGCAGGATCGCAGTCTGGGAACCGTGGCAGCCAACATTACGGTGCCGCTTTACACCGGAGGGAAGATCAATGCAGCCAACAATGCAGCCAAAATAAAGGTCAATCAGGCTCGGCAGAAGGGATCGCAGACGCGGAATGCCCTGATCTCGGAGCTTACGGAGCGCTATTTCGGATTAGCTTTGGCGTTGCAGGTGATCGAGGTGCGGAAACAGGTGGTCGACGGAATGCACCACCATCTCTCGGATGCGATCGCATTGGAGAAGAACGGAATCATCGCTAAGGGCGAACGTCTGTATGCGGAGGTCCACGCGGCAGAGGCCGAACGCGAGTACCTTGCGGCGCAAAAGACCGCCCAAACATTGGTCAGTGCGCTCGGAAATACGCTGAATGTATCCGACAGCATTGCGTACCGTCCGGTCTCCGATATGTTTATTCTGGACCAGATCGAGCCGGTCGATTACTTTAAACAGTGTGCGGCCGACCAGAACCCGCTGCTGAAGCAGGTCAATCTGGCCAAACAGTTGGCGCAGGAGAATATCCGTCTGACACGGGCCGATTTTGCGCCTCAGGTGGCCCTGATGGGAATCGCATCGCTGTATAACTATCAGGTTACTCCGATTCTTCCGAAGTGGGCCGTAGGTGCCGGGGTGTCGTTCAAAATTTTCGATGGTTTGAACCGCGAGTACAAGTTCAGCGCGGCCCGGACGAAGAAGCTGCAGGTCGATGCACTCGACGCTCAGGCCAACAACGATATGATGACGCTGATCGACAAGCTCTACAACGAGATGATTACCTATTCGCAACAGATGCCGTCGATCGATGCTTCGTTCCGTTTTGCGGAGGAGTATCTGCGCATCAAGGAGGAGGCGTTCAAGGAGGGTGCGGCACCGTCGTCGGATGTGGTGGATGCCCGACTGAATCTGGCCAAGATCAAGATCGAACGCCTGCAGGCAGCCTACTATTACGATCTGATGCTGGCCCGATTGCTCGAGGCGGCGGGAATCAGCGAGTCATTCACCGATTACGCCCAGCGTTCGGCCGCTCGTCCGGTACGTTTCGAGGAGAGCACACAGGAGCAAGAGTAAACCGAATCATGTGAAACATAAAAAACGATCGATTATATGAAAAAGAGCAATGTTATCGGATTGACCATCGGAATTGTCGTGGTGATCGTTGTCGTATCATTGGTCAGTTGGTTTGCCATCAAACCGGTTCCCAATTTGATTCAGGGCGAGGTTGAGGTGAAGAGCGTCAAGATTTCGTCCAAACTGGCCGGACGGATCGAGCAGATGAATGTTCACGAAGGCCAGCAGGTGAAAAAGGGGGAACTGCTGTTCGAGTTGAGTACTCCGGAGGTTGAGGCCAAGCTCAAGCAGGCCGAATCGGCCCGGAATGCGGCGCAGGCTCAGAGCCTGAAAGCACGCAAGGGCGCACGTTCACAGGAGATCGCTGCGGCCTACAACTTGTGGCAAAAGGCCCAAACGGGAGTGGAGTTGGCCCAGAAGAGTTATGACCGGGTGAAAAATCTGTATGAGTCGGGCGTGTTGCCTGCACAGAAGTTCGATGAGGCATCGGCCAATCTGAAAGCGATGGAGACGACTGCGGCAGCGGCCAAATCTCAGTATGATATGGCTATCGAAGGGGCTCGTCGCGAGGATCGGGAGGCGGCCGCGGCGTTGGTCGATCAGGCAGCCGGTGCGGTCTCCGAAGTGGAGTCCTACATGGCCGACGCGAAACAGTATGCTCCGATCGACGGAGAGGTTTCGACGGTGATTGCCGAACCCGGCGAGCTGATTGGTGCGGGGTATCCGGTCGTTACGTTGCTCGATATGCAGGATATGTGGGTCTCCTTTAATATAAAGGAGGATCTGTTGCCCAAGATCAAGGTCGGTTCAGTGATGAAGGCCTATGTGCCGGGATTGGGCGGATACATGAATCTGAAGGTGGATCACATTGCCGTTCAGGCGGAGTATGCGACGTGGTCGGCAACCCGAACCAAAGGCGATTTCGATATCCGCACGTTTGAAGTAAAGGCTCGTCCCGAGGCCCATGTTGAAGGGTTACGTCCGGGAATGAGCGTCATTGTCGACTGGGATAAGATCGAGTAGTTTCCGAAACAAGGAGGATCGGTAAGGGTAGGTGTTATGAAGTATCTGAAGGCGTTCTGGCGGGTTTTCATACGGGAAATCGAGATTTTCGGCAGCCACAAGTCGTTCTATCGGCTGTCGTTGGGGCTTCCCATCCTCTCGTTCCTGTTTTTCGTCGTGCTGTTCCACAACGGAATGCCTCGTGACATGTCCGTGGCTGTACTCGATCGGGACAATACGCCGTTGTCGCGTCAGCTGACCCGGATGATCGATGCGACTCCTTCGGCCCGGATCGCCTACCACATCACCGATATGATGGAGGGCGAGCGGATGATGAAGGAGGGGAAGATCGATGCGATCGTCTATATTCCCGATGGTCTGGAGAAGGATATTTACAGTGCGACACAGTGTGACGTAGTGGCCTACATCAACGATCTGAACCTCGTCAAGAACGGTATGTTGACCAAAGACATACAAACGGCCGTGACAACGTTCTCGTCCGGTATTCAGATTCAGTTCCTTATGAAGAAGGGGCTCTCCGAGAAACAGGCCTACGACCAGATGATGCCGGTTTATTACGAGAAGCACGTGCTCTTCAACCCCTATGTCAACTACACCTACTACCTGCTGTCGATCTTTCTGCCGGTGATGTTGCTGATCTTTGTGGTGATCTCCACCATTTTCACGATCGGTGTGGAGCTGAAGAACGGTACGGCGGGGGCGTGGTACGCCACCTCGGGATACAACATTTGGATCGCCGTAGCCGGGAAACTGACCCCCTACACCGTGATCTTCTTTGCCTTGTGCATGCTGATGAATACCATCCTGTTCAAATATGTCGGAGTGCCGATGAACGGTAGTGTGCCGCTGTTTTTCCTGTCGGGGTTGGTTTTCGTGCTGGCCTATCAGGCTATCGGAGTGACGATCGTGTCGCTGTTGGGCAATCTGCGTTTCGCACTCTCGATCGGAGGCGGATATTCGGTGTTGGCCTTCACCTTTTCGGGGTTGACTTTCCCGTTCCTTGCGATGGATCTTCCGTTGCAGATCTTCGGGTGTCTCTTTCCGTTGACCTTTTACGTCGATATTTTTATCGATCAGGCCATGCGGGGTGCGCCGGTTGTCTATACGGTCCACTATCTCCTCTACATGGCGATATTCCTGCTGTTGCCGCTGATTCTGATGCCTCGCCTCAAGAGGTTGTGTACCGATAAAAAATTCTGGGGAAAATTGTAGCCATGAGATACGAAAATTTGAAGCTGAAGTGGCGTGAATTGACCGATGTCTTCCGGAATGAATTTCACTATGTTTTTCATGACGGAGGGGTTCTCCTGATTGTAATCGGAGCCATACTGATCTACGCGACGGCCTATTCGCTGGCATATAAGAACGAGGTGCTGCGAGACATTCCGGTGGCGGTTGTGGACGAAAGCCGTACGCCTGCGAGCCGCGAGCTGATCCGGATGTTCGATGCGACGCCCAACCTGTTGATTGCCTACAAACCGACGAGCCTGAAAGAGGCCCAAAATTTGCTGTACGACCGCAAGATCAACGGAATTATCGTCATTCCGGCCGATTATGAGAAGAAACTGTACCGCAATGAAAAGATCAATCTGTCGATCTATACCGATGCCAGCTATTTTCTGATGTACCGGCAGGTGTTCTACGACGTGACACGTAGTGTGTTGCAGTCGGGACTGAATATCGAATGGACGCGTTTCGTGTCGAGCGGAGCCCAGTCCGAACAGGCGAAATCGTTGAGCGATCCGGTGGTGCTGACCATCAAGAACCTGTATAACCCCTATGGCGGATATGCGACCTTTATTATGCCGGCGATTATCATGGTGATCATCCAGCAGACGCTGTTGATCGGTATCGGTATGGTCGGGGGAACGTGGCGCGAGAAGAGGCTCTATCAGACGTTGATTCCGGCCGGTGAGAAGCGGATGGCTGTGTTGCCGATCGTACTCGGAAAATCGGCCGTCTACATGTTGATCTCTCTGTTCAATCTGTTGTATGTGCTCGGGGTGCACTATTATTTCTTCGGTTATCCGCAGAACGGGGCGCCACAAACACTGATTGCTTTCCTTATTCCATATGTTTTAGCTTGTATTTTTGGAGGAATCGCACTCTCAACCTTATTCAAGTATAGGGAGAACTCGCTGATTCTGTTGCTGTTCACCTCGATCCCATTCCTGATGTTGAGTGGAGCCTCGCTGCCTAAGGAGTGTATTCCCGATTGGCTCTATACGATAGGCAAGATCGTGCCCAGCAGCAGCGGGGTAGATGGATTTCTGCGGATTCAGACGATGGGGGCGACACTCTCCGAAGTGTCCGGGCAGGTCATCACTTTATGGATTTTGACCGGGGTCTACTTCTGTCTGGCCTGTCTGGGTATGCGGAGCATTCTCCGCCGAATCGAACGCAAAGTGTAAATCGCCTTGTAATTTCTTGTCTGTTTTGTAATTTTGTTAACACCGTAGCTGATTAGGCCGAGAGTGAAGACAGGGTGATGTCCATCGACATCAGGCAAAACAGCAAAACCTCCGGGTGTCATGCCGGACATTCGATAACAATAAAAGAACGATGATAGAGATAAGAAAATCGACAGTAGCCGATTGCGATACGATTCGATCGATAGCGGAAGTTGCCTTCCCGGCGACGTATGCCCGCATACTGACGCAGGATCAGATCGACTATATGATGGAATGGATGTACTCCATTCCGAATCTGAAAAAACAGATGCTCGAAGAGGGGCACATCTACTATTTGGCTTTCGAGGAGGGAAAGCCGGTGGGTTATGTGTCGATCCAGCAGGAGGGTGCCGATCTGTTCCATCTTCAGAAAATCTATGTCCTTCCGGACATGCAGGGGAAGGGTGTCGGTCGAAAGCTTTTTGAACGTGCCGTAGAGGCGGTAAAGGAGTTACATCCAACAAAGTGTTCCGTTGAACTCAATGTAAATCGAGAGAACGGAGCACTTCATTTTTATGAGAAGATGGGGATGAAAAAGCTGCGGTCGGGCGATTTCGATATAGGAAACGGATACTATATGAACGACTACATTATGGGATTGGAGGTCGGCGAATAGAGCAAAGTAAGTCATCGGTTGCCGTTTTTTTTGTTCGGAGATCCGGGTTTGCGTCGGGTCCTATTGAAGAGTAACGCCTGACGGAACACGATAGGCGTGTGGTGTGAGACCGAACCGTTTTGGCGGTGAGCGGTGGACGAAATGGAACGGAGCAGGAACTGCGGCTGCAAATACGGAAAAATCCCCACGGTACAGTATGGAAATCGCGATAAAATAGACTACTTTTGTGCGGTTTATACGATTGAGTTTATGGCAGAAGATCAGATTTATCAGGCTTTGGAGGTGCTTCGGCGCGGAGGGATCATCCTCTATCCGACCGATACGGTATGGGGTATCGGGTGCGATGCGACCAATGCCGAGGCGGTTGAGCGCATCTATGCGCTGAAAAAGAGCGTCAACAAGAAAAGCATGCTCGTGTTGTTGGACCATCTCGATAAGGTTTCGTTATACATAAAGAAGGTACCCGAAGTGGCATGGCAGCTCTTTGAGGTGGCCGATAAGCCGTTGACCCTGATATTGCCCGGGGCTTGCGGTGTTGCCGAAAATCTGATTCCCGAAGAGGGAACGTTAGGGATTCGGATTCCCGACCATGATTTTTGCAAACGGTTGATCCATAAGCTGAACCGTCCGTTGGTGTCGACGTCGGCCAATATCTCGGGACAGCCGACTCC
>URBJ01000094.1 GCA_900546005.1 uncultured Alistipes sp. | reverse complement strand
TTAGCAAAGCTCGGTGCTTCAGTCATCAGACACGCTGCCGCCGTGGTTTTCGGGAAGGCGATAACGTCACGGATATTGTCGGTGCCAGTCAGCAGCATGGTCAGACGGTCAAGACCGAATGCCAGACCTGCGTGCGGCGGAGTACCGTATTTCAGGGCGTCGAGCAGGAAGCCGAATTTCTCGCGCTGTTCCTCTTCGTTGATACCCAGAATACCAAACACCGTCTGCTGCATATCACCATTATGGATACGTACTGAACCACCGCCCACTTCGTAACCATTGATGACCATATCGTAAGCGTTCGCCACCGCATTTTCCGGTGCAGCTTTCAGTTCTGCAGCAGTCATGTCTTTCGGTGAGGTGAACGGATGGTGCATTGCCGTCAGGCCGCCTTCACCGTCGTCTTCAAACATCGGGAAGTCGATAACCCACAGCGGTGCCCATTTGCTTTCGTCGGTCAGACCAAGGTCTTTACCCACTTTCAGGCGCAGTGCGCCCATCGCGTCGGCAACAATTTTCTTGTTGTCGGCACCGAAGAAAATCATATCGCCATCTTGCGCGGCAGTACGATCCAGGATGGCTTCGATGATTTCTGCATTAAGGAACTTCGCTACCGGGCTGTTGATACCTTCCAGACCTTTCGCGCGTTCGTTAACTTTGATGTAAGCCAGACCTTTCGCGCCGTAGATTTTAACGAAGTTACCGTATTCGTCGATCTGCTTACGGGTCAGCGATGCGCCACCCGGAACACGTAGAGCGGCAACACGGCCTTTCGGATCGTTCGCCGGCCCCGCAAATACTGCAAACTCAACAGATTTCAGCAGATCGGCAACGTCGGTCAGTTCCATCGGGTTACGCAGATCCGGTTTATCAGAACCATAACGGCGTTCTGCTTCCGCAAAGGTCATTACCGGGAAATCGCCCAGATCCACGCCCTTCACTTCCAGCCACAAATGACGCACCAGCGCTTCCATCACTTCACGCACTTGCGGCGCGGTCATGAAAGAAGTTTCCACATCGATCTGAGTAAATTCAGGCTGACGATCAGCGCGCAGGTCTTCGTCACGGAAGCATTTAACGATCTGATAGTAACGGTCAAAACCGGACATCATCAGCAGCTGTTTGAACAACTGTGGGGATTGCGGCAGTGCGTAGAATTCACCCGCATTCATTCGCGAGGGGACGACAAAGTCACGTGCACCCTCCGGCGTAGACTTGATCAGATATGGGGTCTCGATCTCCAAAAAGCCTTTGCTGTCGAGAAAGTTGCGGACTTCGTGAGCCATCTGGTGACGCAGAATCAGCGCCTTTTTCAGCGGATTGCGTCTCAGGTCGAGAAAACGGTACTTCATCCGCAGTTCGTCGCCACCGTCGCTGTTGTCTTCGATCGTGAAGGGGGGTGTCAGTGAGGCGTTCAGAATCCGCAGCGTGTCAACGGCCACTTCGATCTCTCCGGTCGGAATCTTCGCGTTCTTCGATGCCCGTTGGATCACCTTGCCGCTGGCTTGGATAACATATTCTCGGCCCAGTTTGGCGGCTGTTTCGCGTACCGCTGCGTCCGAGTGCTCCTCAACGACGAGTTGTGTGATGCCGTAGCGGTCACGTATGTCGATAAAAGTCATGGCCCCCAGATTCCTTACCTTTTGAACCCAGCCGGCCAAAGTTACATTCTGATTCAGGTTATCGATGCGGAGTTCGCCGCATGTGTGCGTTCTGTACATTCCTGTTTTTTTATAGTTTTGTGGTATGGAGCAGGTTGTTCATTGCGATTACTCCCTGCTAAACAGGCTTCAAAGATAGTGATTTCTGATGAAAGGTATGCAAGCGAAAGATGAATTTTTCATGCGTCAGGCGTTGGGTGAGGCGCGTAAGGCTTATGAGCGGGATGAGGTTCCCATTGGGGCTGTGGTCGTGTATGGAGATCGGATTGTCGGCCGTGGGCACAATTTGACCGAAACACTTTCGGATGTTACGGCACATGCCGAGATGCAAGCCCTGACGGCGGCGGCAGGAGCAGTAGGGGGGAAATATCTGAACGAATGTCGGTTGTACGTAACGGTCGAACCGTGCGTTATGTGTGCCGGAGCCTGTTTCTGGAGCCAGATCGGGACGGTCGTTTATGGGGCCGCCGATCCCAAGCGGGGCTCATCCCTCTATCATCCCTCGCTGTTCCACCCCCGGACAGTCGTTCGCAGCGGGGTGCTCGAGGCGGAGTGTCGCGAGTTGATGGAGCAATTTTTCAGAGAAAAAAGGAAATAGATCTCACCGAATAATTTTTAGTGTCTACCAAAGAAAATCAAGTCCTTCTAAAAAAAACTAATCAGTTTAGTTCGTTTGGAGGGATTTGGTAGTTGCGAGACTGAATTTTGTGGTTATCTTTGTAGAAGAGGATAACAGGAAAACAGATCGCAATAGAATAAGACATAATCATAATAAATCAGAGATGAAACATTTGACTAAACGCGAAGAAGAGGTGATGGAGCGGTTCTGGACCGATGGGCCCCAATTTGTCCATGATGTTATACGCGGACTGCAAGGCCCCAAACCTCACTACAATACGATTTCGACTATCGTGCGCGGACTGGAAGAGAAAGGCTTTGTCAGCCATGAACAGTTCGGGACGACCTATCGCTACTATGCGGTTGTCTCGAGGGAGGATTATAGCCGGATGTCGTTGCAGTTTGTCATAGACAAGTATTTCAAGCACTCGTATGCTTCCGTGCTTTCGATGTTTGTCGAGGAGGAAAAACTGTCGTTGGACGAGATTCGTGAATTGGTCGCTATGGCCGAAGCACGACGGAAAAGCGATAAAGAGAAGGAATAAAGTAATAACCTTAACAGAAGAATAGAGATGGAAGCCGTATTGATCTATTTGTTGTTCGCAAATCTGTGTTTTGCGATATTGTATCTGTGCTATCGGCTGTTGATGCGCAGTCAAGAGAATTTTTCGCTTAATCGATGGATTATGGTCTCTATTCTGTGTGTGTCGATGTTGATTCCGTTCATTCCGGTGCCGAAATGGGGTGGAACCGGGGAGCAGAGTCGTTGGTTTCAGGCATTACGTGAACGGCCGGTCGAGACGAGGGGTGTGGTTTCTGAGGTCAAAAGTGTTTCGGGAGAGGAGTCACCTGCGGAACCGATCTTCGTGGCTCCTGTCCAGAAGAAACAATCAGCAAACAAACCACTGTTGAATGAGGTACAGAATACGTCACAAGCAACGATAATGTCTCAACGTTCCAATGAACGGCATATTTCTCTGTTGCAAATACTTTTTTGGCTCTATGTCGGGGGTGTCATACTTTTTTCAGGACGTTTCCTGTTCGGACTTTTCGAGATGGGGCGTCTGTTGCGGCGGGCACCAAAAGAGCAGGTCGACGGTATGCATGTAATCGTTGTTCACGGAGAGTTCTCTCCGTATTCGTTGGGCCGTTATGCCGTGCTTTCCGAAGAGGACTATCGGGATAATCTGCATGAAGTCGTGCTCCACGAGAAGGCACATTGCGGACAAGGCCATATTTATGATCTGGTTTTGGTTTCCGTTGTTGAAATTCTGTTTTGGTTCAATCCTCTGTTAAAACTATTTCGAAGAGAGCTCAGCGAATTGCACGAATATCAAGCAGACCGGCAGGTATTGGCTCAGGGAGTCGATGCGGCAGACTATCAAATGTTGATTATTAAAAAAAGCGTCGGAGCACAGAAATTTAAGTGGGCCACTCATTTAAGTAATACGTATCGTCAAACGAAGAAACGTATTGTCATGATGAATAGAGAGAATGGGCAGAACCGGAGTCGGTGGTATGCGCTGCTTTTGGTGCCCGTGGCGGTTGTATTGTTGATGTCTTTTGGGAGCAGAGCTGAAGTGTCATCTCAGACTGCTGTGGAAAGGGTTCCCGAGGGGTGGATTTTGGCCGGAACAGCTCCCAAAGATTATCAAGTATCGGTATTGCCCGAAAAACGGGAGGGTAATAACGTGGTGCTGCTGGAGTCTGGAGCCAATCCGGATCCCTCAAAATTCGGAACGTTGTCTCAATACTGTTCGGCGGATCAGTATCTGGGCAAGCGGGTACGCATGACGGGTTATCTGAAATCCGAAAATGTGAAAAATTGGGCCGGAATGTGGTTCCGTGTGGATGATAGCAAACAGAAGGATCTATCGCTGTCGTTTGATAACATGTACGACCGATTGGAAAAAGTATGAAATCGTGCTCGATGTTCCGCAACAGGCGGGTGCAATGGCCTTCGGTGTATTGCTTGAAGGTTCTGGAAAGGTGTGGATCAGCGATATCTCTTTTGAGGTAGTCGATCAGTCTGTTCCTACGACCAATATGGTGAAGGAGAGAGCTGCGCTGCCTCAAGGTCCGGTGAATCTCGATTTTGCCGAATAGAGTTTTGAATCAGTCAGTGTTTTATATAAAATATTGAAAATAAAAGAGTCTGGCGAAGAGGTAGCCTTCGTCAGACTCGGTGTGTTTTCTGTTTGACGTACGTTTATTCAATAGGTGTGAGTATTTTGCGGGCTTTTTCGGTAGGCATGATGTTGAAGTGCCACCACTCTTCGGTGATGGTGGTGAAGCCCGCCTCGGTCATGACTCTCCGCAGCAGCAAACGGTTTTCGAGTTCTCTGGGGGTGATACGGCCCTCGTCGACGAGAGTCTGTTCGTCGGTCGTGCGGGATTCGTCTCCGAAATAGTCGAATCCGGACCCCATCGGAAGGGGTTGTCCGGTGCAATCCATCAAGGTCAGGTCAACGGCGGCTCCGAAGTTGTGCATGCCCGGTCCGTTGTTCGGATTGGCCACGAAATCGCGCATTTCGGTCCCTTTGACCATATCCCACATCTGCTGTTGAACCGATAGCGGTCGGGCTGCATCGTAAACCAACAGGTTGAGATCCGGACGCAGGGCCTTGAGCCGTTGTTTCGCATCGAGGAGCATCTGAGCTGCCTGAGGAAGCATGAATGCCTTGTTGAGGCCGGTGTAGAGGCGTTTACCCACAAAATTGTAGGGTGTCGCATAGACCAAGCGAACCGCAATCGAAGAGTCCATTTGAGCGATGTCGACTAATCCCTGTTCCCTCAATCGCTTCTCTAACGGCGTGTCGGTCGACGTGTGGTTGCTGAAGACCGATTTGATGGTATCGGCAGTCGTTGTTTCCAACGGGGCGGAGGATGGATCGGATGAGGTCAGATTGCATCCACCGATGATGAGAATTAAAGCGACAAAGCTTGTTTGGCAGAAGAGACGGAGCGATTTCATGTTGAGAGATTTTCTCTGATTAAAAAAACAAAGATAACCGGATTTTCCGGTTATCTTCATTATCGTTGGTTTCTTTCTGCTAATTATTGAAGCGAAATTTGAAAGGAAGAGTTGTGGCGCAGTCGACCGGTTGGTTGTTTTTCATTGCGGGTTCCCACTTTGGCATGTGTTTCATCGCGTTCAAAACAACTTCACTGAGGTATGGGTCGGGACTCGATTTGATGGTTATCTCATCCACTGTGCCATCGGCCCGAACGATGAATCGGCATACAACCGTTCCTGATATTTTTTCCTGAGCAGTTTTTTCAGGAAATATGAGATTCTCGTTCATCCACTGCATGTAAGCTTCTTGACCGCCCGGAAACTTAGGCATAGAGTCCGGTTTCTCGATTTTTGTGTTTAGTGTGTCGGTGTGGTTCTCCGTTGTTGTTTGTTCTGGTGCTTCTGGTCGTTCCGTGAACGAAAAGCAGAGCATCAACGCACCGATCAGGGGCAAAGACCACAAGACTCTGTATCTTGCCCATTTCGATCTGTTCTGTGTAATCATGGTTAAACGTTTTTTGGTGAGTGAATTGCAGAACCCATTGGCAAACTCCGGATATTTGACTTTGAGTCCGTTTAGATTGAGCATAAGCGTTATATATTGCTGCGCATCGCTGCCGTTGTTCAGAACAAAGTCGTCCGCTTGGAATTCGTGCACTTCGCGCAGCGAACGTCTCCACAACCATACGAACGGATTCCACCAGAAGAGAGTTTGCAGTACACAGATCAGCGCGATGTCCCGACTGTGGTGGAAGTGGATGTGTGCGGTTTCGTGTGCAACGATTTGTCGAAGGGTTGTTTCGTCGCGGTCGGCCGTCGAGAGGTATATGCGGTTGAAAAACGAAAAGGCAAGGTCTGGGGCTTGTAGGGAGTAGATGCGGATTTTGCTGTTTTGGATCGGTGTGGCATGATGGGTAACCCGCCGTAACCGGAGGATTCCTGCAACCAGAAACGAAAGGACTGCCGTGCTGCCGATCAGTTGGATAAGGAGCAGGGCTTTCTCCCAGTCGAAGGAGGCAGGTGATGAAACTTCCTCTTGAGGGGTGACGGTCTCGATCGTTTGACCAGCTGCCTCGAACATGATGCCGTAGGGTTCCGCAACCGGAATGGAGAGGGCTGGAATCAGAAACGACAGGGCGACCGACGTGAGCAGAAAGTATCGGTTGAGTGCTAATGTTTTTCTTCGGGCAAGCACGATCCGGTAAAAAATCCAGAACAGTGCAAGGCAGATTTGTGTTGCCAAGATATAATAGAGGGGTTCGGTATACATGATGTCGTAGAATTAGGTTGTTTGGTCATTATGATTGTTATGGGAAGGGAAGATGTCACTTCTCTCGTTGCTTTATTTGAGCGATGGCTTTTTGGGCAATGGCTAATATCTCTTCCGATTCGGCAACCGAAAGATGTTCCTTTTCGCAAAAAAACGAAACCATCTGTGCATACGAGTTGTTGAAAAAGTTTTGCACGACCCCGTGCATTACCCCGCGTGCGTAGGCTTCGCGTCCGAAAGTCGGGTAGTACCGGTGGCTTTTCCCGCAAACCTCGTGGGCTACCGCTCCCTTCTTTTCGAGAATCCGCACGAATGTCGATATCGTGTTGTAGGCTGGTTTCGGATCCGGCATGCACTCTTGTATCTCGTGGACGAAGGCACTCCCCTTATCCCATAGAATCTGCATGATTTCAAGTTCGGCTTTGGTAAGCTCGCGCACCTCTGTGTTGGTCTCTCTCTTCATAATTTTAGTCTGTCTTATCGTTTACGACAAATTTAAAACTAAAAATTTAGTTGTGCAATATTTTGAACTAAAAATTTAGTTGAAAACTGAAAAATCGTAAATTTTCGGTTAAAAGCAGGGTAGGTGTGTAGCGTTGACCGGTGTTTTTTGGAGTTTTCCGTATTTTTGTCACTTGTCGGGCGGATGAACGATTCGCTTGTGTAAATGAAAAGATTAAAAATATTTGTTATGGGAAACGATAAGTATAAAGTGTTGTTTGTGTGTTTGGGAAACATTTGCCGGTCGCCGAGTGCGGAGGCGGTGTTCAAGGCGTGCGTGGCGCGTGCTGGTATGGAGGAGCAGGTTGAGATCGATTCGGCCGGTATCATCGGGTACCACGCCGGGGAGGGTGCCGATCCCCGTATGAAGCGTCATGCCTCACGACGGGGGTATCGGTTGACCTCGATATCCCGGCCCGTTGTTGCGGCGGATTTTGACCGGTTCGATCTGATTATCGGAATGGACGACCAGAATATCCGCGACCTGCAGCGTAAGGCTCCACGTGGACAGCATCGGGCAGAGATCCGGCGGATGACCGATTTTTCGGTCCGGTTTGACGAGACAGAGGTCCCCGACCCCTATTACGGTGGAGCCGACGGATTTGAGTATGTACTCGATCTGCTTGAAGATGCTTGCGAGGGCCTGTTGCGCTATGTCAAGGAACAGTTGACGACGAAATAGATTTCAAATAGAATACATCGGTTTTTGTTTTAAAGCATTCTTATATTTCTTAGGCCTGATAATTGTTGTTATTCAAGTTTATGAATAGGGTTGTGAGATATATAACGTGTTTGTGTGGGGGCGGGTTAATGTTGTGTTGTAGAGTGGGTGCTTTGAAACAATGATTATGAAACGATGTCTTTATTCTCTTTTTCTATTGTTTTGTGTCCCTTGTATGGTATGGGGGCAAGGTCAGAGGCAGGAATCCTTCTTTTTCGTACAGTTGACTGATCCCCAATGGGAGCCTTGTCCAGAGGGAAGCGACTCTTGTTGTACGCAAAATCCGATGCGAACTTTGATTGAAACCATCAATCTGTTAGAGCCCGAGTTTGTGGTCATATCCGGAAATTTGGTGCAGAATGCGGATAGTGAAGATCAGAAAGAGAGTTTTGAAGTTTTGTGTGAAGCGATCGATTCGGATATTCCGTTGTATGTGATTCCCGGAAATCAGGATGTGGGCGACAAGGCGACCCCTGAGGCGACTGAAGATTTTATCCGGCGATATGGGGC
>URBJ01000093.1 GCA_900546005.1 uncultured Alistipes sp. | reverse complement strand
GGAGAGTTTGAATCTGTATGCGCAGATTGCCCACAAGCTCGGTCTGTACAACATCAAGTCGGAGCTCGAGGATATTGCACTGAAATACCTTGAGCCGAAGGATTATGAATACATCTCCCGTCGTTTGAGCGAGACCGCAGCGGAACGGGAAGAGTTTATTCGGGCCTTTGTGAAGCCGATCGAGGAGAAGATGCAACATCTCGGAATCAAATACCACTTGAAAAGCCGAACCAAATCGATCTATTCGATCTGGCGCAAGATGAAACGGATGCATATCGGCTTCGACGAGGTGTACGATCTGTTTGCCATTCGGATTATTATCGACTGTCCGCGTGAGCAGGAGAAGGCGCAGTGTTGGGCAATCTATTCGATCGTTACGGATTTTTACACCCCCAATCCCGATCGGATGCGAGATTGGCTCTCTATTCCCAAATCGAACGGCTACGAATCGCTCCATACGACGGTGGTCACCGATACCGGTCGGTGGGTGGAGATACAGATCCGCAGCGAACGGATGGATGAGATTGCCGAACACGGTGTGGCGGCCCACTGGCGCTACAAAGGGGTTAGCGGAGGTGCCATGGGAACCGAAGAGTGGTTTGCCAAGTTGCGCGAAATCATGGAGACGACCCAGCATCAGGAGATCGCCCAAAAGTTCGATGCCAAATTGTCGTCGGGCGAAATCTTTGTTTTCACGCCGAATGGTGACCTGAGAAAGCTGAACGAAGGGGCTACCGTGCTGGACTTTGCATTCGAGATCCACAGCAATCTGGGTGCAAGCTGTATCGGCGGTAAAGTCAACCATCGGAATGTGTCGTTCCGCGAGGTGTTGCGTAACGGCGATATTGTCGAGATTCTGACCTCGAAGACCCAGAAGCCCAAAGCCGATTGGTTGAATTTCGTCACGACGAGTAAGGCCCGGAACAAGATCAAGGCCTATATGCGCGAGGAGCAGGCCAAGGCGGCCAGCCTCGGACGCGAGGAGTTGGAGCGTAAGATCAAGAACTGGAAACTTTCCATCACAATGGACGATGCGGTGGTGACCTTGTGCAAATATTACAAGTTGAAGACGGGAACGGAGTTGTACGGACAGATTGCACAGCAGAAGATCATTCTGCCCGACATCAAGGAGATTCTGACCCGTTATCTGAACGGAACGCTGGATGGAGATCACGAGTTGAAAGGTCCGGTTGCGTTTAAGGTTTCGAGTGATAATACCGACGCTTTGGTGATCGATGAGTCGCTGAGCAACATCGAATATAAGTTGGCCAAGTGTTGCAATCCGATCTTCGGGGATGAAATCTTCGGATTTACGACCGTCAACAACGGGATTACGATCCATCGTCAGGATTGTCCGAATGCAATTCGGCTCAAGGAGCGTTATCCGTATCGCGTGTTACCGGCCCGGTGGCAGCAGAGTGCAGCCAAAGGGGCGTTCGTGGCGACTATCCGTATTCAGGCCGATGATACGACCGGATTGGTCAACAAGATTGCGGAGGTGATCAATCGTGACCTGAAGGTCAACATACGGTCGATGAATCTCAGCTCATCGGGAGGAATGCTCTCCGGTCTGATCAATATCGAGGTGACCGGAACGCAACTGGTCGATGCCGTGATCTATTCGTTGATGCGTATCAAGGGCATTCAGCGGGTTTTCCGGGTAAATAAATAGATGAAATGAACGCATCGCACCCTCTCTCGCTCGATGAGTTGCAGACGTTGATCCGGCAAGGAATCGACAAGGCGCATCCGCTGCCCTACTGGGTGACGGCCGAAATCAGCGAAAAGAAGGTCAACGTTTCGGGGCACTGTTACCTCGAACTGGTTGAGAAGGGCGGTGCGAACCATGTGCCCAAGGCCAAGGCTTCTGCCGTGATCTGGCGCAGTCAGTATGCGATGATTGCCTCCTATTTCCGGAGTACGACGGGACAGGAGCTTCAGGCCGGAATGAAGGTGTTGGTCAAGGTGGTGGTGTCGTACCATGCACTTTACGGATTGTCGCTCCAGATTACCGACATCGATCCGGCCTATACGCTGGGAGATATGGAGCGACAACGCTTGGAGACGATTCAGAAGCTGCAGGAGGATGGCGTGTACGATATGAACCGTGAATTACCTCTGCCTTGTGTCATGCAGCGGATTGCGGTCGTGTCATCGCCTCGGGCTGCCGGGTATCAGGATTTTATGCGGGAACTATCGGCTGGGACGTATCGTTTCGAGGTGACGCTGTTCGAAGCCTTTATGCAGGGAAATGGGGCGGAGGACTCGATTGTCGAGGCGTTGAGCAGAGCTGCTGAACGCTATGAGGCGTTCGATGTGTTGGTGGTGATCCGGGGCGGCGGATCGCAAAGCGATCTGGGGTGTTTTAATAGCTATCGGTTGTGTAGCTACTTGGCACAGTTCCCGCTTCCGGTGCTGACTGGTATAGGACACGATAAGGATCAGAGTGTGGCCGATTTGGTTGCAGCCGTGGCCCTGAAGACGCCGACGGCGGTGGCCGTCTCGCTGAAGGATCGGATGGAGCAGTTCGAGGGGGAGCTTGATGCTTCGTATCGATGGTTGTCGGAGGCGACCCGTTCGCTGTTGCATTCGGAAACCGAACGGTTGGAGTGTGCGATGACGGCGCTCAATCGGTTGTCGGAGTCGGGGGTACGCACGGCGTTGTTCCGCATGGAGCAGTATCGTGATGCGTTGCGGCATGCGGTTGCGGCTACCATTGAGCGGCAGGGTGCACGAGTCGAACTGTCGTCGACGCGGCTGCATCATGCCACGCGGTTTGTCTTTTCGAATGGTCTATTGCGGATCGATCATTTGCGGGAAATGTTAGTTCAGAGAAGTCGGGATTTCCTGAACGATCGTTCGAAGTCGCTCGCACTGCTCGAGGAGCGTATTGCAGCGCACGATCCGCGTCGGATATTGGAACTGGGTTTTGCCATCGTTCGTGGAAAGGGACGGAGAGTTGCCGATTCGGAGGCGTTGCAGGTGGGCGATACCATCGAAGTCGAGATGAAAAATCGTAAATTGGAGGCAGTAATCGAAAAAATAGAGTCGTAAAATTATGGAAAAGTCGAAAATATCTTATGCCGAGGCCATCGGTGAAGTGGAGCAGATTCTTGCGCGGTTTAACGATGAGCAGATGGACATCGACGAGATGGGAAAACAGGTGAAACGTGCGGCCGAGTTGATCCGGTTGTGCAAAGAGCGGCTGCACAAGGTAGAGAACGAGGTGGCCGATATTTTGAAAGAGGAGGAGTAGACGTATGAAACGGTTGATTCGTCTGGTTTTGCGGTATGTGCCCCGGAAGTATATTCAACGGATCGTACAGTGGTGTACGCCGTTGATGGGGCTGTTGTATGCGGGTCGTGGGGTCGAGTGTCCGATTTGTGGCCGGCACTATCGGAAATTCATGCCCTACGGGTATGTCCATTCACGGGAGAATGCGCTGTGTCCGCACTGTCTGGCGCTGGAGCGTCATCGGTTGCTGTGGCTCTATCTGCAGAACGAGACCGACTTTTTCGAGGCGCCGGCCCGGTTGCTGCACATCGCTCCCGAATATTGTTTTATCAAGAGATTCGAGCGGTTGCCGAAACTCGATTATGTGACTGCAGATCTCGAATCGCCTTTGGCAAAGGTCAAGATGGATATTCAGCAGATTCCTTTTCCCGATAATGAGTTCGATATTATTTTTTGTAACCATATTCTCGAGCATGTTGAGGACGATCGTTTGGCCATGCGAGAGATGTTCCGGGTGATGCGGCCGGGCGGATGGGGCGTTATGCTCTCGCCGGTCAATATGGAGCGGGAGGTAACCTACGAAGACCCCTCGATAACCGATCCCGATGAGCGGGAGCGTTGCTTTGGGCAGAAGGATCACCTGCGCGACTACGGACGCGATTACGGGAAGCGGTTGGCCGAGGCCGGTTTTGAGGTCGAAGAGATCGACTACGTCCGCTATTTGAGTCCCGAAGCGGTTCGGTTGTATGGTTTGCGTTCAGAAATCGTCTATCGGGTTCACAAACCGGAGTAAAATTTTCCAAAAGATTTTGAAAGCGAAAAAAAAGAGAGGGGTCTCGTTGAATGAGTCTCCTCTCCTTCTTTATTGAATGATCTGTCCGTTATGCTTGCGGAGGAATCGGGGCGTTGTTGAATGCCGTGGCGATCTGCTCGGCGATCTGGTCGACGGCCTGTGCGAGCTTGCCTCCGATCATCATCTTCATCATCATGTTCATCTTGACGTGCAGGACGATCCGCATACGGGTATCCTGTTCGGCTACGCTCACCATCTGTACCCAGATCGTAAAGTCCATCGGCGATCCATCCTCTCCGGTTACCTTGATCAGCTTGTACGGCTCCTTTTCGACCATTCGCAAAGAGATCGGGAAACCTTTGGCCTTGAACGTACAGGTATCTTCCGTAGCACTCCAGCCCTCGACCTTGTCGGCCAGTACCGGCGTGAGGTTGTCGAACCGAGAGAAAACATTGTAAATCATCGAAGCGGGCCGTAAGATACGGACCTGCTTGCTTTCGTATTTTTCCATATCGACGAGCGCGTTATCTTTTCCAGTTGGCCGGGTCGCGGCGCCACTCCTGAAGCGTTTGCAGTTCGTCGGCATGGACGTAGCCCTCCTGTACGGCCAGCTCGATCATCGTGCTGTAATTGCTGAGCGTGTCCAGATGGACGTCGGCGGCAGCGAAGTTCTCTTTGGCTGTCGGAAACTCGTAGGTGAAGATGGCCACCATTCCCAAGACGTCACATCCGTTCTCCCGCAGGGCTTCGACGGCGCAGAGGCTGCTTCCTCCGGTCGAAACGAGGTCCTCGATAACAACGACCTTAGCGTTTTGCCAGCATTCGCCCTCTACCTGATTGTTCAGCCCGTGGGTTTTCGGTGAGCTGCGCACGTAAACAAAAGGTTTGTTCAACCGATCGGCAACCAAGGCTCCGTGAGCGATGGCCCCTGTGGCGACTCCTGCGATGATGTCGACATCGGGATACTTTTCGGAGATGATTTTGACGAATCCGTTGCAAATCTCCTTGCGTACCGCCGGATAGGAGAGTACCTTGCGGTTGTCGCAGTAGATCGGAGAGTACCATCCGGATGCCCATGTAAAATGATTTGCCGGATTTAATTTAATTGCCTTAATTTGTAATAGGCTTTCTGCGATTTTTTTGTCTAAATCATACATTGTAAACGATATGTATAAAGTTTATATTGAAAACAACGTCATTTTGTTCGTAGAACAAGAGCCGACGGACCCCGAAAACGAAGCACTTCGGATGCATATTAATCTGAATGATACGTTTTCTATCACAAAGTTGTTGCAAAAACTTCAATTTACCAAAAAGTTATACCTAATATCTGACGATTCGTCTGCTCTTTTCGAGCAATTTTGTTCATCGTTGCGTTTTATCGAGGCCGGAGGGGGATGGGTCACCGACCGTTCGAACCGGATTCTGATGATCTTCCGAAACGGGAAGTGGGACCTTCCGAAGGGAAAACGCGAAGTCGGTGAGGCAATCGAAACATGTGCCGTACGTGAGGTGAGTGAAGAGTGTGCCTTGGCGCAACAGGATTTGAAGTGTGGAGAGCTGCTCACGCAAACCTTCCACTGTTATCAGATGCACGGTGAGTGGATCGTGAAACGAACCTCATGGTTCCGGATGTACTATCAGGGTGAAGCCACTCCGGCGCCCCAAACGGTAGAGGGAATTACCAAAGCCGAATGGGTGCCGAGGGATCAGGCCGATGAGCTGTTGTTGGGTACGTACGGTACGATTCGTGATGTCTTCCATGCGGCAGTTGCGCGGGAAAAAAACGGAGCCGAATGAGGTGTCGACGTAGAGCATACGGGCTTTTCCGGGCAGTCATACGGAGTGCGGCAGTGTGTGGTCTGATCGCAACGGTGGCGTGTGCGGAGATGTTTAATGCAGGAGACGGAAAGATGGAAAAGGTGTTGAGCGATACGGAGCGCGAGCAGGGACTTCTGACTCCGGAGGTGATGTGGAAGATCAAACGGGTCGGGTCGCCCGTTCTCTCTCCCGATGGGAAGAGGCTCCTTTACACCGTAACGACCTACGATGTAGAGCAAAATAAGGGGATGACCGAGATCCGGACCGTGTCTCTGCAAGGAGGTAGAAGTTCTCGGGTTTCCGATCCGGGTTACAACGAATCGGCACCTCAGTGGAGCGGAGATGCGGAAACGATCTATTTCCTGTCGGATGCGGGCGGAAGTATGCAGGTGTGGAGTGCGGCGCCCAATGGAAACAACCGACGCCAGATTACCGATATTCAGGGCGGAGTAGAGGGCTTCCGTGTAGCCCCTTCGGGCGATCGGTTGGCTTATGTGGTGCGGGTTCCGGTGGTCCGGCGCAGTGCAGCGGAGATATGTCCCGACCTGCCTCTGGCCAAGGCCAAGGTTTATGACGACCTGATGGTCCGGCATTGGGACTATTGGGACGACGGCAGTTACCGGCATCTTTTTCTTGCTCCGATCGAAAAGAACGACATGATCCGAGAAGGGGTCGATCTGATGCCGCAGGAGGCATGGGATGCTCCGATGGCTCCCTATTTCGATATGAAGGAGATCGCGTGGAACGAGCAGGGGACCTTTCTGGCCTATACCTGTAAGAAGTCTACGGGAACCGAATATGCACTCAGTACCGATTCGGATATCTATCTCTACGATGTAGAGCATGGGACGACACGGAATCTGACCGAAGGAATGCCCGGTTATGAAAAATATCCTGTCTTTTCGCCCGACGGATCGATGTTGGCCTACACGAGTATGGAGCGGGCCGGGAACGAGTCGGATAAAAGTCGGCTGTTTGTCGAGTCTTTGTCAACGGGCGAAAAGCGTGATCTGACCGCAAATTTCGATTACGATGCGACGGATCTGCATTGGGAGAACGATTCGTCGCTGCTGTTTGTCTCCCCGATTCAAGGGACGATTCAGCTGTGTCGCGTCGGCGTGGATTCCGCCCGGGTCGTGACACTTACCTCGGGAGCGCACGACATCGTTTCGGTCGATTGTCGTGAGGGAAAGATCGTTGCATCGGTAACTTCGCTTGCTTCGCCGGCCGAGCTGTATGCCGTGGAGCGTGAAAGTGGAGAGCTGGAGCGTATTACCGAGACCAATCCCGAAATCTACCATTATATCCGGATGGGAGAGGTCCGGGAGCGATGGGTGACTACGACTGATGGAAAACAGATGTTGACGTGGGTCGTCCTGCCGCCCGATTTCGATTCGACCCGAAGCTATCCGGCTCTGCTGTATTGTCAGGGCGGTCCGCAAAGTGTCGTCAGTCAGTTCTGGAGCTACCGATGGAATCTGCAGCTGATGGCTGCTCGCGGATATATAGTTGTCGCTCCGAACCGTAGAGGAGTGCCTTCTTTTGGACAGGAGTGGCGCGATCAGATTTCGGGTGATTACAGCGGGCAGAATATTCGTGACTACCTGAGCGCCATCGACGATGTGGCAACGGAGCCGTGGGTCGATGCCCGTCGTTTGGGATGCGTCGGGGCGAGCTACGGAGGTTATTCGGTCTTCTATCTTGCCGGTCATCATCAGAAACGCTTCAAGGCCTTTATCGCTCATTGCGGTATGTTCAACCTCGAAAGTATGTACGGGGCGACCGAAGAGCTTTGGTTTCCGAACAACGATCTGGGCGGACCCTATTGGAGCGATGATACAGTTGCTCGGCGTTCCTATGCCAACTCACCCCATCGTTTCGTGAAAAATTGGGATACGCCGATTCTGATCTTCTCGGGGCAGGGCGACTTCCGGATTCCCTACACGGAGAGTTTGCAGGCCTTCACGGCAGCGCGCTTACGGGGTGTTCCGAGCCGGTTGGTGACCTTCGAGGATGAAGGGCACCAGATCTTCAAACCGCAGAATTCGCTCTTCTGGAATCGGGAGTTTTTCGAGTGGCTCGATCGCTATCTGGTCGAACCGTTTGTACCTTAATGGCTTCGGAATAGAGGAGGCGGCAGGACGATACGTCCGAATTTCGATGAATTATTCCCGGTCGGGCTTTTCGGCAACGAAAAAGAAGTTGATACAGCGTTCGTTAACCGGTCCCAGAAAGAAATCGTCTTCGTGGATCGAGGTGACTAATTTTCGGTTCATGATCAGCAGCCGGCGCCGTTTGAGGTTTTCGAGAAAGCCGAAAGGGAGCTGTTGGATCTTTCTGGGGATCCATCGGTGGAGCATCAGGAAATCGAATCCGAGAAATGATTCGGACATGCGGCGATCCCGTTCACGGTAGAGGGCGATACGTCGGTTTCCGTAGATCCCGAGGGCCTCTTTCAATCGTAATGTGCAGGATATGAGATTCTTTAGTTCGTCTTCGGTGTACTCCCTGAAGTTGA
>URBJ01000092.1 GCA_900546005.1 uncultured Alistipes sp. | reverse complement strand
CGGGGCTTTTTGATTAATTGTTTAACTCGTCCCATTTTAACGGGACACTAATGTCGGGATGTAAAACCTCTACGGTCTCGATTACCGACATGACCGTGGAACTATTGGAAAATCCTGTGGGTGTTGCAGCCGAACAGCCCCGCTTCTCGTGGCAGATAGCCTCCGAGAAGCCCGATCTCATGCAGACCGCCTATCGGATCAAAGTCGCTGCCGATGCCGCTGGACTCGATCAGGAGACCAACCTGATCTGGGATTCGGGTGTCGTAGGGTCAGACCAGTCCGTGTTCGTCTCTTACACCGGGCCGAAACTCGAATCCCGTAAAGACTACTGGTGGAAAGTGCTGGTCACCACGAACAAGGGCGACTCCGTATGGAGTGCACCGGCCCATTGGTCCATGGCCCTGCTCGACTCTACCGACTGGAAAGCCCAATGGATCGGAATCGACAGCGCACTCAACGCTACCGATGTCGTTAACGACGTGAGAACCCGTCTGGCAGCCCGGTACCTGCGCAAAGAGTTTCCGGTCGAGGGAAACATCGCCTCTGCCCGGCTGTATATTTCCGGTCTGGGTATGTATGAATGCTACCTCAACGGAGCCCAAGTCGGAGAGGGAGATCTATTTGCTCCTACCATATCCGATTATACGAAATGTGTATACTACAACACGTTTGACGTGACCGACAAGCTCAAGGAAGGCGAAAATACAATCGGGGTTATCCTTGGGAACGGCCGCTTCTTCTCGATGCGTATGATCACTAAAGAGACGATGCCCGGTGCCGTTATACCGAGTCTTACGCATTACGGCTATCCGAAGCTGCTGGCCCAACTGGAGATCACCTACAAAGACGGCAAACAGGAGATCATAACCTCCGACAACAGCTGGAAACTCACCACGAACGGACCGATTATCGCCAACAACGAATTCGACGGCGAGGAGTACGATGCCCGCCTCGAGATGAAGGGCTGGAACAAAAACGGCTTCGACGACAAAGAGTGGATCGAAGCAAAAATCGTAGGCGCTCCGCAAGGAACACTGACCGCCCAAACCAACCCCAACATCAAGACGATGGAGACGATCACTCCGGTTGCAATCAATAAGTTGAACGACTCAACCCTCATTCTCGACATGGGACAGAACATGGTCGGATGGCTCTCCGTCTCACTCAAAGGGGTTAAGGACAAGCCCATCCGCTTGCGCTTTGCCGAGACGCTCCAGCCCGACGGATCGCTCTATATGGCAAACCTCAGAGGAGCTCTCGTAACCGATATCTACACTCCGGCCCAAGACGGCATGTTCTCGTGGGAGCCTAAATTCACCTACCACGGCTTCCGCTTCGTCGAGATTACCGGACTCGATTATGTTCCGGAACTCAAAGAGTTCAAAGGAAGAGTCAACTACGACGAAATGGAGACTACCGGATCATTCGCCTGCTCCGATTCGACGCTGAACCAGATCTATCATAACGCCTACTGGGGCATCCGCGGCAACTATCGAGGTATGCCCACCGACTGCCCGCAACGCGACGAAAGAATGGGCTGGCTCGGAGACCGTGCCATGGGAAGTTTCGGGGAAAGTTACATGTTCCGGCCGACTCTGCTTTATGAGAAATGGCTCCGCGATATTCAAGATTCTCAACGTCCAAACGGACAGATACCCGATGTGTCGCCGACCTATTGGCCGTTCTACTCGGAAAACGTCACTTGGCCTGCAGCCTATCCCTGCATCGTCGACATGCTCTATAACCAATACGGCGATGTAAATGCCGTCAAAGAGCACTACGCTTCACTGAAAAAATGGATGGAGTACATTCGGGATACCCACATGACCGACTACATCATCGTGAAGGATGTCTACGGAGACTGGTGCATGCCGCCCGAATCTCCCGAACTGATTCACTCGATGGATCCGACTCGTGTTACGGATGGCCGCTTGTTGGGAACCAGCTTCTACTACCGTCTGCTCAACATGATGGCCAAATTCGCTGCCGTGAGCGGCCACAACGAAGACATCCCTGCATACAACGAACTGGCACAAAAAGTTAAAGAGGCCTACAACAAAATGTTCCTCAACGCCGAAACCGGACAGTATGCGAACAACACCGTAACGGCAAATCTTGTTTCGCTGATGCAAGGTTTGGTACCCGACTCGCTCCAAGCCAAAGTCTTCACCAATGTGGTAGAAAAAACCAAAAACGAATTCAACAGCCACGTCAGCACCGGTTTGATCGGTATCCAGTTCCTCATGAGAGGCCTTACCCGTAATGGCGAGAAAGAGCTCGCATACACCATCGCCACGAACCGAAGCTATCCCAGTTGGGGGTACATGATCGACAAGGGTGCCACAACCATCTGGGAGCTCTGGAACGGCGATACCGCCAATCCGGCTATGAACTCGGGCAACCACGTCATGTTGCTCGGAGACCTGATGTCGTGGTACTTCGAAGACCTCGCCGGCATCAAATCCGACAGCCAGCAGGTAGGCTTCAAGAAGATCATCATGGAGCCCTGCTTCCCTGAAAATCTCGACTGGGTGGATGCCTCCACCGAAACCCTTTACGGGAAAGTGGCAAGCCACTGGCAGAAAACGGCCGAAGGTTTAAAATGGGAGGTAGAGATTCCGGTCAATACAACGGCACTGATCCGCATCCCGGCTACCTCGGCCGATGCCGTAACCGAAAACGGTCAGCCGCTATTACAGAATCCGGCCATCAAAGCCGTCCAGACCGCCGACACCTTCGTCTCTGCCGAAGTCGGATCCGGCAAATACAGCTTCAACGTCAAAAAATAGACACAACAGACTATTTGTCTAATCAGACCGAACGGGTCGGATATGTGGACTCTCTACCACCACATATCCGGCCCGTTCGCTTCTTGCCATTTCATATTTTGCCGCAAGTTTAATTTCTATGTCTAAAACTTCGATGTTCATAGAAAAAAACGTTTCATACAACAAAAATCCGTTTTTTATGTTATATTTGCACATGTGGAGTGGATGTTCAGCAACCACAAAACGAGTCGACACCTCCTTTGCGGTGCATACCTCCACCTGTGTAAGATATTAACTTAAACCTTAACAACTATGAATGCTCCTTTAATGATAATGGGTGTAATCGGCCCGTGGCAGATTGCTGTTATTGTCATCTTGATTCTGTTGCTTTTCGGAGGAAAAAAGATCCCGGAACTCATGCGCGGATTCGGACGTGGTATGAAAGAGTTCAAAGATGCCGTCAACAAGGACTACTCGGCCGAGACGAAAAACGAGACAACCGCATCTTCGACCCCTACTCCTACTGCGGAAAACAAGCCGACAAACGAAACAACCAAATAATATCCTGCCCTTCCGAACAGGCCCCCATGCGTCTTTGCCTCGATGCATGAGACGCAACCGAAAGATTGCGGCGGGGGTTGTGCGTTAATGTCTTTGAACTATGAGCAAACACAAAGAGTCATCCGATAACGAGATGACTTTTTTTGAGCATTTGGAAGCCCTGCGGCCCCACTTGGTGCGTGGGGTGCTGTCGCTGTTCGTCATTATGATCGTTGCTTTTCTCTGCAAATCGTTCATTATCGACACCGTTCTGATGGGACCCCAGTCTCCGGATTTCATCACCAACAAATGGCTCTGCGACATCTCTCACCGATTGTTGGGCAACGAATCGCTCTGCATCAACCACATCAAACTGAACATGGTCAATACGGCTCTCGGCGGTCAATTCAATTTGCACATGCAAGTCTCTTTAGTCACCGGTGTCGTCTTGGCCGTTCCCTATTTACTGTGGGAAATCTGGCGCTTTATCGCACCGGCCCTGACCTCATTTGAACGAGCCAAAAGCCGCATGTTCGTTTTTTATGTCTCGCTCTGCTTCTTCGGAGGACTGCTTTTCGGCTATTTTCTGATCGTCCCGCTATCGATCAACTTCCTGTCAACCTACGAAGCCAGCCCCGACATTACGAACATGATCGACGTACGATCCTATCTGACCAACGTACTCACCGTATCGGTCGGATGTGCCGCCATATTTCAACTTCCGCTGCTGATCTACTTCCTCACACGGATGGGCATCGTCTCCGCAGCTTTTCTCAAAAAATATCGACGGCATGCCATCATTATTCTGACCGTCATCTCTGCCGTTATTACCCCACCCGACCTGTTCAGTCTGGTCCTTGTGGTTCTCCCGCTTTATGCCCTCTACGAGTTGAGTATCTTCATCGCATCCCGGGTCGAGAAGCAGAAAGCCAAAGAGGAAGCACAATATGCCGAAGAGGAAAACGAGACGGAGAATCTGATTGAAGAATAAAAGAGACACGTTCAAAATACAGAAGTCATGAAGAAGCGTCGTTTTTTATTGATTTTGATCCCGCTCGTAATCGCCTGCGGATGTCTCTTGGCGTGCATAAAATATGCTCGCATGAAACAAGAGATGGTCGACAAGGGATTCCGTCTGATCGTAAAAATCGAACAATATCAGAAGGAGCACAAACGGCTTCCCAACAACCTCCGTCCGCTGGATATTAAGATGCTTCCCTCGGGAACCCATGTTTTCGAAGGTAGAAAATTTCGCTATCGCAGAACAGGCGCGGATCTGTTCGAATTGGAATTCAACGTGGGCCTCAAAAAGATGACCTACTACTCCGGCCTCAGGATGTGGACTTCGGACGAACAACGGGCCATGCAGCTCCTCGAGCAAAAAGAGAATCAAACGGGTCCTTCGGATCAAAAATAGTATAAAGAGAAAAGAGAGGAAATTTACGCGATTCCTCTCTTTCTCGTTTATCTCTCCTGCGTCCTAAAAACCGCAGCAATTCTGCGACACCGACATCATCCACAGGATCGGGGAAACGGAGATATTCGTTACCCTCCTCCATTCTTTACCTAACCCTGCTTCCGTTTTACTCGCTCAAACTCAAAACTGTACAGGCAGCAAACGTAAACTCCCCTGTTTCTCGATGATCTACTCGCGAGGGATCAATCCTCATCGGAATCTTCGCGATCTTCGGCCTCATCATAGTAGATCTCATCCATCAACGAATCTATTTCTCGACGCTCCCGTTTGGTCGGCCGTCCTGTTCCTCTGTCCCGTTGTACGAAAATTGTCAATTTCGGAACGAACAGCTTGTCCAACTCCTCCTGCGGAGTCAGATTCTCTGCATAATTGGGCACCTCCTTTGCCGGCTGCCGAGACGAAACCAACGCCACGACACGATAGGTATAAACTACCGGCATCTTTTTGACCGTAACCGTATCCCCCACACGCACCTCCCGCGAAGGCTTTACATACGAACCGTTCACCAATACCTTGTTCGTCCGGCAGGCATCCGCCGCATCCGAACGGGTCTTGAATATACGCACGGCCCACAACCATTTGTCGAGCCTCACTGTCGAATCGTTCCCCGTATTCCCCATATCCGATCACTTATTGTTAAAGGTGTTCATCGTCCGCTCCAAACCCGCGGTCCCGAAAGAGAGAACCACCTGCCGGGCGACCTCAATCCGTTCGGGCAGAGCCTTCTGCTCCTCATCGGTCCACGTACCGAGCACATAGTCGACCTGAAACCCTCGGGGAAAATCCCCTCCAATTCCAAACCGCAGACGCGCGTACTGTTGACTCTGGAGCAACTCGGCTATATTTTTCAATCCGTTGTGTCCACCGTCGCTGCCCTTTGCCCGGATGCGGATCGTTCCGAACGGCAACGCAATATCATCCACTACAACAAAGAGATTCTCAAGGGGTATCTTCTCTGTCTTCAACCAATAGGACACCGCCTTTCCACTCAGATTCATATACGTCGAGGGTTTGAGCAGCAGGAAGGTCCTCCCTTTATATTTCACCTCAGCAACCGCTCCATAGCGGCCGGAAGCAAAGGTCACACCCGCCTCCTTGGCCACAGCGTCGACCACCTTGAACCCGATGTTGTGACGCGTCTCGGCATACTCCGCTCCGATATTTCCGAGTCCGACAATCAAATACTTCACGATCTACTCGTTTTATCATTAAATAAAAAATATCTTGTCGGGACCGTTTCCGGGATACTCCGACAAGATATATCCATTTTCAGGACCCAGAACCCGGTCCGTCAATACTTTCCGACTACTACTTACCGGAATCTGCTGCTGCTGCCGCACCACGAGCCGCACGCGTCATCTTAACCGCACAAATTGCCGTCGTTGCAGGCGTAAGAATCGTAATATTGTCATATTTCAGGTCACCGACAAAGATGCTCTTGCCCAAACCGAGTGACGTTACATCAACTACGATTTCGTCAGGCAGGTTCTCCATCGTTGCGCTGATACGTACTTTACGTTTGCTCAAGATCAGTTTACCACCCTGTTTTACACCTTCCGAATTTCCCGACAGGCGAACCGGAACATCAATTGCGATCGGTTTGCCCGGAACAACGTGGAAGAAATCGACATGCAACACGGTATCCTTAACCGGGTGGAACTGCACCTCACGCATAACACCAACCTCTTTCTTGCCATCGATATCGAACTCTACCAGATAAGACTGAGGAGTGTAGATCAAAGGTTTAAGCGCACGTGCATCCACAGCGAAGTGGATCGTTTTTTCGCCGTTTCCATAAATTACACAAGGAACCATTCCCTCTTTACGAACGGCCTTACTCTCTTTTTTGCCGAAAGCGTCGCGTTTTACACCGGCGATTTTGACTGTTTCCATAAACTTATTACTTATAAAAATTACACTTATAGCGCTACTCCAAAACGGGAAAAGAGATAGACACCCGTTACCCCATCGCGCCTTTAACGGTCGCAAAGATACGATTAATAACCGGGAAATAAAAAAATCCGCATTTTTTTCATCCGAATATTTTGCATTCGCTCAAATTTGGTTACCTTTGCACCACTTTCTTTCCGGGAAGAGGATTGAGAGTCGTTCTTATAGCAGATCCAAAAGTCGTAAAATTTTTTTTCACCCCTTTTGGATTATTCAAAAAAATAGCTTTATCTTTGCGACGAAGTTTTAGGTTCATTTTAGGTTAGTAGTTTTAGGTTAGTAGAAGGAAAATGCGCAGACCAAGAGAGTGTAAAACCTCTTATCTGTTGCTTTCCTTTGAATTTTAAAATGATCCCTTTTCCGTTGTAAATATATATTGCTCGCCCAGATGGTGAAATTGGTAGACACGCTACTTTGAGGGGGTAGTGTCGGTTTACGACGTGCAAGTTCGAGTCTTGTTCTGGGCACACGACAAGTGTCTCAGACACAAGAATAAAAAGTTAGGCCCAGGTGGCGAAATGGTAGACGCGCTAGTTTCAGGTACTAGTGTTAGCAATGACGTGAAGGTTCGAGTCCTTTCCTGGGCACCCAAAAGCTCCGCTGAACAGATGTTCGGCGGAGCTTTTTATATGTCGAGTTACTGATCTCTTTTCTCCCTTTTTCCTCGGCTGCGAAAGACCTTATTACGGGCTACTGAAAAACTTTACCTCCCGACCAAGAGGTTCTCTCTGCTACATTCTCCCAAGACATACAGCAACAACTGTCCTGACCGTAACAAATACAGTTGTATCATCAACCCGGTTCTGTATTCAGAATCTGTTCGCTGCAAAATCCCACTCACTTGGAAGTCCTGAAAACAAACAATCTAGCAAAGAGAAAGCAAAAGTTACGCTGTTGTTTACCCCTATGTATCTATACCGCACGTGAGAACCTAACTAAATCCTCTTCGCAACACGTCACTGTCATTCTCCCTCCCGTCTTCGATCCTCAACAATGGGGATGTACGGTCCAATAATTCAGCATATTTAGGGATTTCCTGCCCGAGGTCTGCCCCGTAATTTTGGGCCGGAAACAAAGGAACAAAATGGAATTAAGGCAGATCGTAATACTCTCTTGTTGTTGGATGCTCCTGATATCGCCGCTACATGCCCAACATCGCGACGAAACGGGAATCTCCTTAACGGTAATCGTTCAGGACAGAACCGACCGCCGACCCATTCCCTTCGCATCCGTTCTGCTCAAACAGGACAAGAGATTCCAATCGGGTCTCTGCAACGAAGAGGGTGTGTGCATCCTGAAAGGCATCAAAACGGGACGCTATACGCTGCAAATATCGTATATAGGAAGCGAATCCTATATAAAAGAACTGATAATCCATCACGATATGGAGTGGACAGCTCTTCTGAATACCGACACCCTTCGGTTGAAAGAGGTCGTCGTAACGGCTTCCGAATCCCGTGGTATGACCAGCTCCTCAAAGATTGACCGACAAGCCATGGAACACCTGCAACCGTCGAGTTTTTCGGATCTGGTATCCTTGCTGCCGGGCGAACGCTCCTCTACCCCTTCGATGGGAGCCGCCAACCTGATCCACCTGCGCGAAGCCGGTATGGGAGTCAACACCAGCAACTCGAGCGGAATCAGTTCCAATTACGACATATCCTCTTTAGGGACCGCATTTCTCATGGACGGGGTTCCTGTCGGAACCAAAGCCAACCTGTCATACATCGCAGGC
>URBJ01000091.1 GCA_900546005.1 uncultured Alistipes sp. | reverse complement strand
CACCGATCTTCCACGCTTTCTTCATACGCTTCTCTATCTTTTTCTCTTACCTGTTTTTATTCTTTCTTTTTGCTCCGAGGCCAACAACTCACCTTAAAATGCGTTGATCGTCTCGCGAATCCGACACAGTCGTTCGAGCAACCCCTCCAACAAATCGAGCCGCAACATATTGGCCCCATCGCTCTTGGCTACGGAAGGATCGGGGTGGGTCTCAAGGAAGAGTCCATCGACTCCTGCCGCCACCGAAGCCCGGGCAATGGTTTCGATCATTTCGGGCTGTCCACCCGTTACCCCCGAGCTCTGATTGGGTTGTTGCAACGAGTGGGTAATGTCGGTCACAACCGGATAACCGAGCCGCTGCATCGTCGGGATCGCCCGCATGTCGACAATCAGATCATAATAGCCGAATGTCGTTCCGCGATCGGTCAGCATCACGTTCGGATTGCCCGCTTCGACGATCTTTCCTGCGGCAAACGCCATCGCCTCCGGTGCCAAAAACTGCCCTTTTTTGATGTTGATCACCTTTCCCGTCCGGGCAGCTGCAACCAACAGATCGGTCTGTCGGCACAGAAACGCCGGAATCTGCAACACATCCACATACTCGGCCGCCATAGCCGCCTCCTCCGGATTGTGTATATCGGTCACGACCGGCACGCCGAACTCACGCCGAATTCCGGCCAACAGTTTCAAGGCCTTTTCGTCGCCGATTCCGCTGAATGAATCGAGTCGCGAACGGTTTGCCTTCCGGTAAGAGGCTTTGAAAATATAGGGGATCTTCAGCCTTTCGGTGATCCGGCACGCCGTTTCGGCCACTTCGTGAAGCATCGACTCGTTCTCTACGACACAAGGGCCTGCCATCAGAAAAAACATCCCGCTGTCGACATGCCGCAGATTCGGGATACGGCTCAATATCTCTTTTCTCTCCATAATTCAAAAATTTAATCGGGTAAAGTTAACCATTTCGGCTGTTTTTCCCAAAACCCGCTCCATCAAAGAACGTCGGACGCAAGATCAATATTTTCCCTTCCAATACTTTTCGATCCGCTGTCCGATCTCCCGCTCCTTCGGGTTGTCCGCCGGGATGTAAAACTTCTTACCCTCCATACCCGCCGGCATGAACTCCTGCTCGACGAAATGGTCCTCGAAATCGTGCGCATACTTGTAATTTTTGGCGTATCCGAGACGTTTCATCAGTTGGGTCGGAGCATTGCGGATATGGAGCGGGACCGGACGATTCGTCGTGTCGTGTTCGACAAACCGCAACGCTGCATCAACGGCCATATAGGCCGAGTTACTCTTCGGACTCGTTGCCAGATAGATCGTCGCTTCGGCCAACGGAATCCGCGCCTCGGGCATCCCGATCTTGTGGACCGTATCGAAACAGGCATTCGCCAACAACAGCGCATTCGGATTGGCCAATCCGATATCTTCCGATGCCAGAATTACCAACCTGCGGGCAATAAACTTGGGATCTTCACCCCCGGCCAACATCCGTGCCAAGTAGTAGATCGCCGCATTCGGATCGCTTCCCCGCACGGATTTGATAAAAGCGGAGATTACATCGTAATGCTGCTCTCCATTTTTATCGTATAAGGCAATGTTCTGCTGAAGACACTCGGTCACGTTTTTATCGTTAATAACGATTTCTCCTTCAGTAGCATTACACAATATATCGATAATATTCAGCAGCTTGCGTGCATCCCCACCACTAAAACGGAACAACGCTTCGGTCTGTTCGATCCGTACGCCCCGCTCCTTGAGCTCCGTATCGGTCGACACCGCCCGATCGAGCAATCGCTGCAAATCACGATCCTCCATCGCCTGCAACGTATACACCTGGCAACGGGACAACAGCGGCGAAATCACTTCGAACGATGGATTCTCGGTTGTCGCACCGATCAATGTGATTACCCCCTGTTCGACAGCCCCGAGCAGTGAATCCTGCTGAGCCTTATTGAACCGGTGGATCTCATCGATAAAGAGAAACGGCGCCGGGCTGTTGAAGAAATGGCTTTTGCGGGCCTGCTCGATCACTTCTCGCACCTCCTTGACCCCCGAACTCACGGCCGACAGGGTAAAAAACGGCCGATCGAGCACCGTCGCTACCAATCGGGCCAACGAGGTTTTCCCTACACCCGGAGGTCCCCACAAAATAAACGACGGAACATTCCCCGTCTCGATAAAACGGCGGAATACCCCCTCTTCTCCAACCAGATGGGTCTGTCCGACATATTCGTCGAGCGAACGGGGGCGCATCCGCTCCGCCAATGGAATATTTGTTCGCATAGAAAATTTCGTTACCTTTACAAAGGTAATCGTTTTACAAGAGATTTATTTCAGCTCACTTCAATTTTGAAACGCATCGGTATACTTTCGGACACACACGGCATTTTCGACCGGCCGCTTCGGGACTTTTTCGCAGAGGTCGACGAGATTTGGCACGCAGGCGACTTTGGATCGATCGAAACCGCCGACCAGATTGCAGCTTTCCGACCACTACACGGGGTTTACGGTAACATCGACGGTCAACAGGTCCGATCAGAATTCGAGCAATGGACACTTTTCGACTGCGAACAGGTTCCGGTCATGATAACCCACATCGGAGGGTATCCCAACCACTATGCTCGCGGCGTCGAAATTCAACTGAGAATCCATCGTCCCAAAATTTTCGTCTGCGGGCACTCCCATATTTTGAAAATCATGTACGACAAGTCGCTCGATCTGCTCCACATCAATCCGGGAGCTGCCGGGATCAGTGGGTTCCATCAAGTTAGGACTGCCGTACGGCTCACCATCGACGGATCGGACATCCGCGATTTAGAGGTCGGCGAATGGCCCAGACGACCGGTTCCATAATAAAGCGATCGTTCCGGCGTTATTTTTTCGAAAATCAACTTCGAAAAAATGATGCGAACAAAGGAAACTAAAATGCTTACAGCCGTCTTTGCGGCCGGATGCTACGAAGCCCTCCGGCGTCATTCGGACAAGGTGACGCTGGATCATCTGTTTTTGGCCGTCTTGAAACAAGAGGGCGGACATGCTGCCTACATTCTGAAGAAACTGCTTCGGGATTGGGAGATCGAACAGATCCGCATCCGGATCGAACGGGAACTCGGACCGCTACAGATGGACGACGCCCCTTCGAACACACTGCAAACCTATCGGTTCGACGGGACCGAACTATTGGAAAAGATCCGACAATTCAGCACGGAAAAATCCGATACATACCTCAATACGGGACATCTGCTACAAGCCATCGTAAACGATCCCACGTCAATCAGTACGAAAGTGCTGGCCCTCTACAACATCACTGCGAGTACGGTCTCACCGCTACTAGACGATATGCCCCCCAACGAAGACTACTACGAAGAGATGAACATGCTCGCGGCAAGGGACGAAATCTCCGAACCGGACGATGCGTCACATCCCGAACGACTCATGTCGGGCATCATGCGGATCGCCATCACCGACGGAAAGCAGAAAAAGGAGGAACTGTTGTCGCGATTCGGCATCGATCTGACACGTGCAGCAGCGGATGGAGAACTCGATCCGATCGTCGGACGCGAAGCGGAGATCGAACGGGTGATCCAGATTCTCGGACGTCGCAAGAAAAACAATCCCGTACTGATCGGTGAGGCTGGCGTAGGTAAATCGGCCATTGTCGAGGGATTGGCCCTGCGGATCATTCAGAAAAAGGTGCCCTACACCCTGTTACACAAGCGGATCTTCTCGCTCGACGTCTCTTCGCTCGTTGCCGGTACAAAGTTCCGGGGAGAGTTCGAAGAACGAATCAACACGATCATCAAGGAGCTGACCGGAAGCAACATCATCCTGTTCATCGACGAGATACACACGATCGTAGGAGCAGGAAGCACGCAAGGGTCACTCGATACGGCCAACATTCTGAAACCAGCTTTGGCCCGGGGAGAACTGCAATGTATCGGAGCCACAACACTGAACGAGTACCGGGAAGCGATCGAAGCAGACAGTGCATTGGAACGTCGTTTTCAAAAGGTGCTCATCGAACAGCCCTCCGACGAGGAGACCTACCGCATCCTCTCCAACATCAAGGACCGGTACGAGGTACACCACTGCGTTCGCTATACGGAAGAGGCGCTGCGGGCATGTATCGACCTGACGCGCCGTTACCTTTCGGACCGCTTTTTCCCGGACAAGGCGATCGACGTAATGGATGAAGCGGGCAGTCGCGCCCAACTTCTCTCGGGCAAAACCCCGGAATCGCTGACCGATCTGGAACGTGAAGCGTCGCAGGCCGCCCAAGACCGAAACCGGGCGATAAAGATGCAGCATTATGAGGTTGCCGCCGCACTTCGCAACCGAGAGAGTGCCCTTCGCAGTCGTCTCGAAGAGATGGAGGCTCAATGGAGGAACCAGTTGGCCGAGACTCCGGTCGAAATCGACGAAGAGGCGATCCGCAAGGTTATCGCTTCGATGACCGGCATTCCGGTCACACGTCTGACCGAAGATGAACAGACCCGTTTGCTCGATATGGAGAGACGCCTCAACGCCGTAGTCATCGGACAGGACGAAGCGATACGGAAAATTTCCCGTGCAATTCTTCGCAGCAGAGCCGGACTCAAGGAGAGCAACCGTCCGATCGGTGTTTTTCTCTTTATAGGCCCGACCGGCGTCGGGAAGACCCATGTTGCCAAACAACTGGCAAAACACCTGTTCGGCAGTGAAGAGGAGATGATCCGAATCGACATGAGCGAATACTCCGAGAAGTACAACATCAGCCGACTGATCGGAGCTCCTCCGGGCTATGTGGGATACGGCGAAGGTGGACAACTGACCGAAAAGGTGCGTCGACATCCATACAGCGTGCTGCTGTTCGACGAGATCGAGAAGGCCCATCCCGACATCTTCAACCTGATGCTTCAGGTCTTCGATGAAGGGTGGCTGACCGATGGTCTGGGGCGCAGGGTCGATTTTCGTAATACGATCATCATCATGACCTCCAACGTCGGATCACGCGAAGCGATGCAGCACAGCCGCAGCGTAGGCTACAACACGACGCGAAAAGCTGCAGGTGAGCAGGAGTACAGTGAATCGTTTTACCGCAAAGGTTTGGAACGGACTTTCCCGCCGGAATTCATCAACCGGATCGACGATATCGTAACCTTTGCACCGCTCTCCGAACGGCACATGTTCCGCATCATCGATCTCGAGATCAAGGATCTCAATCGAAGAGGGGCTCTGATGAACTGCACGATCACAATGAGCGAAACGGCCAAACGTCACTTGATACGGAAAGGGTACGATGCCCACTATGGCGTACGTTCCCTGAAGCGTGCCCTGTTGGACTGGATCGAGGATCCGCTGGCCGAACGGATCATCAGCGGAAAGATTCATCCGAACGACAAGATCCTGATCGAATGCCGCAAAGGAGAGCTATTCTTTTCCGTCACCTCTCCAGACCAAAAGAACGGAATTGCATCCTGATGCCCAAAAAAGAGAAGAGAGGCGATCCCTCTTATGCTGGGGATCGCCTCTCTTTTTATTTTCATTCAAAATCTCCGGTCTTTACACAAAACAGGACGGCTGGAAAATTGAAGTTTCTTCCGATGAAAAGGCCCACTCCTTACTCTCCTCCCTTTCCCCCTTTTTCCCTTTCTCCTTCTTCTCCTCTTTCTTCCTTGTTCCCCCCTCTTCTTCCTTTCTCTTCCCTTTCCGCTCTCTTTTCTCTTTCTCTCTGCCCCTACCTTTTCTTCCTCCCCTCTTTACCACCTAGGTACCAACATTTCACCCCCCCCTTGTTCGTCACACCCTTCTTTTGCTGTAGCTCTTCTATCGACTTTCAACACGAGCCCGCACACTTTTCAAATACAAAAGATTGTGACCCAATTTATCGGATACCCTTCCGGAGACTGGATACTACATTACGGGCTGATCAGTCATCTCGAAGACCAACTCTCCACCCTTCATAATATCTGCATGACGGATGGTAAAACCCTTCAACGGTGTTCCGTTCCACGAAACCGACTTCACGTATTTGTTCTCTCGCGAAAGATTCTCGGCCCGCATCGTAAAAGTTTTGTTTCCGGGCAGATGCATCACGATCTCGTTCGCTTGCGGTGCACCCAGCACATACTCTCCCGAGGCCGGATCGACCGGATAGAAACCCATTGCCGAGAAGAGGTACCAAGCCGACATCTGACCGCAATCATCGTTTCCGCACAATCCGTCACGACGAGCCATATAGAACCGATCGAACACCTCTCGAACGAGCCGCTGCGTTTTATAGGGCTGACCGACATAATTGTACATATAGGCCACATGGTGGCTCGGTTCGTTCCCGTGCGCATATTGTCCGATCAGTCCGGTCACATCCGACACCCAAGCTACACCGCGCAACTCTTCATCCAAGAAAAAGAGTGAATCGAGCTTGTGCGAGAAGGCCTCGTTTCCTCCGATCAGCTCGACCAGACCCGGAACATCGTGCTGTACGTGCCACGTGTACTGCCACGAATTTCCCTCCGTATAGTCACCTCCCAACAACTCGTGAGCAATAGAGAAGGGATCGAACGGCGTCCGCCACTCACCTTTCGTATTGCGCGCCCGCATAAAACGGGTTTCGGGATCGAGCAGATTTTTATAGAAATTCGAACGACGTTCGAACAGCGCCAGATCCTCCTTCTTTCCCAAAGCCTCTGCCATACGGGCCACACAACGGTCGTCATAGGCCGCTTCGAGGGTCCGCGAAACCGACTCCACTTCGACAATATCGAACGGATAATAGCCATATTTCATGTAGCTCTCCCAGTCCGACTTCACATGGCTGATCGTCGAAGCATCCTTGATCGCCCGATAGGCCTCCTCCGGATCGAACGAACGGGCTCCTTTCAGGTAGGCGTCGACAATGACGGGGATCGCATGATTGCCGATCATGGCATACGTTTCACAGAGTCCGTACTCGTTGGTCGGCAACGCTCCGACCTGACGATAACGCTGCAACATCGAGTGGATAAACTCTTCGTTCCGGGCCGGAATCAAGATCGTGTAGAGCGGATGCAGTGCCCGATAGGTATCCCACAACGAATAATTCGTATAGAGATCCCCCTCTGTACTCTGATGAATCTTATGATCCCAACCGGAGTAGGTTCCGTCGACATCCGTCACGAGATTCGGCATGATCAGCGAATGGTATAGCGCCGTATAGAACGACACGAGCTGATTATCGTCGACCGGATCGATCTGCATCATGGCGAGATTCTCGTTCCAGACCCGATCGGCAGCCTTCATCACTTTATTA
Organism: uncultured Alistipes sp.; assembly: GCA_900546005.1. Classification (GTDB taxonomy): domain Bacteria; phylum Bacteroidota; class Bacteroidia; order Bacteroidales; family Rikenellaceae; genus Alistipes_A; species Alistipes_A pullicola. The sequence goes on along the minus strand of URBJ01000091.1, from coordinate 1,381 downwards.
AAATTCCAATGCGGAATCTCTGCCTCCATATTACGGCGGGCACCCTCTTCGCTCGCTGTCGACAGGGCAACCTTTACGGACAACGATTTGCTTTCGGCCTCTCCGAAGCCCACGTACATTTTGCAGATTTTTCCAGCGATCTCTGTTTTTTCACCGACCGTACCGTCGCAATAGGAGACAATCTCTTCGATCGGACGTGAAAAACGGATACAGAAATAGTATTGATGATCCTTGACGAATCCGGCGGAGTGTCGCACCCCGACCAAAGTCCGGTCGTCGATCTGCCGGATCGAACTCTGCATCGTTTCGTCGCCGATTCCGTGTCCCAAATCGAGAATCACGCCACTCTGGCTCTGGTCCGGATAGGCATACCGATGGAAAGCCGTCCGGGAAGTCAGGGTCATCTCGGCAAAAATATCGTAATCGTCCAGACGTACGGAGTAGTAGCCGGGACGGGCCGTTTCATTGGCATGATCGAATCGGGAGCGGTAACCCGAATCGGGATTCTCCTTTGAGCCGGCCTCGAAACAGGGTTCTCCGGTAATCGGCATCAACAGTATATCGCCCATATCGGGACAACCGGTTCCGCTCAAATGGGTATGCGAAAATCCGATGATCGAGCTGTCGGCATCGTGGTATCCGGCACAATACTCCCAACCCTGTGTTCCCGTATCCGGTCCCACCTGAACCATAGCAAACGGAAGCGTCGCTCCGGGATAGGTGTGTCCCACCGTAGCCGTTCCGATAAACGGATTCACATAATCCGTATAGGACTCTCCTCCGAATGCGGGAGAGGTACAACACAACAGACCGATCAACCAGCCCAAATATCTCTTCATAGTCTACAAATAGTTTAAGATCGTGAATTTAACAAAGATAGCAAAATAAAACAGACAAGACAACAGCTTTCCGGACTAAATCCGGCGCGCTTAACGAACTTTCAGGATTTTGGCGTATCTTTGCACACATTTTTCAGAACTCCGGTCATGTCTGCCATTACCCGCATACTGCGCTACACTCCACAGTACAAAGCCAACTTCACATTGGCCTATCCGGTCATTCTTGCTCAAATCGGACAGGTCATCGTACAGTTGGCCGACAGTGCAATGGTCGGACATTTGGGGTCGACAGCCTTGGCCGCCGTCTCCTTTGCCGGAGCACTTTTTACGATCTTTCTCTTTTGGGGTACAGGACTGGCTCTGGGCCTGACACCCTTGGTCGGAGAGGCTTACGCATGCCGACGACCGAAAATTGCCGCGGAACTGCTTCAGAATGCACTGGCTCTGTTCCGCTATTCGATTCGCACACATAAAACCGGCAGCATCCCAGCCACTGACGGGCGGCAGTGGGGTTATCACTGGATCAGCGTCCTCGGGCTGGA
>URBJ01000090.1 GCA_900546005.1 uncultured Alistipes sp. | reverse complement strand
TCGAATGCTGCGGTAGGCAGGGCGACGGGACCCTTTTGCTGGGGCGTCTGGGTGCATGCGCTCCAGATCAGGAGTACAAAAGCCGAAAGTACGATAAGTTTTTTCATAGGTATTGATTTTTATTTGCCTAATACAAAGTTAGAAAAAATAGCCAAAACTCGTTTTTCGGAAAATAAGGAAGTCTCGTTTCCCGACAGCAGGAAAATTTACCCGATAATTCTGAAAAATGTTGTAAGTTTGCCCCGAAAAAGTTCTATTGATTATGTGGTTGACTCTGGCTCTTTTCTCGGCTATTTTTCTCGGGTTAAATGAAGTGACTAAAAAAAGTGCACTGAAAGATAATGCCGTATTGCCGGTTTTGGGATGTAGTATCTTGATCAGTGCGGTCCTCTTTCTCCCGTTCCAGTTTTTGAGCCTTTTCGCTCCGGACACCCTGCGCGACACCATGTTTTACATCCCTCCCGTCTCGACACAGGCACACTGGGGTATCTTGTTAAAGGCCGTTATTGTACTCGGGTCATGGATTTTCGGCTTTTTTGCGACCAAGCACCTCCCGTTGACTATTTCGGCTTCGGTCAAGGCAACGCGTCCTGTTTTTGTCGTGTTGGGGGCTATCTTGATCTTCGGCGAACGTCTCGATCTGATTCAGTGGATCGGAGTCTTGACGGTTCTGACGGCATTGGTTGTCCTGTCCAACATGGATAAGAAAGATGGGGCTGACGATCGGGAGTCGCCACGACGGAAAATGTTGTGGATCTATTTTTTGATCGCATCTACACTATTTGGGGCTGCAAGTGCTTTGTGGGACAAATACCTGATTGCTCATTTCGACCGTATGGCCGTACAAGCCTATACGAACTACTATCAGTCGGTGATGATGATTGTGGTGGTAGGTCTGATGTGGTATCCGACGCGAAAACGGTCTACACCTTTCCGGTGGAAGCCCTCTATTTTCCTGACGGCATTTTTGTTGACGGTTGCCGATTTTCTCTATTTCTATGCACTGAGCGATCCCGATGCCCTGTTATCGGTTGTGTCGACAATTCGTCGGTCGGGTGTTGTCGTGACGTTTGTTGTTGGGGCATTGCTCTTCCATGAACGACAGATCAAGAAAAAAGCTGCCATTTTGGCCGTCGTGTTGTGCGGCGTCATGTTGCTCTACTTCGGTTAGATCCTATTGGCGAGCAAGCACGGTATTGCAGTTGCTCTGGAAACGGGCAGTGTCTGGATGAATCGATGTCTATCGGCGGATGCGGTCGTAGCGGAGAAAAGCAAAAGGATGCGGGAATTTTTCTCCACGGGGGAATGGTTTGTGCTCCGTTAACCTCCATTCCGACCGGTCCCATTCGGGGAAATAGGTGTCTCCCGAGTAGTCGGCATCGACCTCAGTGAGATAAAATCGATCGGCCAACGGCAGTGCTTGAGCATAGATTTGTGCTCCGCCAATGATGAATACCTCTTCCGTTGCGGGGAACAGGAGCAGTGCGGCGATCAGTGAGTGGACGACGGTACACCCTTCGGCTCGATAGTCCGTTTGTCGCGAGATGACGACATTGGTTCGGTGGGGTAGCGGGCGGCCGAGCGATTCGAAAGTCTTTCGCCCCATGATGACCGGATGGCCGGATGTAATTGCTTTGAAGTGCTTCAGGTCTTCCGATATGTGCCAAATCAAACGATTACCTTCCCCAATCACTCGATTCCGAGCTACGGCAACGATCAAAGAAATCATACGGCAATAGGTGCTTTGATCGACGGATAGGGATCGTAGTTTTCCAACGAGAAGTCTTCGTACTGGAAATCGAAGATCGACTGTACGTCGGGATTTATCTTCATGACTGGCAGTGCCCTTGGTGTACGTGAAAGTTGCAGATCGACCTGTTCGGTGTGGTTGAGGTAGATATGTGCATCGCCCAACGTGTGCACGAACGTTCCTATCTCTAATCCGGTGACTTGAGCAACCATCTGGGTCAGCAGGGCGTAGGAGGCGATGTTGAACGGAACTCCTAAAAATACGTCGGCACTGCGTTGGTAGAGCTGACACGAGAGCTTGTTGTCGGCAACGTAGAATTGGAAAAGCGTGTGACACGGAGGAAGAGCCATCGTATCGATCTCGGCCACGTTCCATGCGCTGACGATCAGCCGTCTCGAATCGGGATTTTTCCGGATCTGATCGATGACCTGCGTAATCTGGTCGATGTGTTTACCGTCCGGGGTCGGCCAGCTGCGCCATTGGTAACCATATATGTGTCCCAAGTCTCCGTTTTGATCTGCCCATTCGTCCCAAATCGTGACATTGTGTTCATGTAGATAACGAATGTTCGTATCGCCGCGCAGGAACCACAGCAGTTCGTATATGATCGAGCGCAGATGCAGTTTTTTTGTGGTCAACAGCGGAAAACCTTGTGACAGGTCGAACCGCATCTGGTACCCGAACGTACTGATCGTTCCGGTACCGGTCCGGTCGCTTTTGATGGTTCCGTTGTTCTTTATGTGTCGTAGCAGATCGAGATATTGTTGCATGGTACTCTGTGTTTCTATATTTTGGTTCGATAGGTTTCCAACGAAAATCCTTTGTCATCCAGCTTCCCGTAGGTCGGTTGGTCGATCCACTCTCCGAGAAAAGCGATCGTACACTTTTCGGTCAGGGGGAAAACTTCGTTGCAGTGAATATGTCCGCAGACAAACAGATCGATCTCTGGGTGGTGCTTTGCAAAATCGGCGGCGAAGCGGACAATCGGTTCTTCATAGCCACGGAACGTATGCTTGATCGGCTTTGACCGTCTGTTCGAGCCGCTCCACCACTGTCCGAAGCGCATGGCGGCATTGGGGTGGATGAAGTTCGAAAAGGCCCACCGCAGGGGATGACTCCTGAAGATGCGGCACAGGAGACGTCCTGATAGGTTCCGTTTCCCAAGCGCATCTCCATGTCCGATGAATACGTGGTGTCCGGCCAGTTCGATGATTTCGTAATCGACCGGATGCAGGATCAGTCCGCACTCGCTTTGCAAGTAATCGTAAGCCCACAAGTCGTGATTTCCCGGAAAAAAATGGATGGCGACTCCCCGGTCCGTAAGTTCCGAAAGTTTTCCCAGAAGACGGGTGAAGCCTTTGGGAACGACGCGCTTGTATTCATACCAGAAATCGAAGATGTCGCCGACAAGAAATATCGCTTCCGCATCGACCGAGACTTCGTCCAACCATTGGATAAAGAGTCGCTCTCGGTACGCGGCGGTTTGCCCGACGGCCAACCCCAAATGGATGTCTGAGGCAAAGTAGTACATCAGATTATCGGATCAGTTCGGCAATCTTGTTTTTCAACTCTTCGCCGAAAATGTTTCGTCCGACGATCTTCCCCTCACTGTTGATCAATACATTGGCCGGAACGGATTGGACGTTGTAGCTCATGGCAGCCAAGCCCGTGGCTCCTTTCGGATCATAGACGCAGACCCACGGCAGCTTCTGCCCGCGAACCGTAGCGATCCAATCGGCCTTTTCGTCACCCAAGGAGACTTGGAAAATGATTAAGCCCTTATCCGCATAGCTCTTGTAGAGCTCTTTCATCTCGGCGTTGTTTACGCTGCTGTGTGTGTCCTGAAGGCTCCAGAAATCCAACAAAATGGGTCGCCCTTTGTACGAGGAGAGACTTTGGTCTTTGCCTAATGCATCCTGAAGTTTGATCTCGGGAAACGAGAGGCTGTCGTTCGTTTCCAATGTAGATATTTGTTGCAGCAGATCGATCGTTTTTTTGCGTTGGGCGATCTCATTTTGGAGCGCTATGACTCGTGAAGCATTCGGATAGTGACGCGAGAGTGAGTCTGCAACAGTCTGATAATAGATCAGGTCACTCTTTTCGTCATACAGCCACGTGTCGTTTGGAAGCCGCTGGTAAAGTGCGTAGATCGAGGCCATCGAGGTGGCATTGGCAAGTATGAATTTGATATGATCCCGTTTGATCCGGTAGTACTCTTTCAGATATTGATCGAGAACCTCCTTTTTGTCGGTTTCGTGTTGCTTGTCCGAAGGAATGCTCGTGAAGAGCTGAGAAAGGGAATCAAGGGTCGAAACGCTTTGGTTGTAGAACGTGTTGAATTCGCGCAGCAGGCGGGAGTTTTCGGAGCCTTCGATCGTGTAGTTCCGTCCCAGATCGCATATCGAATTGACCGTAACGGTCTCTCCGGGAGCCACGATGAGCGGTATCGTGCTACCGTCGCAAATCAGATTGAAGAACATCGGATTCTTTTCGGGTAACGTTACCTTGAACCTGTAAGCGCCTTTCTGGTCGGTTACGGTGGTGTCGACGACGATTCGTTCGCGGGCGGAGATCATCTCCAAAACCACCGTGTCTTTCGAGACTCCGGAGAATGTTCCTTGAATTTTGGCCTTTTGGTCCTTCCCGCAGGAAACGACCAGAAAAACGAATAGTGTGATCCAACCGTATTTTCTCATCTTTTTCATCATCCTATACTCACTTCTTCATAAACGGCGCGCCATGGCCGTCGCCCGTTTCGGACTACAAAAGTAAAATTATTCTTTGATTTACTTCTCTTTTCTCTCTTTTTCTTTTTGTTTACTGATGTACGGCAACTTTTGAGCGTACAGTCGATTTTGTTTTTTTCTCTTTGGAGATCTCGTCGTACTTTTTCCCCACTTCGATTTCAAAATCGCTCAGTACGTTCATGTAATTGATGAATGCCTCGTAGGGCGAGTCGTACGGGTTGAAGTAGCTGTGGACGTCGCCGTCGGAGAACCATTTGGTGGCCATATAGTAGAAATGGTCGGACTCTTGCATAAAGTCCCATACGTGGTAGTAGTCCGGATGGTTGATGGCATGAATCTTATCCTTCAAGGCATACAGTTTGGAGAAGGCCTCGTTTTGCAGATCGTTGCCCAACCATGCGGTGATATCCCGCTCCTCGTCGGCCCACGAAATCGGATAGGGGGAGTAGAGAACGCCCACGGGCTGAAATTTCTTTGAAACCTCGCTCGGCGTGGCGAAGAGCAGCCCGGCCTCCAGTGCCTTTTGCGGAAAATACCGCATGAAATCGAAGATTCCGCTCTCGGCTTTCTGGTGCTCGCCGAAGGTCTCGTAATCCATGAAAAGGTTGATCATCTCTCCCGGAACGTCGGGATTACTGAGCCAACTTACATATTTGTCGGCAGTCAGCGGCCATTCGTTCCAGCTGCGATCTGAAAAACGGAATGCGATGTCGTCGCTCAGTTTGAAATTCCGCAGCAGCAGGTGCAACTTTTGGTTGAGTGCATTGGCATATAGGTAATTGGGGCTCTTCCATCCCAGAATGTGTTTTGCCCCTTCGGTCAGCATCGTGCGGAAGCCCATCGAGGCGACGGTCTGTCCGATCTCATCCGAATAGATCAACTCCGTATTGCGGAAAGCCTTGGGTTTCACACCGAACTCCGATTCGATCACTTTGCAGTGTTGTTTAACCTGTGCTATGAATTCGTTCTGGTCGATCAGTGAGGCCAATGAGTGTGAATAGGTTTCGGCGAGGAATTCGACACTTCCCGTCTGCGCTAACTGTTGAAAACTGTCGAGAACTTCGGGGGCATACATCCTGAACTGCTCGATGGCGATTCCCGATATGGAAAAAGCCACTTTGAACTTTTTCCCAAACTTCCGGATCAGGTCCAGCAGCAAACCGTTCATCGGCAGATAGCAATTCCTTGCGACCTTCTGGGTGATCATGCGGTTGGTGTAGTCGTCAAGATAGGCATGATCCTTCCCCATATTGAAGAACCGGTACTTTTTTAATCGTAGCGGTTGATGTACCTGAAAATAGATGCATATCGTTTTCATATCGATCTTTTTTTGATAATTCAACTACTTAAATACTCCTCTCTGAGCATGTGTTCGATGCGATCCCGGTCTATTTGTCTCCTGCGACGGAGCGATATACCTCGATAACCTTTCTTGCGGCATCGCTCCATTTCAGGTTGACCACTTCGTTCTTTCCCCGAGCAGCCGACATGGCAGCCAGTGAGGGATATTGCAGCAATCCGTATATGGCATCGGCCAGCGCGTCTACATCCCAGTAATCCACCTTCAGCGCGTAATCCAAGACCTCGGCCACTCCGGACTGTTTGGAGATGATCACGGGTACGTTCGATTTCATGGCTTCGAGCGGAGAGATACCAAAGGGCTCCGATACGGATGGCATGACATATACATCGCTCATTCCGAACATCTTTTGAACCTCGTCTCCCTTCAGGAATCCGGTAAAGTGGAACCGGTCGGCAATCCCCAGTTTGGCTACACGACGGACGATGTGTTTCAGCATGTCGCCGCTTCCGGCCATTACGAACCGAACGTTGTTCATCCGTTTAAGCACCTTGGCGGCTGCCTCGACAAAGTAGTCGGGCCCTTTCTGATAGGTGATCCGGCCCAGAAAGGTGACGATCTTGTCGGAGACGCCACGTTCGGCTTCATCGGTCTCCTTCGTCTCGAAACGTACGGCGTTGTGGACCGTTACGACCTTCTCGGCGGGAATCCCGTATTTCTCGATGACGATGTTCCGCGTCAGGTTGCTCACGGCGATCACGCGGTCTGCGGCCTCCATACCGGCCCGTTCGATGTTGTAGACCTCCTGATTGATGTGTTCGCCGCTCCGGTCGAATTCTGTCGCGTGCATGTGTACCACTAACGGTTTCCCGGAGATTCGTTTGGCCGCTATGCCTGCGTAGTAGGTCAGCCAGTCGTGTGCGTGGATGACATCGAACTGCCCCGCCATATCGCGGGCAATCTGTCCCGCAACCATGGCAAAACGAGCGACCTCTTCCATCAGGTTCGGTCCGTACTTTCCGGAAAAGGCATAACGCTCCTTCCATGCGTCGCGTACCGTGTATCTGGTCTCTTGCGAGTGAATCTCCTGTGCCTGTTCGTCGAACTCCTCGGGGGATACGTACGGAATCAGATTGGAGTCTATATGGATAAAGGTCAACTTGTCCCGCATCTCGGCATCGATGACTTCCCCTGCCGGAATTTCGATGTCGCTCGCATTGACAACGTGCACGAAACGTTTATCTTCATCACCATAGGCTTTCGGTACGACGAAAATGACCTCCGTACCCTGTTTGGCGAGTCCGCGTGTCAGTCCGTAACATGCCGTGCCGAGACCTCCTGCAATGTGGGGGGGAAATTCCCATCCGAACATCAATACCTTCATGTGCCTTCGTGTTTTTTATATGTTATACAATAAATATCTATTTCGATTTGGAGTACGCTTTGATCATCTGATCGATACGCAAAATTGCTCCGACACTCCATGCCTGCGAGATCGCACCACGAGGATGGTGTGGTGGATCTCCGTCATAAATTTCGTTGATCGACGCGATTCCGCTTACGCTGATGTCTTCTTCGAAGTTCTGCAGGATCTCGGTGGCTTCGTTGATAAAATCCTTGCCGTAGAGGTCGAAATTGGCCTTGACGTAGTGTTCCAGTAGCCACGGCCATGCAGTTCCTTGGTGATAGGCCCGGTCGCGGGAGGGTTGGTCTCCGGTGTAGTGACCGTGGTACATCGGATTACGCGGAGAGAGTGTTCGCAGCCCGTTCGGGGTCAGCAGATGGCGGCGGACCTTATCGATCACCTTCTGTTTCTGTATGTCGCTGAGCATGCCGTAGGGCATGGCACAAGCGATGATCTGATTGGGTCGGATATCCGTATTTTGTCCTCCGTCGTTGACATAGTCGGCGAGGAACTCCTCTTTCTCGTACCAGAACAGGCGTAGGAACGACTCTTTGATTCGTTCGGGGAACGACTTCCATTTTTCCACGAAATCTTTCTCTCTGTTTTTCCGGGCCAACTCGATCGTGTAGCACACGGCATTATACCACAGAGCATTGATCTCGACCTGATAGCCTTCACGCCCGGTTACCGGATGACCGTCGACAACGGCATCCATCCACGTCATGGCGTAATTCGGGTGTGCGGCCCAAACCAGACCGTTCTCCCTAACCTGCACGTAGTCGCCGCCTTTCATGTAGGAGTTCAGAATATCTTTCATCGCATTCCCATACATGTGCCATATTTTTTTCGCTCCGCCTGCGGCCTTTTCGAAGTTTTGCAGGGTCCAGAAGAACCACAGCGGGGCATCTACCGAGTTGTAGGCGTTGCCCATGTTGGGAAACATACCGTCTTTCATCTCGCGAACCATTGTATCGAGCACATCGCGGCACGACTCCTTGTCTCCTTGCGTTAAGGTGATGCCCGGCAGCGCAATGAAGGTATCGCGTCCCCACCGACCGAACCACGGATAACCCGCTACGACTTCGGTTTTGTCGCCGTGTCGAACGATGAATTGCCGTGCCGAGTGGCGGAGGCAGGAGAGAAAGTCGATCTTTTTCGACCGGCGTGCCAGCTCCTCTTCGAATACCTGATCCAGCTCTTTCGGATCGATCTCTTCGGTCGATCCAGAGAAGATGATGCTTTGTCCCTTTTTGATCTCCATCTCGAAGTAGCCTGTTGTCAAGAGATCTTCGTGGCCGGGATATCCCCGATCGATCTCCTCTGCGTATTCGAACGAGTAGTACCAGTCGGGAGCGGCAATGAACTCCGAAGGCACATTGGTCTGGAGGTGCAGCCACGGGAATCCTTCGTAGAGCCGGTTCTTGACTCCGTTGGCAATCGGGTAGCTGTGTCCGTCGGCATAGAAGTTGGCCTTGCTCAAGGCGTGCCGGTCACGGAAGGCAAGGAATGGCCTCAGACGCAACAGGGTGTGCGAACGGGCATTCAGTAGCGTGTATCGAATCAGTAGCTGGGTTCTGGAGTGGATCCAGAGCAGCTCTTTTTTCAGGATGACGCCTCCGACCCGATAGGTGATGGCCGGGCAGGGGGTGTAGGTAAAGTCCGTAATGTATTTATGTCCGCGAGGTTCGTATACGCCGGGAAAACGGTGGATTGCCAGATTGAAGGACTGTTCG